>NZ_CP040244.1:2216599-2518249 GCF_005517195.1 Streptomyces vilmorinianum | reverse complement strand
CTCCATCCGCCTGTCCAAGGGCGCGCACCTGGTCCTGAAGCGGACCTCGCCGTGGAAGGCCGCGCTGGCGACACCGATCGACAAGTACCGCATCACCTTCGCCCTCCCCTGGGAGGACATGCTGCTGCTCGGTACCACCGACGAGGAGTACGAGGGCGACCCCGGCCAGGTCGAGGTCACCGAGAAGGACACCGCCCAGATCCTGGACGAGGCCGCCTTCTCGATCCGCGACCAGCAGTTGTCGCGCGATCTGATCACGTACGCCTTCGCGGGCCTGCGGGTGCTGCCGGGCGGTCCCGGCGACACCTCCAAGGCCAAGCGCGAGACGGTCGTCACCGAGGGCCGCGGCGGCATGCTGTCGGTGGCCGGCGGCAAGTGGACGACCTTCCGCCACATCGGCCGTACGGTCATGAAGAAGCTGGAGTCCCTGCCGGGCCACCCCCTGGGCGAGGACTACGAGCCGGTCTCGGCGCTCCCGAAGCGGCTGCCGCTGCCCGGTATCGCCAACCCGAACGCGGTCGCCCACCGGCTCCTCGTCGACGGTCCGGCCCCCGGCCCGCGGATGGCCGCCGACACCGCCAAGCACCTGGCGACGCACTACGGTTCGCTCTCCTTCGACATCGCGCGGATGGCGAACGAGAACCCGGAGCTCGGCGAGCGTATCCACCCCGACGCGCCCGAGATCTGGGCGCAGGTCGCCTACGCCCGTGACCACGAGTGGGCCCAGACGGCGGACGACGTGCTGCGCCGCCGTACGACGCTGACGATCCGCGGTCTGGCGACGGACGAGGTCCGCGCCAAGGTCGAGGACATGCTCGGCAAGTAGTGCCCGACCTTGTAAGGGGCGGTCTCTCTCGTGAGACCGCCCCTTACTCGCGGGATGCCAAGGGGAGTTCCTGGGTAGTCGATCAAGGCCGAGAAGGGTTTCGGGCGTGTCCGAGGGCTGCGGACGGGCCGCCGGAAAGCCTTAAGGTTGGTCCGTACGACAGGAACTTCGAAAAGGAGGCACTGGGTGATCGAGCTCGAGGGGGTACCCGAGCTGATCGACCCGGTCATGGTGGCCGCGTTCGAGGGCTGGAACGACGCCGGCGACGCCGCCTCCACCGCGGTCGCCCATCTGGACCGGGAATGGAAGGGCGAGGTCTTCGCGGCGCTCGACGCCGAGGACTACTACGACTTCCAGGTCAACCGGCCCACGGTGTGGCTGGACAACGGTGTCCGGAAGATCACCTGGCCGACGACCAGGCTCTCCGTGGTCCGGGTCGGCGGCGACAAGCCGCGCGACCTGGTGCTCGTGCGTGGGATCGAGCCGTCGATGCGCTGGCGCTCGTTCTGCAACGAGATCCTGGGCTTCGCCCATGAGCTGGGTGTGGAGATGGTGGTGATCCTGGGCGCGCTGCTCGGCGACACCCCGCACACCCGGCCCGTCCCGGTCAGCGGGGTCACCTCCGACCCGGATCTGGCGCGGACGATGGATCTGGAGGAGACCCGCTACGAAGGCCCCACGGGCATCGTCGGCATCCTCCAGGAGGCGTGCACGCACGCGGGCGTGCCCGCGGTGAGCCTGTGGGCCGCGGTGCCGCACTACGTGTCGCAGCCGCCGAACCCCAAGGCGACGCTGGCGCTGCTCAACCGCCTGGAGGATCTGATCGATCTGCGCATCCCGCTGGGCGAACTGCCCGAGGACGCGCGGGCCTGGCAGCTGGGCGTGGACCAACTCGCCTCCGAGGACAGCGAGGTGGCGGAGTACGTCCAGACGCTGGAGGAGGCGCGGGACACGGCGGAGCTGCCGGAGGCCTCGGGCGAGGCGATCGCCCGGGAGTTCGAGCGGTATCTGCGGCGGCGGGAGCCGGGACCGGGCCCCGGGGTGGCGACGGAGGGCGGTGACGCGTCCTATCTGCGCGAGACGTCCGGCCCCTCCGGCGGACGTACGCGGCCACCGAAGCCGGATCAGCCGGGTCCGGAAGCGGCGCCGGAGGGTTCCGAGCCGGACTCGCCGGATGCACCGGACGCACCGGATGCACCGGACGAGGGCGACGCCGGCGACAGCGAGTAGAACGTACGGAAGGGGGCCGCGCCGATCCCGGCGTGGCCCCCTTCCGCGTCCTCACACCCGCGGGACCGACACCACGTCGTACTCCGTGTCCGGCGCCGGCTCCACGTCGAAGCGGGCGTTCGGCAGATAGATCCGCTCACCCCAGGCGGCCGCGGTGGTCGGGATGCGGAACGAGTCGTCCGTGATCCGGGCGACGGCGGTGCCCCGGGTCCCGGCGTCGTTCAGCCGGATCACGTCGATCTGGTTGAGCGCCTGCTGGACGACGTACAGCGTGCGCCCGAGGAGCAGCAGCCCGTCCCCGCGGGGGATCTTCAGACCGCCGAGGTCGACGGCGCGGGCGACCGCGGTGCCCGGGTCGACCCGCATCAGGGTGCCGCCGTCGAGGAAGGTGTTCACCACGAGGAGCGCGCGGCCGTCGGGGGTGCGCTCGATGCCGTTGGCGGTGAAGTCGGGTCCCTGGGCCCAGTCGCCGCCCAGCGGCACGGTCACGGGGACGCCGGCCGGAGCGCCGGAGCGGTCCAGGGCGAGCCGGTAGAGCTGCGGCCGGTACGAGTCGGTGAACCAGGCGGCCTCCGGGGTCAGGATGACGTCGTTGACCATCGAATTCTCGGCGCCGAGTCCGGTGAAGTTCTTCTGGAGCGCGCCCGAGCGGGCGTCGGCGACCCGGATGGCCCGGCCCCAGCCGCCGGCGAGGAAGAGACGCCGCTCGGCGCGGTCGATCTTCAGGCCGACGGTGGGGTTGTCGGTGCCGGGTCCCGTGGAGATGATCCGGCCCTGCCCGGTGGCCAGACTCGCCTTGTACACATCGCCGTTGGCGAGCGAGCCGAAGTAGGCGCAGGGGCTGTGGCCGATGGTGATGCCCTCCGGCCGGAAGCCGGCGGGCAGGAGGAAGCGGGTGGGCCACCGTCCCCCGGGGGCGGCCGCGTGTGCCGCTCCGCCGAGCGGGGCGACGAGAGCCGCCGCGCCGGCTGCGGCGGCGGCTCCCAGGAGACTTCTGCGTGCGAAGGAACGGTGCAACTGAGCGTCCTTTCGTACCACGTGTCGACAAGACCCTCACACCTCATCACAACGCACGCTTCCGACCCGGCGGTTGGCCGGATCACGCCCCTTCACGCCCTTCACGTCCCTCGCGTGACGCGCCCGTCAGGCACAGTCGAAGCGCGCCGCCGCCCAGTCCCCGTGGTCACCGCTCTTGGAGCCGTTGGTGTCGGTGATCCGCAGGTGGACATGGCGGGCGCCGCTGACATCGACGTCGACGGGCACGGTCGCCGAGGCCCCGGTCAGCCGGGGCGAGGTCCACAGCACCGTGCCGTCCGCCTCGACGGAGAAGGCCACGTCCCCGTAGCCGTCGATCTCGTCGTCGATGCCGACCTCGGCGGTGAAGGCGGTGCAGCGGCCGCCGAGATAGACCTCGATGTCGGAGTCGGCGTGGGCCCCGATGCCCTTCTCGTAGGTCTTTCCGGCCAGGGTGAGCGTGCGGCCGTCGTTCGCGCCCGACTCGCCGTTGGAGCGGTCGCGTTCGGGCGGGCCCCAGCCGTTGGTGGCTTTCAGCCAGACCAGATCGCTCGCCCAGACGCCGGTGGACGGCGGCTCGGGCATCACGCCGACGGCGAAGCGCTGGACGGCGGTACGGTCCTGGCCCGCCGAGCGGTGGCGGGCGGTCGCGGTGAGCGTGGCCTCGCCCGGCCTGGCGTCCTTCGCCGGGGTGACGGAGACCTCGACCCGCCGCGTGGTACCCGCCGGGATGCGCTCGATCGGCGCGGCCGGGGTGACCTGCCAGCCCTCGGGGGCCGCCAGGGAGACCTCGACTCCGGTGGCGTCCCTGGTGCCCGCCGTGACGTCGACGGCGACGGTGCCGGGCGCGCCGGCGCCCAGCTCCTGGCCCGCCGGGGTGGTGAGGGTGGCGGCGGCACCCGGTACGGCTCCGCCGACGGCGCTGGTGTCCTTCAGTTCGAGGACGAATCCGCGGTCGGTGCGCTGTGCGGTCGTCTTGACCTTCACCACTCCCCCGCGGTCGTCGCGGTCGTACCACCAGCCCTGCCCCGCGGCCTCGTAGGCGGCCCGGGAGGTGAGCCGGGGCAGCGCGCGGCCGCCGAGCGTCACCGCGCTCGGCGCGTCGCCGGTGTGGACGGTGAACTGGTAGGGCCGGGCGGTGGACTTGCCGGCGAAGGCGCCCTTGCTCGCGCCGATCCGTACCGTCACGTCGCCCGCGCCGCGCTGGGGAGCGAGGACCTCGGCGCGCTGGGTGGCGTACTGGCCGGTGCGGTGGGCGCGGGTGACGCCGTCGTCCTCGTACAGCTCGAAGGCCGAGGCGCCCTGCGGGTAGATGTCCCAGGCGAGCGGGGAGTCGGGCGTGCGGTCGGTGTAGGAGCGGATGCCGCCGGGCCACATGGGGACGGTGGCCCCGGCCCGTACGAACAGGGGCAGGGTGTCGAGCGGGGCGCTGTAGTCGTCGACGGTGACCGGGCCCTGGTAGGTGCGCCCGCTCCAGTAGTCGATCCAGGTGCCCTGGGGGAGGTAGATGCCGTCGCGTTCGACGGCGTCCTGGTACACGGGGGCGACGAGGAAGTCCTCACCGCTCAGGAACTCGTACTTCGCCGCCTCGCTCGCGGCCTTCGGGTCGTCGGGGTACTCCAGGACGAGCGGCCGGGCGAGGCCCACGCCGGTCCGGGTGGCGCGGTGGGCGTGCGAGTAGATGTAGGGCAGCAGCGACTCGTGGAGCTTGAGGGAGGCGCGGTTGATGGAGGTGTACGGCTCGCCGTAGCGGAAGGGCTGCTTGTCGTTGGCGGCCCAGCCGTCCATGGTCATGGTGACCGGCAGGAATGTCTTCCACTGCAGGTCGCGGGTGTACGTCTTGGCGCTGCCGCCGAAGATGCCGTCGACGTCGCCGGTGGTGTAGGCGAGGCCGGACATGGAGGCGCCGGCGTAGGTGGGGATCTGCCAGCGGATGTACTCCCAGGTGCCGGACTGGTCGCCGGACCACTGGACGCCGCAGCGCTGGGCGCCGGACCAGCTCTCGGGCGCCCAGGTGAAGCCGCGGGCGTCGCTGTGGGCCTCGATGCCGGCGTGGGCGTCCTTGCAGCCGTCGAGGGCGAACTTGTAGCCCGCGCCGACCCAGGCGACGTCGAGCTTGGCGACCCGCTGGCCCGCCTTGACCTGGTCGGCGAGCTTGTCGAGGCCGTCCTCGGTCCACAGCCCCAGCTGCATCCCGCGCTGCTGCAGGCCGGTGGCGGCCTCGGCGAGGTTCTCGTAGCCGCAGCCGTAGCCGTCGTTGACGAGCATCCAGCCGTTGGGCATGTCGTTCTGGACGTAGCCGTTGGCGACCTTCAGGGCGTCCAGGGTGTGGCGCTCGCCGCGGTTGGCGTTGTGGAGGTAGCAGTCGGCGTCGCCGATCTCCAGGCCGTAGACGGGCGGCAGGAAGGGCTTGCCGGTGAGGCTCGTGTACTGGCCGATGACGTCCTTGAGGGCGTCGGAGCCGGACCCCGCGAAGCAGTAGGCGTCGAAGCGCTGTTCGCGGGCGCTGGTGGTGACGGGCTCGCCGAAGACGTAGGTGTTCGGGGCGTAGGTGTTGCGGTAGACGCCGTAGCCGGCGGAGGAGAGGTAGAACGGGACGGAGTTGGGGTGGCCGCCGTCGTTCCAGTTGTAGTCGACGCCGACCTCGACGGTCTTGCCCCGGTGCGAGGTGTTGCCGCGTCCGTTCTGCATGCCCGCGCCGTAGAACTGCTCGTCGGCGCCCCGGGCCAGGGTCTGGGTGGTGCGGTCCTGGTTCCACGTCAGGCCCGTGGTCTCGGACCACAGCGGGGTGCCGTCGGCGCGGTACGCGGCGAAGCGCAGCGGCGACTTGTAGGCGCGCAAGGTGACCTCGGCGGAGCTGAGTTCGTAGCGGTCGCCGCGGTCGTACCACTGGGTGGCGGGCGGCGGGCCCTGGGGCAGGACGATGTCCTGTCCGGTGGGGTCGGTGAACTTCCCGTCGGGGGCGAGTTCGATACGGAAGGTCTCGTCGGTGACGAAACTGACGCGGGCCTGGGCCTGACCGGCGGTCAGCCGGTAGCCGGAGCCCTCGGCGGCGAAGCCGGTGACGTCCCCGACGGTGGTCGGTGACGGTTCGGCGGACTGGGCGCTGCCCGGTCCCGCGAACACCGCGAGGAGCCCGAGCGCGACGCCTGCGAATGCAGCCTTCATGCGCGATGTTGATTGCATGGAGCGTATTTAGCGCATAAACAAGCACGGGGCCAGGACAAAACGGAACCGCCCTCGGACTTCGGCCGGAAGTCCAAGGGCGGCTGTGTGAAAGGGAGTTGAGCGGGACGCCGGCTAGAGAGCGACACCCAGAAGTGCGTCGACGGCACGGGAGGCGAGACCGGGCGCGGACTCGTCCGTACCCCCCTCGGCGTTCTGCCGAGCGGCCCAGCGGTCGACGGCGGCGAGCGCGGCCGGTGCGTCGAGGTCGTCGGCGAGCGCCTCGCGGATCTCCTCGACGAGCCCGTCCGCGGACGGGCCGTCGGGGCGGGAGACGGCGGCGCGCCAGCGACCCAGGCGCTCCACGGCGTCCTGGAGGACCTGGTCGGTCCACTCCCAGTCGGCGCGGTAGTGGTGCGAGAGGAGCGCGAGGCGGATCGCGGCCGGGTCGACGCCCTGGCGGCGCAGCGCGGAGACGAAGACCAGGTTGCCCTTGGACTTGGACATCTTCTCGCCGTGCAGGGCGACCATGCCGGCGTGGACGTACGCCTTGGCCATGGGGAACTCGCCGGTCAGGGCCTGGGCGTGGGAGGCGCCCATCTCGTGGTGCGGGAAGATCAGGTCGGAGCCGCCGCCCTGGACGTCGAAGCCCATGCCCAGGTGGTCGAGCGCGATGGCGACGCACTCGATGTGCCAGCCGGGGCGGCCGGGCCCGAGGCTGGCGCCGTCCCAGCTGGGCTCGCCCTCACGGGCGGCCATCCACAGCATCGGGTCGAGCGGGTTCTTCTTGCCCGGGCGGTCCGGGTCGCCGCCGCGCTCGGCGGAAAGGTGGCGCATGAGCGCGGTGTCGTAGTTCGACACGTTCCCGAAGTGCGGGTCGGCCTCGACGGAGAAGTAGATGTCGCCGTCCAGCTCGTAGGCCGCGCCGGAGTCCCGCAGCCGCTCGACGAGCGGCACGATGCCGGGTATGGCCTCGACCGCGCCGATGTAGTGCTGCGGCGGCAGCATCCGCAGGGCGGTCATGTCCTCGCGGAAGAGGGCGGTCTCGCGCTCGGCGAGGCCGACCCAGTCGATGCCGTCGCGGATCGCCCGTTCGAGGAGCGGATCGTCGACGTCGGTCACGTTCTGGACGTAGTGGACCTGCCGCTTGGTGTCGAGCCACACGCGCTGAACGAGGTCGAACGCGTTGTAGGTCGCCGCGTGACCCATGTGGGTCGCGTCGTACGGCGTGATGCCGCAGACGTAGATACGGGCGACGGGGCCGGGGGCGAGGGTCACTCGTCCGCCGGTCGCGGTGTCGTGGATCCGGAGGTCGCGGCCCTTGCCGGGCAGGGCGGGGACCTCAGAAGCGGGCCAGGCATGCATGACCTGAGCGTAACCGGACACCTGTTCCGGATACGAACCGGATGCGGGATCTTGGCCGATCAGGCGGTCTTGCAGCTCGCACCCGTTCATGCATACCCCCTGGGGGTGGGGGTCGGCGGACCAGGGTTGGCCGGATCCGAACGGTCAGACCGGTGGCCAGGGGATCGCAGGCCACTGCCCCGAGGGCTCCGGGTGCCGGCCGGTCGTGCGGAGCGTGGTGACCCGGCCGCGCAGGGCGTCCACCTCGGCCGCGGTGAGCAACTGGGCCAGCCGGGTGGCGAGCGGGGTGCCGGGGGCCAGGGCGCCGTCGAGCCGTTCGAGGACCTCGGCGGCCTCGGCGGGCAGCTTCTCGCCCGCCCAGCCCCACAGGAGGGTGCGCAGCTTGTCGTCCACGTGGAAGGTCACGCCGTGGTCGATGCCGTAGAGGTGGCCGCCCGGTGCGGGCAGCAGGTGCCCGCCCTTGCGGTCGCCGTTGTTGATGACGGCGTCCAGGACGGCCATACGGCGCAGTGCGGGGCTGTCGGCGTGCACGAGGAGCGCGGTGCGGTCCTCGCCGACCTGGGCGGGGCCGACGGCCTTCCACCCTTCCCCCGCCTCCTCGTCCTCGGTGAGCGCGAGCAGGCTCGCCCCGGGGTCGGCATCGATCCAGAGCTGGACCATGCCCTCGCCGTACGGCCCCTCGCGCAGCACGGTGGGCGGTACGAGCCCCCAGCCCGTGGCCTCGGAGAGCTCGTAGGCGGCGACCTCGCGCTGGGCGAGGGTGCCGTCGGGGAAGTCCCACAGCGGGCGCTCGCCCGCGACCGGCTTGTAGACGCAGGCGGCCTCCTCGCCGTCGTGGGCGACGGAGCACAGGAGCACCGCGTTGGACGCCTCGCGGACCTGGCCGCGGACGGTCAGCTCCCCCCGGGTGAGCAGGTCGACGACCGCCCGGCTGTCGGGACCGCTCATGCTCCGCGCCGGTATCCGTTCTGGCGCGGGCACACGTGCCCCTCGGGGTCGAGCGGCAGGCTGCACAGCGGGCACGGGGGACGGCCGGCGTTGACGACGTCGAGAGCGCGCTTGGCGAAGGCCCTGGCCTGGGCGCCGGTGAGGCGGACCCGCAGCATCGGCGGCCCGTTCTCCTCGTCCTGGAGGAGCCGTTCCTCGGCCGCGGCGAGGTCCTCCTCGGACTCGGCGTCGAGTTCGACGAGCGCCTGGGCCTCGACGATCATGCGCTGTTCCTCACCGTCCCAGGCGAGGGCCATGGTGCCGACGCGGAACTCCTCCTCGACCGGGACGTCGAGCGGGGCGGTGTCCGTGATGTCGGCGGGGGCGACGGCCGGGACGGGGGCGTTGCCGCCGGTGCGGCGCACGACCTCGTCGAGGAGTTCGTCGATCCGCTCGGCGAGCGCGGCGACCTGGGTCTTCTCCAGGGCCACGCTGGTGACCCGGCCCGCCGCGGACGCCTGCAGGAAGAACGTACGGCGGCCAGGCAGCCCGACCGTGCCGGCCACGAAACGCTCCGGTGGGTCGTAGAGGAACACCTGACGGGACACGTCCCTGACTCCCTTGAGTCTCGACAGTGGTGAAGGCCCGCGCTACAGCGGCCCGTCCACCCTACTGCGCGGATGGATCACGGTGCGCCCGCGCCGCCGCCGACCTCCGCGGCCCCGCTGCCCGTTCCGCTGCCCGTTCCGGTGCCCGTCCCGCCGGCGTCACCGGTCTCCCGGGGAGCGAGGGCGGCGAAGTCGCCCGTGTCGCCGAGGCGTACGAGGAAGGGGCGCAGCCGCGTGTAGCGGATGACGGTGACGGAGCAGGGGTCGACGTGGATGCGCTGGAAGAGGTCGAGGTGCATGCCGAGGGCGTCGGCGACGATCGACTTGATGACATCGCCGTGCGAGCACATCGCGTAGACGGCGTCCTCACCGTGTTCGGCCTCGATCCGCGCGTTCCAGTCCCGTACGGCGTCCACCGCCCGTGTCTGCATCGCGCGCATCGACTCGCCGCCGGGGAAGGCCGCGGCGGAGGCGTGGGCCTGGACGATCTCCATCAGGGGCTCGTCGCTCAGCTCGGCGAGCTTGCGCCCGGACCAGTCGCCGTAGTCGCACTCGCTGATCCGCTCGTCCGTGTGGAGCGGCAGCCCGGGGCGGGCGTCGAGGAGGGGCCGCAGGGTCTCGCGGCAGCGCTGCAGCGGGCTGGTGACGACGGCGGCGAGCGGCACCCCGGCCAGGCGCCCGGGCAGGGCGGCCGCCTGCGCGGCGCCCCGCTCGTCGAGGGCGACCCCGGGCATCCGTCCGGCGAGGACCCCTGAGGTGTTGGCGGTCGAGCGTCCGTGACGGACGAGGATCAGCGTGGCCATGGCGGCAAGGGTAAGCGGGAGCACGCGCGCGTGGGGCGGTCCCGGCGGGCCGGTTCGCCCACGGGTGCAAGGTCGGGGCGCGCGGGGAAGAATACGGCGCGTGATCGTGGACTGCGCCCTCTACAAGAACGGCGTTCGTGCCGACGGCCCCGCCGACCTGTCCGACGCGCTGGACGAGGCGAGGGCGAGCGGCGACGCCTTCCTGTGGTTGGGGCTCTACGAGCCGACCGAAGCGGAGTTCGACCATGTCTCGGCCGAGTTCGCGCTGCACCCGCTGGCCGTCGAGGACGCCCTGAAGGCCCATCAGCGGCCGAAACTGGAGGTCTACGACGACTCGCTCTTCGTCGTCCTCAAGCCGGTGACGTACGAGCCGGAGAGCGACCGGGTCTCCTCGGGCGACGTGATGGTCTTCATGGGCGATTCGTTCGTGGTGACGGTCCGGCACGGCGAGGGCGCGCCGCTCACGGCGGTGCGGCGCCGGCTGGAGGCGGAGCCGGAGGTGCTGCGGCACGGTCCGACAGCCGTCCTGTACGCGATCAGCGACGAGGTCGTGGACCACTACATCGACGTGGCGGGCGAGCTCCAGGTCGACCTGGAGGAGCTGGAGGCCGATGTGTTCGCCCCGGCGGGCGGCAACCCGGCGAACACCGCGGCGCGGATCTACACCGCCAAGCGCCAGGTACTGGAGTTCCGCCGGGCGAGCAGCCCTCTGGGCACGCCGATGGAGAAGCTCGCCGCCGGGACCGTGCCGTTCGTGAGCACCGCGGCGAAGCCGTTCTTCCGGGACGTCAGCGACCATCTGATCCGCGCCACCGAGCAGGTGGAGGGGCTCGACCGGCTGCTCTCGGACGTGCTGTCGGCGCATCTGGCGCAGATGGGGGTGCGCCAGAACGACGACATGCGCAAGATCTCGGCGTGGGCGGCCATGGCCGCGGTCCCCACGATGGTCGCGGGGATCTACGGCATGAACTTCGACCACATGCCGGAGCTGCACTGGGTGTGGTCGTATCCGGCGGTGATCCTGATGATGGTGGGGTTCGAGTTCGGTCTGTACCGGCTGTTCAAGCGGCGCGGCTGGATGTAGCCGGGGGACGCGACCCGGTCAGAACGCGGGGGCCGGGGTCGCGGGTCCGCCCAGCGCGTTGCGCCGCTCGGGCATCTTGAGGTCGACCATCCTGCGCCAGCCGGCCGCCCGTTCGTACGCGTACATGCCGTGGATGCCGGCGGCGAGCACGGCCGCCTTCGGCTTGGGCCAGCCGAGGATGCGGCCCATGTGGCTCATCACGGCGAGGCTGACGTCGCGGTAGACCCGGATCTCGGCCAGGGCGGACTCGCGCAGGGTGCGCTGGATGAGCCGGCCGTGTCCGGCGTACGCGAGGCGCAGCAGCTCCTCGTGGCAGTAGGCAAGGTGGTTGTCCTCGTCGTCGCAGATCATCCGGATGGCCTTGCCCAGCTCGGGGTGGTCCCCGAAGTGCTTCACGAGCATCTCCATCTGGCTCGCGGCGCGCTCCTCGGTGACCCTGCTGTGGGCGAGGTAGACGATGATGTCCCGCTCGCTGAGGGGTTCGTCGCGGCGGAGCTTGTCGTGGGCGAGGCCGATGCCTCGCTGTTCGAGGAGCATCGTGTAGTCGGTGTCGGGCGGCACCGGTACGGGCTGCAGGCCGCGCTTCTTCATCAACGCGTTGAAGATCCGGCCGTGCTTGTCCTCGTCGGCGCCGTGCCGGGTGATCTTGGGGGCCAGCTCCCGCATCCCGGGCGCGACGAGGGCCGCGATCCGGGCGTTCTCCCAGCCTCCCTGGGCCTCGCCGCTGGCGGCGATGGAACAGAAGAGCTGGAAGGACTCGTCGTTGTCGATGATTTCCTGGAACAGGCTCTTGGCCGTGAGCATTGCGCCACCTCCATGCGGGCGTCCGCACGCCGCACGTCCGCAGAGAACGAGTCAAATGCGCTCGCGGCGGGTGGGCAACAGGAGGGGGCGGGCGATTCGGCCGAAAGAAGGAGCGCCCGAGTCGTAACCGGGCGCCGTCTGGCGCGTTGTGCTGCATGACGGCCGTGGCGGGGAAGACCCCCCGAGCCCCCACCACGGCCGCAGAACTCAGCCGAGACCGGCCCGCTCCAGGGCCTCCGTGCCCGCCCGCAGCGCCGCCACCCGCTCGTCGAGGGTGAAGCCGGCCGGGGCGAGGGTCAGGGTCGTGACACCGGCCTCGGCGTAGGCCTTCATCCGGTCGGCGATCCGGTCGACGGAGCCGAGCAGGGTGGTCTGGTCGATCAGCTGCCGCGGTACGGCGGCCGCGGCGCCCGTCTTGTCGCCGGACAGGTACTTGTCCTGGATCTCGGCGGCCTGCTTCTCGTACCCCATGCGCTGGGCGAGCTGGTTGTAGAAGTTCTGCTTGCGGCTGCCCATGCCGCCGACGTACAGGGCGGTGTACGGGCGGAAGATGTCGGCGAGGGCGTCGATGTCGTCGCCGAGGGCGATCGGGAGGGTGGGGTGGACGTCGAAGCCCTCCATGGTCAGCCCGGCCTTCTCGCGGCCCGCGCGCAGCGGCCGCAGCGCGGTCTCCTCCAGGTGCTCGGCGGAGGGGAAGATCAGCAGCGCGCCGTCGGCGATCTCGCCGGTCTGCTCCAGGTTCTTCGGTCCGATCGCGGCGATGTAGAGCGGGATGTGCTCGCGCTGCGGGTGGACGGTGAGCTTGATGGGCTTGCCCGGGCCGCCCGGCAGCGGGAGGGTCCAGTGCTGCCCCTCGTACGTGAGGCGCTCACGGGACATGGCCTTGCGGACGATCTCGACGTACTCGCGGGTGCGGGCGAGCGGCTTGTCGAACTTGACGCCGTACCAGCCCTCGGAGACCTGCGGGCCCGACACGCCGAGTCCCAGGCGGAACCGGCCGCCGGAGAGCGAGTCGAGGGTGGCGGCTGTCATCGCGGTCATGGCGGGCTGGCGCGCCGGGATCTGCATGATCGCGGAGCCGACGTCGATCCGCTCGGTCTTGGCGGCCACCCAGGCGAGCACCGTGGGCGCGTCGGAGCCGTAGGCCTCGGCGGCCCAGCAGACGTCGTAGCCGAGGCGGTCCGCCTCCTGGGCGACGGCGAGATTGTCGCCGTCCATGCCGGCGCCCCAGTAGCCGAGGTTGATGCCGAGCCGCATATCCGCACCCTCTTTACTGATCAGTAACGTCCCTTGGGCCGGACTCTAGCGCGCGGGTGCCGGATCCGTCAGGGGGAGGTTGTCCACAGGCTCTCTCCGCGTGGGGTCTTGGCCAGTAATCTCGCGCCCATGGAGCAGAGGCATCTCGGCCGTACCGGCCTGCGCGTGTCCCGGATCGGGCTCGGCACCCTCACCTGGGGCCGGGACACCGACGAGCATGACGCCGCCGACCAGTTGAAGGCGTTCTGGGAAGCGGGCGGCACGCTGGTCGACACCGCGGACGTGTACGGCGGGGGCGAGGCCGAGTTCCTGCTCGGGCAACTCATGGAGCGGCTGGTGCCACGGCGTGAGCTGGTCGTCTCCACGAAGGCGGGCAGCGTGCCCGACCCCGACCGGCGGATGGACGGCTCGCGCGGCCATCTGCTGGCCGCGCTCGACGCCTCACTGGCCCGCCTCGGCACCGACCACGTGGATCTGTGGCAGCTGCACGCATTCGATCCCCACACCCCTCTCGAGGAGTCCCTCCAGGCCCTGGACATCGCCGTGAGCAGCGGGCGGGCCCGGTATGTGGGGGTGTCGAACTTCTGCGGGTGGCAGCTGGCGAAGGCCGGCACCTGGCAGCTCGGCGCGGTGGGCGCGGCGCGGACGCGGCTGGCGGCGACGCAGATGGAGTACTCGCTGCTGCAGCGGGGCGTCGAGCGGGAGGTGCTGCCCGCCGCGCTGGACCTGGGGATAGGACTGCTGCCGTCCTCGCCGCTGGGACGCGGGGTGCTGACGGGCAAGTACCGGCACGGCACCCCGACGGACTCACGGGGCGGCTCGGAGACCATGGCGCCGTTCGTGGAGCCGTATCTGGACGAGGCCGCGAGCCGGATCGTGGACGCGGTCGCGACGGCGGCGGACGGGCTGGCGGCGACGCCGCTCCAGGTGGCGCTCGCGTGGGTCCGCGACCGGCCGGGGGTGACCGCGCCGATCGTCGGCGCGCGCAACGCGCAGCAGCTCACGGCCGCTTTGTCAGTGGAGAGCCTTAGTCTTCCTGACGAGATCTGCCGGGCGCTCGACGATGTGTCGGCGCCCGTGCACCGCTATCCGGATCAGGACTGGAGCACCCTGTGACCGAGCGAGACCCCTCGCGGGACGAGCCCGCCGAGGCCGTCGACGGCACCGCCGCCACCCCGGGGCCCACGCAGGCCCCGCCGGCGGACGGAGACGGGTCGTCGACGGGCGTGGGCGACCCGGACGCGGGGCTCGGTTCGGAGGCTGCCGGGCCGTCGCCCGACAGCGAGGACGCCGAGTCCCGGCCCGGCGCGGCCGAAGACGACTCCGCCGGTGCCGGCGGCGATACGGCGGCGGACGGGAGCGCCGAGGCCGCCGAGGCCGCCGCGCTCTCCGAGGCACAGGCGGAGCTGGCCGCGCAGCGGGAGTTGCGGGCCAGGATCGAACAGCGCAAGGCCGAGAAGGAAGGGCCGGTCGAGGCGGGCGCCAAGCTCAGCGGCACGGCGGCCGATCTGCTCGCGGCGGTACGGGCCGTGGAGAGCGGTACGACGTCGGGCAGCGCGTTCTTCGAGGCGCCGGAGCCCGCGCCCCGGCGGCCCGAGCCCACGGCCGCGGCTTCGTCTGCGGCTGGGGCTGGGGCTGGGGCTGGGGCTGGGGCTGGGGCTGGGGCTGCGCAGATCGCGACGGCGCCGGCCACGACGGTGCGGCCCGCGGTCAAGGGGCCGTCGGCCGCCCCCGAGACGCTGGCCGCCGTGCGGGAGGTCCTCGCGCGCGGTGGGGCGCCCGAGTCGCTGACCAGGCAGGTCGCCACGGTGCTCGGCGAGGGCGCCGCCGAGGCGCTCCGCGAGGACCCCTGGCGCCTGCTTTCGGTGCCCGGGGTCCAGCCGGAGCACGCGGACGGCTTCGCCCGGGCCCTGCTCGGTGCCGAGTGCGGCCCCGGCGATCCGCGCCGGGCCGTCGCCCTGGTGGCCTGGCTGCTGGAGCGGGCCGCGCTGAAGGGGCACACGGCCCTGGAGGACACGGACGTGCGGGCCGGACTCGCCAAGCTGTCGGTGCCGGACCCGGACGAGGCCGTCCGGGAGGCGGTCTCCGAGGGCGCGGTGCTGGTGTTCCAGGAGGAGGAGCCCGGGGACGAGGGCGTGGAGGAGCCCGAGGAGGGGGTCGAGGGCGAGGGCGGGGAGACTGCCGTCCCGGAGGGCCCCGGCGTTCCCGTCCTGCTCGGCCTCGACCGGTACGCCCTCGCGGAGGAGAGCCTGGCCGACGGCCTCGCCCGGCTGGTCAAGACCGTCACCCCGGAGACCTGGGAGGGCCCGGAGCTGGTCCGCGCGGCGGGGGCGAACGGCCTGGTCCTGCACACCGGCGGCGAGGCCGCCCGCAGCGAGCCGGTCGCGCTCGCCGCGGCCGCCCGGGAGCGTGGCCTGCGGGTCGCGCTGGCGGTGCACAGCGAGAACGGGGTGCGTCGCCTCGGCGCGCCCGCGCTCACGGTCGCGGCCCTGCTGTCCGGCGCGGCCGGACCGGGCCGCGACGAGGAGGGCGCCCTCGCCTTGGACGTGCTGGTCGTCCTCGACGCGCCGCAGCTGGACGTCGAGAGCGCCGCGATGCTCGTGGAGTCCCTGCCCGACGGCTGCCGTCTGGTGCTCAGCGGCGACCCCGGTGTCCTCGGGTCCGCGGGCGCGGGCCGGGTGTTCGCGGACGTGCTGGCGGCCCGGGTGTGCCCGCAGATCGCCTCCCGCGTTCCCGACCCCGGTCCGATCGGCGAGCTGGTCTCGGGCATCGGCATCGGCGAGCTGAACCAGGTGGACGCCCCCGGCAAGGAGGTCGTGATCGTCCCCGTCCGGGACGCGGGCGAGGCCGTGCACCGCACGGTCCAGCTGGTCGCCGACTCCGTTCCGCGGGCGATCGGCGTGCCGGCCGAGCAGACGCAGGTGATCACGGTCGGCCACGGCGGCTCGGCGGGCACCCGCGCGCTGAACGCGGCGCTGAAGCAGCGCCTCAACCCCGGCCCCGGCCGCTTCGGCGGTTTCGACCCGGGTGACCGGGTGGCGTATGTGCCGGCCCCGGGGCGGACGGTGACCGGGACGGTCGTCTCCGCCGACGCGGAGGGCCTGTGGCTGGAGTGCGCGGGCGAGAAGCTCGTCGTACCGAAGGAGCGGGTGGAGTCGGCGCTGCGGCACGGCTGGGCGCTCACCGCGCACCAGGCGGCCGGGATGCGCTGGCCCGCCGCGGTCGTGGTGCTGCCGGGCGACGCGGCCCAGGGCCTGAGCCGGGCCTGGGTGTACACGGCCTTCGGCCGGGGCGAGCGTCATCTGTCGGTCGTCCACGGCGTGGACCAGGCGCTGCCGCGTGCGGTGGCCGAAGGCGCGTCCCAGGACCGTACGACCCGGCTGCGACCGCTCCTGGAGACCCTCCTGGCGGCCTCGGAGGACTGAGCCCCCGCGCCAGTGGCGGTACGACGGAGGGCGGGGCACACGTACGGTGCCCCGCCCTCCACCGTACGTAAGGATCAGGCGTCCTGGTCCTGCACGTCGTCGTCCAGTTCGTCGTCGAAGACCGCGCTGACGTCGAAGCGGCAGACGATCCGCTCGGGATCCGCCTGCTCGAAGGGAGCGGCCAGCCACTCCCCCGGCTCCGGCAGCTCCTCGGCGGCCGAGACCCAGAGGGTGGAGTCGCCCTCCTCCAGACCGAACTCCTTGTGCCGTGAGGCGATTTCGTCCGGTTCGTACTCGCCGAAGAGGACGCCGAGCGCCGCGTGGGTGCTGGCACCGACGACCGGGGTCGTCTCCGAGGGCTCCTCGTCGCTGTCCAGATCGGCGATGCGCTGGGCCTGGGCGAGCAGGCGCTGCGGCTCCACCACGGCGTAGTCGCGACGGATCAGCACGCTCAGCGCGTGCGGCTCCTCGGGTCCGGCGTAGGGCGGCAGGGAGTCGTCGGCGCCGGGGATCTCGAAGGGCGTGACCTCGTCGTACCGGTCGTAGAGCCGCTCGTCGTACGCCTCCGCCGCCGCGGCGAGGGCGTTGAAGGCTTCGTAGACGGCCGGGTCGTCGTCCCCCGAGCGGCGCTCGACCGCCTCGAGGTGACGGTCCAGTGCGGCTTTGACCGCCTCGGCGGCGGCACGTACCTCGGCAGCGGTGGGCTGCGCAGCATCAGACATGGGACGCACGCTATCCGTACCGGGCCTCTGCCCGCACAATAGATGCGATGCCGGAATACGAATTTGTCGACGTGTACGTGCCGCGCGGTGTCTCCCGCAAGGAGGCGACGCGGCTTCTGACCGACCATGCCGAGTACGGGCACTGGGAGTTGGACCGCCTGACCTTGCGCCGGGACGGCAGCCGCAGGGTGCGGCTGCGCCGGCGCATCATCCGTCAGGTCCGCGCCACCTGGTGACATGACAAGGGGCCCCGCCGAGCGGGGCCCCTGCGCGTTGCGCTGCCGTCCTTAGGCGGAGCGGCGGGCGCGGCGGTAGAGCACGGAGCCGGCGAGGAGCAGGCCCGCGCCGACCGGGACGACCACGCCGAGCGGTCCGGCGCCGGTCTCCGCGAGCTCCTCGGTCGCCTCGGGCTGCGTGATCGTGTGCGTACCGGGCGTGTTCGGACCGGCGGACGTGCCGGGGCCGCCGGGCTCACCGGGCTCGCCGGAGTCACCCGGGTTGCCCGGGGTCCCCGGAGTGCCGGGCGTGCCCGGGTTACCAGGAGTGCCGGGCGTGCCCGGGTTTCCGGGGTTACCGGGGTTGCCCGGGTTTCCGGGGTTGCCCGGCTCGCCCGGGTGGCCCGGCGTGGTCGGCTCGATGCCGTTGCCGCACTCGTTGCCCGACGCCGAGTTGCCGACACCGATGACGTTGACGCTGTTCCCGCACGCGTTGACCGGGACGTCGACCGGCACCTGCACGTTGTTGCCGGAACCGACGCCCGGCGAGTTGCCGGCGCCGCCCTCGGCCGACGAACCGCCGCCACCCGACGGCGAGACGTTGGCGCACGTGTTTCCGAACGCGGGGTTGAGCACCCCGATGACACTGATGGTGTTTCCGCACGCGTTGACCGGCACATGGACCGGGACCTGGACGGAATTGCCGGACGCGACGCCCGGGGAATTCGAGGCCGTACCGTTCGCACCCGAATCGGCGTGCGCGTAGCCGCCACCGAGGGCGGCGAATACGCCGCCCGCGGCCGCGACGGTGATGAGGCCCTTGCGCGTGACCTGTCGCATAGCTCGTTTCCTGCCTTCTCGGCTTCTGCCTTCTAGGCTTCAAGAAGAGGGCCACCGGGCGCCTTGCCCGGGGCGGAAATGCCCGCCGGCCCCGGAGTGCATGGCACGCACTCCGAGGCCGGCCCGGCTCAGACCCTCACGGGTCGAGGCACAACGTCAGGCGTTGACGCAGGTGTTGCCGAAGGTGGGGTTCAGCAGCCCGATCACGGAGACCGTGTTGCCGCACACGTTCACGGGGACGTGAACCGGCACCTGAACGACGTTGCCCGAGAGCACACCCGGGGAGTGCAGAGCGGCACCCTGGGCACCCGCGTCGGCAACGGCCATGCCCGCACCCGCGAGAACGAGACCGCCGGTGGCAGCCGCAGCAGCGACGACCTTCTTGATCATTATTCCTCCTTGTTGGCAATGCGGCCCCAGCCGCGGACCGCATGACCTGTAACGAGGGGGAGGTAATGGGGCTACGAGCCTATGAGCGCATTCACTCTTTCCGGTCACATGCGTACGTGCGGGCGATTACCGGAACGGGCGGACTCAGGCGGACTCAGGAAGCGTCGATGAACCGGTCGAGGACGCGGACGCCGAACTTCAGGCCGTCCACCGGCACCCGCTCGTCCACGCCGTGGAACATCCCGGCGAAGTCCAGCTCCGGCGGCAGCTGGAGCGGCGCGAAGCCGAAGCAGCGGATGCCGAGGTCGTCGAAGGACTTGGCGTCGGTGCCGCCCGAGAGCATGTACGGCACGGCCCGGGCGATCGGGTCCTCCGCCCTGAGGGCCAGCTGCATCGCGTCGACGAGGTCGCCGTCGAAGCTGGTCTCCAGGGCCTTGTCCCCGTGCACGTCCTCGCGCCTGACCCGCGGACCGAGGATCCGGTCGAGGTCGGCCAGGAACTCCTCCTCGTAACCGGGCAGGAACCGTCCGTCGACATGGGCCGTGGCCTGCCCCGGGATGACGTTGACCTTGTACCCGGCGCCGAGCATGGTCGGGGCGGCGGAGTTGCGCAGCGTGGCGCCGATCATCTTGGCGATGCCGCCGAGCTTGGCGAGCGTGGCCTCCATGTCCTCCGGGTCGAGGGGGGTGCCCAGCGCGTCCGAGAGCTCGTCCAGGAAGGACCGTACGGTCTTGGTCATCCGCACGGGCCACGTGTGGCGGCCCAGGCGCCCCACGGCCTCGCAGAGCTCGGTGATGGCGTTGTCGTTGTTGGTCATCGAGCCGTGGCCGGCCGTGCCCTCGACGGTCAGCCGCATCCAGTGCATGCCCTTCTGGGCCGTCTCGACGAGGTAGAGCCGCAGGTTCTCGTTGACGGTGAAGGAGAAGCCGCCGACCTCGCCGATCGCCTCCGTGACCCCGTCGAAGAGACCCCGGTGCTTGTCGACCAGGTGCCGGGCCCCGTAGGTGCCGCCCGCCTCCTCGTCGGCGAGGAACGCGAGGACGATGTCGCGCGGGGGCTTGCGGCCGCTGCGCATCCGGTCCCGTACGACCGCGAGGGTCATCGCGTCCATGTCCTTCATGTCGACCGCGCCCCGGCCCCAGACACAGCCGTCGGCGACCTCGCCGGAGAAGGGGTGGTGGGTCCAGTCCTCGGCATTGGCCGGCACGACGTCGGTGTGGCCGTGGATGAGCAGGGCCGGCCGGGAGGGGTCCTCGCCCTCGATACGGGCGACGGTGGAGGCCCGCCCCTTGTGCGACTCGATGATCTTCGGCTCGAGCCCGACCTCCGCGAGCTTCTCGGCGACGTACTCCGCCGCCGCTCGCTCGCCCGGGCCGGAGTGGTCTCCGTAGTTGCTGGTGTCGATGCGGATGAGGTCGCGACAGAGGTCGACGACCTCATTCTCGGCATTCTCGCCGTTGACACCCCGGGCCGTGTTCGACTCGCTCACGCTGCTTCCTCCCACTACGTGCCCCACGTGCTTGCTGGTGGTCGCCCCCATCCTCCCGCGCCCGCCCCCGGGACCCAAGGGCGGCCACCGGCCGACATGCGGCTGTCACACGGTTCCGCCCGGACCGGGGGTGGTGATCGACCACCCCGAATGTTTGCTATGGTTTTCCACGTCGGAACGGCCCAGCGGCCGGAAAGACAGACACCTTGTCCGGGTGGCGGAATGGCAGACGCGCTAGCTTGAGGTGCTAGTGCCCTTTATCGGGCGTGGGGGTTCAAGTCCCCCCTCGGACACCAGCGAAAGGCCCCACAGCGATGTGGGGTCTTTCTGCGCTCCCGGGCGCCCCCGGTCTCCCCCGGATCTCCCTTTCAGCACCCCTCGGATCCCGCTAGCCTGCCCTCGCATGCGCACGGCGACACAGGGGGAATGCCACCATGCCCATCAGACCGCAGTACCGACGGGTGTCGGCCCTGCAGCGGAAGTTCTTCAACCGGGAGGGCCTGCTCTCGGCCTATGACGAGGAGCTGCGCGCCGTCGGCGAGGGCGGTCCCCGGATCCTGAACGTGGTCGGCGTCGGTGGTATCGGCAAGTCGAGGCTGCTCCAGGAGTTACGCAACCGTACGCCCGACAGCTGCCGGACCGCCCACCTCGATCTGCAGCTGCCGACCATGCGCCAGCAGGAGGACGCGCTCGCCGTGCTCCGCATGGAACTCGGGGCTCAGGGTGTGCAGTTCGACCGGTTCGACATCGCCTACGCGGTGCTGTGGCAGCGGGTGCACCCACAGCTGCAGCTGAACCCGAAGAACACCCCCTTCGCCGAGGAGAGCGACATCCTCTCCAAGATCCTCGACGACGCGATGGGCCTGCCCGTCTTCGGTACGGCGGCAGGGCTCGTACGGCTGACCGGGCGCGCGATCAAGAACCGGCAGCGCCGCCAGCGGATCGAGTCCGATCCCACGCTCCTGGAGCTCGACAGCCTGAGCAACGCCGAGCTGGGGCACGCCGTCACGTATCTCTTCACCGAGGAACTGCGGGCCTCGGCGACGGAGCGGCCGTACGTCGTGTACGTCGACGCCTACGAGGCGCTGGTGCCCACGCCGCTGCCCGGTGGCCGCAGCTACGGTTCCGACGCCTGGCTGCGCGACCTGCTGGGTCAGCTCCACGGTGGCCTCACGGTGCTCGCCAGCCGCGAGGCGCTGCGCTGGGCGGCGTACGACCCGGAATGGGAGTCGGTGATCCGCCGGGCGGACGTCGACGGGCTGCCCATGGCGGCCCGGCTGGACCTGCTGGCGCAGGCCGGGATCACGGAGATTCCACGGCAGCGGTCGATCGCCGAGGCCAGTGAGGGTCTCCCCTTCTATCTGCACCTCGCGGTCGACACCCATCTGCAGAACCCGGCCCGGCCGGAGCACGCGGCGACCTCGGAGGAGATCGTCCAGCGCTTCCTCCAGCACGTCTCCCCTGACGAGGTGCGGATCCTCGAGCTGCTCAGTGTGGCCCGGACCTTCGACTTCGGTGTGCTCCAGGCCATCGGGCGGGCCTTCGACCTGCCCGCCAACGTCCTGGTCTGGGAGTCGCTCACGGCCTACTCGTTCGCCTATCCGCTGCCCGAGGGCTGGTACCGGCTGCACCAGCTCATGATCAGGGCGCTGCAGCGCCACCTCTCGCCCACGGTTCAGCGGCATGTCCACGGCACGCTGCGGGACCACTGGGAGAGCCTGGCCGACCGGATGGAGAACGGGACGCGACGCACCTCCGGCATGGCCCGTCTCTCGCCCCTGCGCGAGGCGGTCTACCACGGGCTGCACGCCGCGGACATCACGCCGGAGCAGATCCAGCGGCACGCCGACCGGGCCGTCGCGCTGAACGGCAGACAGGCCGTCGACGGCATCGTGAAGGACCTGCGTGATCACCTCGCGGGCTCGGCCGGGAGCCCGGACGGGGGCCCGGACGGGGACGGGCGCGGGGAGGCTCTCGCCGGCCTGCGCGACGCGGCGGACTGCCTCGACGCGGAATCGAAGCTGGAGCTCGGCGACACGGCCGGTGCGATCGGCCTCGTCCCCCGCCTGGACCGCCCCGTGCGCGCCCTCGTCTCCGCGCGGCTCGCCCTGGCCGGTGCGAACGCCCGGCGCATCGCCGGGGAGAGCGGCCTGGCGGCGTCGATCTTCGAGCGCGTCTGGGCGGAGCACGAGGGCGCGGCCCGGCCGGCGGCCGGGTACTGCGTCGCCGACATCCGCATGTGGCAGGGAGATTTCCGGGGCGCGTTCGCGCTGGCCGAGGAGGTGCACGGGATCTGTTCGCCCGGGGACAGGGTGATCCGGGGCGACCTGAAGCGGCTGATGCACCTCGGGCACCGGTTCCTGATGGACTTCGACAGCTCGGCGCGGCTGCTGGCCGAGGCGGAGTCCGAGTACCGGGCGGCGAACGCGATCGTCGGCCTCGCCAACGTCCGGACCAACTGGGCCGAGCTGTACGCCTTCACGGATCCGGCGGCCGCCGTCGACGCGGCCTCGGCCGCCCTGGAGGTCCAGCGTGACCTCGGCGCCCAGCACGAGATCGGCAAGGCGTACACGGCCATGGCGATGGCCCAGACCCGGCTGGGCCAGTACGAGAGGGCCGCGTCCTCGTTCCTCAACGCCAACACCGCCCTCGACCGGGCGGGCTACCGCTCGGGCCGGGCGCGGGCGGACATGTTCCGGGCGTTTCTGCTGCTGCGGGAGGGAGACCGGAGGGCGGCGGGCGAGCTGCTCCTGCACGCCGCCCGGGAGTTCGAGGCGTGCGAGGTCTACCCCTCGCTGATCCTGGCGATTCACCGTGTCGCCGAGCGGCTCGACCTGGGCGACCCGGAGCTGACGGCCGTGGCGGAGCGGGCGCGCCCCGCCGTACGGCCGCTCGGCTCGCTGGACGAGCTGCGGCGGCGTACGGACTCCGTCCTGTCGAGGTTCCTCGAGGTGACCGCGTGAACTGGCTGGAACTCTACGAACGGGCACGGGAGTCGGACGAGTCCGCGGCCGGCTACTACAACCGCAATGTGGGGGTGTGGACCGCCGAGGGGAAGGTCAACGTCCGCATTCCTCTCGCGGCCGCGGACACCATGGACGTACGCGTATGGCGTGAGGAGGAGGTGCTGGCCTGCATCCGGCCGTACGTCGGACAGGCCCCGGAGCTGCGGTACGTCTCTCCGGATCCCCGCTTCCAGGTCCACCACTTCATCGAGGGGCGGGTGCTCGACAGTTTCTCGCCCCGGGGCAGCGCTGTCCCCGCGCACGTGATCGGGGATGTGGTGGGCGTGATGGACCAGCTGGTCCGCATCCCCCTCGAGAAGGCTCCGGCGCTGCCCGCCGACTGGCCGGCCTCCGGCGACTGCGGCGGCTTCGGCCGACGGCTGGCCGCGTTGACGCAGCAGGTGTACGACACCCACCGGGACGAGTACGCCGCCGTCTTCGAGGACTTCGGCATCCCGGCGGAGCCGCTCGCCGTCGTCGAGCCGTGGTGGGACGGGCTCACCTCGCGGCCTTTCGCGGTCCTGCACTCCGACCTCCACCGCAAGAACATGATCGTCTCCGGCGGGCTGACCTGGTTCCTCGACTGGGAGCTGGCGCTGTGGGGCGATCCGCTGTACGAGATCGGCATCCACTTCCACAAGATGGACTATCCGGACGGGCAGCGGGACGAGGTCCTCCGGCAGTGGCGGGCCCGTCTGCCGGCGTCGTCCACGGCGGGGCCGGCGGCGGACCTCGACCTGTATCTCGCGCATGAGCGCATCAAGTCCGCGATCGTCGACACGGTCCGCTACTCGAAGCAGCTCGTCGGCGCCGACCGGGCACTGCGCGACTTCCTCACGGGCCGCCTCGCGCGCAAGCTCAATGTCGCCCGGGCCGTGTGGGGCGCTCCCCCGGAGATGACGCGGGAACGGGTCGATCGGACGCTGGCGCCGTGGGTAGAGAGACAGCCATGGACGCCCTAGCTCTCTACGAAGAGGCACGCGCGAGCACGAGCGCGCTGGCCGGGTTCTACAACCGCAACGTCCGGGTGGAGGCGGACTCGGGGCCGGTACTGGTGCGGACCCCCGGGCCCGGTACCGAGGAGCCCATGGATCTCACGCTCTGGCCGGAGTCCGCCGTGCTCGAGGCGATCCGCCCGTACGTCTCCCAGGCGCCGCGGCTGATCCACGCCGGCACGGACCCCGGTTTCCAGATCCACGAGTTCGTCGAGGGCCGCAGGGTCGACGAGCTCGCGCCGGACGGCAAGCCGCTGCCGGACGCGGTCATCGACGGTGTCGAGCGGCTCTTCGGCGAGATGCTCGGCGTCCCGTTCTCCGCCCTCCCGGCGGTGCCGGCGGACTGGCCCGGTGACGGCGACACGAAGGGATTCGCCCTGCGGCTCCTGGCCTTCGTCGGGGAGGTACGCGGGCGGGCGGACGCGGAGCTGGACTCGCTGTACGAGGCGCTGGGCGTCCCGGCGGACCCGTGTGGTCTCCTGGCCGAGCGGGCGGTGCGGGATCTGTCCGAGCGGCCGTTTCGCCTGCTGCACGCCGACATCCACCGCAAGAACATGATCCTCACCGACCGGGCCGGGGTGGCCTTCCTGGACTGGGAGCTCGCCCTCTGGGGCGACCCGGTGTACGACCTGGCCGATCATCTGCACAAGACGGCGTACACGGTGGCGGACCGGCACCGGGTCCTGGCGGGCTGGGAGCGGGCGGCTCCCGCCGTGTGCCGTACGGGCTGGCGGGCGGATCTCGAGTTCTATCTCGCCTATGAGGCGATGAAGTCCGCGGTGGTGGACACGGTCCGCTGGGGCCGCCGGATCGCCCTGGCGCCGACGGCCCGTGAGCGCCGGGCTCTGGCGGAGGAGCTCCGGGCGAAGCTGGTCGTGGCGAGCCCGCACTGGGACGGTGGCCCGCCGCCCGCCGTACCGGAGATCGAGGAGGCCGCGGCGCTCGTTACCGTGGAGCGGTGAGACGGAGAACGAAGACGCCTGGTGCGCCCCTGCCGCAGCGGGAGGGGATCGATCCGGTGCGGGTGCGGTTGCCGGAGGATCCCGCGGGGGTCTGGGGGACCGTGCGGGAGCATCTTGTGGCGCGGTTCGGGGGCGCGATCGGGGATGGGCGGGTCGAGGAGATGGTGCGGGACGGCCGGTTCGTGGGGGTGGACGGGGCCGTCGGTGAGGACGAGCCGTACCGGGCCGGGATGCATCTGTGGTTCCACCGGGACTTTCCGCCGGAGGAGCGGGTGCCCTTCGAGATCGGGATCGTGTACCGGGACGAGCGGATCGTGGTCGTCGACAAGCCGCACTTCCTCGCCACGATGCCGCGCGGGCGGCATGTGACCGAGACGGCGCTGGCCCGGCTGCGCCGGGAGCTGGGGCTGGCGGAGCTGCAGCCCGCGCACCGGCTCGACCGGCTGACGGCCGGGCTTGTGCTGTTCGTCGTGCGGGCCGGGGACCGGGGCGCGTACCAGACGCTGTTCCGGGACCGGCTGGTCGGCAAGGAGTACGAGGCGGTGGCGGCGTACGACCCGGCGGTCGCGCTGCCGGTGACGGTGCGCAGCCGGATCGTGAAGGAGCGCGGGGTGATGGCCGCCCGGGAGGAGCCGGGCGAGCCGAACAGTGAGAGCCGGATCGAGCTGGTCGAGCGGCGCGGCGGGCTCGGGCGGTACCGGCTGCTTCCGGCGACCGGGCGGACCCATCAGCTGCGCGTGCACATGAACGCCCTCGGGCTGCCGATCCTGCACGATCCGGTCTATCCCGTGGTGCGCGAGGACGGGCCGGAGGACTTCGCGCGTCCGCTGCAACTGCTCGCGCGGACGCTGGAGTTCACCGACCCGGTCTCGGGCTCGGAGCTGCGTTTCGAGAGCCGGCTGCGGCTCAGTGGCCTCGGCTGAGCCACTCCTCCAGGTGCGGGGCCTCGGCGCCGATGGTGGTGGTGTCGCCGTGGCCGGTGCGGACGACCGTCTCGGGCGGGAGGGTGAGCAGTCGGTCGCGGATCGAGCCGACGATGGTGGGGAAGTCGGAGAAGGAGCGGCCCGTCGCGCCGGGGCCGCCCTGGAAGAGGGTGTCGCCGGTGAAGACGGTGCCGAGGTCGGGGGCGTACAGGCAGACCGCGCCGGGTGCGTGACCGGGGGTGTGCAGGACCTTGAGGTCCGTCCCCGCGATGGTCAGGGTCTGGCCGTCGGCGAGTTCGCCGTCGGGGCTGTGGTCGGGGTGCGTCAGCTTCCACAGGGGCTGGTCGTCGGGGTGGAGCAGGATCCGGGCGCCGGTGGCGGCGGCGAGGGCCGGGGCCGCGTCGACGTGGTCGTTGTGCGCGTGGGTGCAGACGATCGCGCGCAGCGTACGGCCGTCGAGCGCGGCGAGGATGGCGGTGGCGTCGTGGGCGGCGTCGATGACGATCGCCTCCGTGTCGTCGCCGACGATCCACACGTTGTTGTCGACGTCCCAGGTGCCGCCGTCGAGGGTGAAGGTGCCGGAGGTGACGAGGTGGTCGATGCGGGCGGTCATCAGAGGACCACCACCGAGCGCAGGACGTCGCCCTCGTGCATGCGGGCGAAGGCCTTCTCGACGTCGCCGAGTCCGATGGTCTCGGTGACGAACGCGCCGAGGTCGATGCGGCCCCGCTGGTGCAGGTCAATGAGCATCGGGAAGTCACGGGAGGGCAGACAGTCACCGTACCAGGAGGACTTGAGCGCGCCACCGCGGCCGAAGACGTCGAGGAGCGGGAGTTCGAGCTTCATCTCGGGGGTGGGGACGCCGACGAGGACGACGGTGCCGGCCAGGTCGCGCGCGTAGAACGCCTGCTCGTACGTCTCGGGGCGGCCGACGGCCTCGATGACGACGTCGGCGCCGAAGCCTCCGGTGAGCTCGCGGATCGCCTCGACGGGGTCGGTGGAGCGGGAGTTGACGGTGTGGGTGGCGCCCATGGAGCGGGCGGTCTCCAGCTTGCGGTCGTCGATGTCGACGGCGATGATCCGTGCCGCGCCGGCGAGGCGGGAGCCGACGACGGCCGCGTCGCCGACGCCGCCGCAGCCGATGACGGCGACGGTGTCGCCGCGGCCGACGTCGCCGGTGTTGATCGCGGCGCCGATGCCGGCCATGACGCCGCAGCCGAGGAGTCCGGCGACCTCGGGGGCGACGGACGGGTCGACCTTGGTGCACTGGCCGGCGGCGACGAGGGTCTTCTCGGCGAAGGCGCCGATGCCGAGGGCCGGGGAGAGTTCCTGGCCGGTGGAGGCCAGCGTCATCTTCTGCCGCGCGTTGTGGGTGTCGAAGCAGTACCAGGGGCGGCCGCGCAGGCAGGCCCGGCAGGTGCCGCACACCGCACGCCAGTTGAGGATCACGAAGTCGCCGGGGGTCACGTCGGTGACGCCCGCGCCGACCGACTCGACGACGCCGGCCGCCTCGTGGCCGAGGAGGAAGGGGAAGTCGTCGTTGATGCCGCCCTGCTTGTAGTGGAGGTCGGTGTGGCAGACCCCGCACGCCTGGATCTTCACGACCGCTTCGCCGGGTCCGGGATCGGGGACGACGATCGTCTCGACCCGTACGGGCTCGTTCCTTCCGGGGGCGATGACCCCCTGGACGTGTTGCGGCATGGCAGACACCCCTTCTTTGTAAGGCTCTTGGGTACCACTATCTCCTGACAACGGGCGAGACCCCCGCAGGTCGCGCCTGCGGGGGTCTCGTCGTCCGACGGTACGGAGGGGGTGTCAGCCCTTGTGCGCGGCCGCGGTCGCGCGGACCCGGCCCCGGACCAGGAACCAGCCGCCGACCAGGAGGGCCGCGATGAGCGGGAGGCAGTTCACGGTGGTGCGGCTGATGCCGCCGTCCATCCACATCAGGACCAGGACCGAGCCGAGGAAGACCAGCGTGACGATCTGGGTGTACGGGGCCCAGGGCAGCCGGTAGCCGGGGCGGGTGACCCGGCCGTCCTTGGAGCGGTTCACGAACAGCAGCGAGCAGACCATGATCATGGCCCAGGTGCCGATGATGCCGATGGAGGCGAAGTTCAGCACGAGCTCGAAGGCCTCGCCGGGCATCAGGTAGTTCAGGCCGACACCGAGGACACCGAAGGCGGCGGTGAGCAGGATGCCGCCGTAGGGCACGCCGCCCTTGTTCATGACGCCGGTGAACTTGGGCGCGGAGCCCGACAGCGACATGGAGCGCAGGATCCGGCCGGTCGAGTAGAGACCCGAGTTCAGGCTGGAGAGCGCGGCGGTGAGGACGACCAGGTTCATCACGCCGGCGGCGCCGGGGATGCCCAGCTTGTCGAAGACCGTGACGAAGGGGCTCTGGTCGCCGGAGTACGCGGTGTACGGGAGCAGCAGCGCGAGCAGGACGACGGAACCGACGTAGAAGAGGCCCACGCGCCACATGATCGAGTTGATCGCCTTCGGCATGATCTTCTCGGGGTTCTCGGTCTCGCCGGCGGCGACGCCGCACAGCTCGACGGAGGCGTAGGCGAAGACGACGCCCTGGATCAGCAGCAGCATCGGCATGACACCGCTGGGGAAGATGCCGCCGTTGTCGGTGATGGTGGACAGGCCCGGGGTGTGGCCGCCGATGTCGTGCGAGGTCACGACCAGGAAGATGCCGATCAGCATGAAGGCGACGAGCGCGCCGACCTTGATGATCGCGAACCAGAACTCCATCTCGCCGAAGTACTTCACCGAGATGAGGTTGGCGGCGAGGACGACCGCGAGGGCGATCAGGGCGAGGATCCACTGCGGGACGTCGCTGAACATGGCCCAGAAGTGGGCGTAGGTCGCGGCCGCGGTGATGTCGGCGATGGCGGTGGTCGACCAGTTGAGGAAGTAGAGCCAGCCGGCCGTGTACGCGCCCTTCTCGCCCATGAACTCACGCGCGTAGGAGACGAACGCGCCGGAGGAGGGGCGGTAGAGGACCAGCTCACCCAGGGCCCGCACCACGAAGAAGGCGAAGACGCCGCAGACCGCGTACGCGATGAAGAGGGACGGTCCTGCGTTGGCCATGCGGCCACCGGCGCCGAGGAAGAGGCCGGTCCCGATCGCGCCGCCGATGGCGATCATGTTGATGTGCCGGGACTTGAGGTCCTTGCGGTATCCGGCGTCACCGGCGTCGACGTGGGGGGACGCCGTCGCCGTGGAGGCCGGCGGCGCGGCGGACAGCGTGTCGGCCGCAGCGATGCGGTCACTCATGGAGTTGTTCGCCTTCGTGAGGGGGAGGGTTGTGCGGTACCCGGCCGCGCGGAGGGGGTCTCCTCCCGCTCTCGGCCAGCGGACATCCTCACCGCAAGACGAGGTTGCGGGCAGTGGCCAATGTCACTGCTCGCCCAGATTTGAGCTACTTCAGAGGTTCCGGAGCGAGAGGCGCCGCCGCTACGGGGCGAGGACGTCCAGCTCCTTGAGCGCGCCGACCGCGATCTGGCGGGTGAGCTCCTCGGCGCGGGCGGCGTCCCTCTCCCGTACCGCCTCGGCGACCTGGACGTGGAGGGTGACGGCGGCCGGGTCGGGATCCTCGAACATCACCTGGTGGTGCGTGCGGCCCGTGAGCACCTCGGCGACCACGTCGCCGAGCCGGGCGAACATCTCGTTGCCGGAGGCGTTGAGGACGACCCGGTGGAAGGCGATGTCGTGGACGAGGTACGCCTCCAGCTGCCGTCCGCGGGAGGTGGCGACCATGCCGAGCGCCTGCTCGGTCAGCTCGCGGCACTGCTCGGGGGTGGCGTGGACGGCGGCGAGTCCGGCCGCGACGGGTTCGACCGCGGAGCGCAGCACGGTGAGCGAGCGCAGCTGACGGGGGCGGTCGGCGCCGGCCAGGCGCCAGCGGATGACCTGGGGGTCGTACACGTTCCACTGCGCCGTCGGCAGGACGATCACACCGACGCGGCGTCGCGACTCGACCAGGTGCATGGATTCCAGGACGCGGACGACCTCGCGGACAACCGTCCGGGAGACATCGAAGCGCTGGGCGAGCTCGTCGGTGCGCAGCACACTGCCGGGCGGGTACTCCCCCGCGGTGATCGCGAGACCCAGGGTGGCGAGGACGTGCGGATGAAGCCCCTGGGCCGGTGTCGTCATGGGGGTCAGCCTACGCGCGCACCAAGATCGGGAACAAAAAGTATGACTTTAATGTCACAGGGTCTTGAATACGTCGTACCCAATGGGTTTCATGAGCGCGACGGAATCGCGAGATCGATGTCGAAGAAGACAGCGAGGCACCACCCATGAGCACCACCTCCCCGACGGCCCATCAGGTCGTCGTCGTGATGGGCGTCGCCGGCACCGGCAAGACGACCATCGGTCCGCTGGTCGCGGACGCGCTCGGCGTCCCCTATGCCGAGGGCGACGACTTCCACCCGGCGGCGAACGTCGCCAAGATGTCGGCCGGCATCCCGCTGGACGACGCGGACCGTGGCCCCTGGCTCGACGCGATCGGGCGGTGGGCGCACGACAGGGCCGGGCTCGGCGGTGTGGTGAGCAGCTCCGCCCTGAAGCGGATCTACCGGGACCGGCTGCGGGCGGCCGCACCGGGCGTGGTCTTCCTTCATCTGACCGGCGACCGCGAGCTGATCGAGAGGCGGATGACCGAGCGCAGGGGTCACTTCATGCCGACGGCGCTGCTCGACTCGCAGTTCGCCACCCTGCAGCCGCTGCAGGAGGACGAGGCCGGTGTCGCCGTCGACGTCTCCGGCTCGCCCGAGGAGATCGCCGCCAGGGCCGTCGCCGCGCTGCGCCGGTTCGCCGGCTGACCCCCGTACCTGCGTACCCCTCCGTACTTCCGTAGGTCCGTACGTCACTTCCGTAGGTCCGTACGTCCGTACCTCCGTTCCTTTTCTCCCCACCCCCGTCCCCTGAGGAACCACCGTGACCAGTCTCAGCGTCGAGATGCTGGCAGCGGACGCCGTCGAGCCCATCACCTCGGCCGGCAACGTCCAGCTCGGCATCGCCGTGCTCGCGGGCATCGCCGTCATCGTCCTGCTCATCACCAAGTTCAAACTGCACGCCTTCCTGGCCCTGACGATCGGGTCGCTGGCCCTGGGCGCGTTCGCCGGGGCCCCGCTCGCGGCGACCATGGACTCCTTCACCGTGGGCCTCGGCAAGACCGTCGCCGGTGTGGGCGTGCTGATCGCGCTCGGCGCGATCCTGGGCAAGCTGCTCGCCGACTCCGGCGGCGCGGACCAGATCGTCGACACGATCCTCGCCAAGGCGAGCGGCCGGGCGATGCCCTGGGCGATGGTGCTGATCGCCTCCGTCATCGGACTGCCGCTCTTCTTCGAGGTCGGCATCGTGCTGCTGATCCCGGTGGTCCTGCTGGTCGCCAAGCGCGGCAACTACTCGCTGATGCGGATCGGCGTCCCCGCCCTGGCCGGTCTGTCGGTGATGCACGGTCTGATCCCGCCGCACCCCGGCCCGCTGGTCGCCATCGACGCGCTGGGCGCCAACCTCGGCGTCACGCTCGCGCTCGGCGTCCTGGTCGCCATCCCGACCGTGATCATCGCCGGTCCGCTCTTCTCCCGGTACGCCGCCCGCTGGGTGGACATCCCGGCCCCGGAGAACATGATTCCGGCGCGTCCGTCGGAGGACCTGGAGAAGCGCCCCGGCTTCGCCGCGACCGTGGCCACCGTGCTGCTGCCCGTCGTCCTGATGCTGGTCAAGGCACTGGTCGACATCGTCGTGGACGACAAGGAGAACGGCCTCCAGAAGGTCACCGACGTCATCGGCTCGCCGCTGATCGCGCTGCTCGCGGCCGTCGTCGTCGGCCTGTTCACGCTCGGCCGCGCGGCCGGCTTCACCAAGCAGCGGCTCTCCTCGACCGTCGAGAAGTCCCTCGCCCCGATCGCGGGCGTGCTGCTGATCGTCGGTGCGGGCGGCGGCTTCAAGCAGACCCTGATCGACGTGGGCGTCGGCCAGATGATCCTGGACTTCTCCGAGAACTGGTCGATACCGGCCCTGCTGCTCGGCTGGCTCATCGCGGTGGCGATCCGGCTCGCGACGGGCTCGGCGACGGTGGCGACGATCTCGGCTGCCGGCCTGGTGGCCCCGCTCGCCGAGGGCATGGGCACGAGCGAGACGGCGCTTCTGGTGCTTGCGATCGGCGCCGGTTCGCTCTTCTTCAGTCATGTGAACGACGCCGGCTTCTGGATGGTCAAGGAGTACTTCGGGATGAGCGTCGGCCAGACGATCAAGACCTGGTCGGTGATGGAGACGATCATCTCGGTCGTCGGCATCGTCTTCGTCCTGCTGCTGTCCCTGGTGTTGTGACCGGGCAGCCGAATCCCGCGGCGAGGGCCGGTCATGGCTGACAGACTGTCGGCCATGACCGGCCCTCACGCGCTCAAGCCCTTTCTGCTCGCCTTCCCCGGACCCCTGCGGGACCAGCTCGTCGCCGCCGTGCTCTCGGGCGAGAAGGTCTCGACGACCGGCCTGTACGCCGAATGGGAGGCGGAGAAGGAGGAGTTGCCCGAGGTGGGCGAGCGCTCCGCGCTGATCGACTCCGACGGGCGCGCGGTCGCGGTCGTGGAGGTGACGGAGGTACGCGTCCTGCCGCTCGGCCGGATCGACCTCCAGCACGCGCTCGACGAGGGCGAGGGGTACACGTCGGTGGCGCAGTGGCGGGCCGCTCATGAGCGCTTCTGGCACTCCGAGGAGATGCGCGAGGCGCTGGGCGACCCGGACTTCACGGTCGACGACTCGACGGTGGTGGTGGCGGAGCGCTTCCGGGTGGTGGAACTGCTTCAGGCTCCTTGAGGTGCGGGCGGGGCCTGGCCACCCGCTACGACCGCACGCCGAGCCACTGCTCGGCGCCGTACTCCTCGAACCGCTCCACTTCGGTGAACCCCAACTTCGCCGCGAGGCGCATCGCGCGGGCGTTGGCGGTCCGGGTGCGGAGCACCACCGGCTCGTCGGGGAGTACGTCGGCGAACCAGTCGAGTGCCGCTGCGCACGCCTCGGCGGCGTAACCGCGTCCCCACGCTTCCGGCAGGAACATGTAACCGAGCTCGGCCTGCGCGGCGTCCGGACGGACGTGGCCCGGACGCCCCGCCTCGCGCCGATCGAGCGTGACCGTGCCGATCATCGCTCCGTCGAGATCGATCACGAAAAGGCCAGGGCGCCGCCCGGGCACCTCGGGCATCGCGCGGGCGAGCTCGTCGCGCGGGCGAGGGCCACCGATGTAGGTGCCCACCTCGGGCGATGCGAACAGCTCGACGAACGCCGCACGGTCTCGGGCCTCGGACTCGCGGAGCACGAGCCGTTCGGTCCTTATGGGGGCAGGTGGCCAGGCGACGGGTCCAAGTCCAGGCATGGCGGGCAACCTATCGCACGCCCGTGGGAGTGATCCGAGTGATCGAGTGATCCGAAAGAGCCCGAAAGAGTCCGAAAGAGAAGGCCTACCCCACCGCCTACCCCACCGCCTTCGCCGCCGCCCGGCCCGCCGCGCGGCCCGAGAAGATGCAGCCGCCGAGGAAGGTGCCCTCCAGGGAGCGGTAGCCGTGGACGCCTCCGCCGCCGAACCCGGCCGCCTCACCCGCCGCGTACACCCCCTCCAGGACCTGTCCGCCCTCGGTCAGGACGCGGGAGGACAGGTCCGTCTCCAGACCGCCGAGCGACTTCCGGGTGAGGATGTTCAGGCGTACGGCGATCAGCGGACCGGCCTTGGGGTCCAGGATCCGGTGCGGGGACGCCGTACGGATCAGCTTGTCGCCCAGGTACTTGCGGGCGCCCCGGATCGCCGTGACCTGAAGGTCCTTGGTGAAGGGGTTGGCGATCTCCCGGTCGCGCGCGGTGATCTCGCGGCGCAGCTCCGCCTCGTCGATGAGCGGCTCGTCGGTGAGCGCGTTCATGCCGCGGACGAGGGCGGCGAGGTCCTTCTCCACGACGAAGTCGACGCCGTGGTCCATGAACGCCTTCACCGGGCCCGGCACGTCCGCCCGCGCCCGGCTGATGACGTCACGGATCGACTTGCCGGTGAGATCGGGGTTCTGCTCGGACCCCGAGAGCGCGAACTCCTTGCCGATGATGCGCTGGTCGAGCACGAACCAGGTGTGGTCGTGGCCGGTGCGCATGATGTGTTCGAGCGTGCCGAGGGTGTCGAAGCCGGGGAAGAGCGGGACGGGCAGCCGGCGGCCGCGCGCGTCCAGCCAGAGCGAGGACGGTCCTGGCAGGATGCGGATGCCGTGCTTCGCCCAGATCGGGTTCCAGTTCTCGATGCCCTCGGTGTAGTGCCACATCCGGTCGCGGTTGATGTGGTGCGCCCCGGCCTCCTCGGCGATGCCGAGCATCAGCCCGTCGACATGGGCGGGCACGCCGGAGAGCATCTTGGCGGGCGGGGTGCCGAGCCGGTCCGGCCACTGCTTGCGTACGAGGTCGTGGTTGCCGCCGATGCCGCCCGAGGTGACGATCACCGCCTGGGCCCGGAGTTCGAAGGCGCCGGTGGCCTCCCGGCTGCTCGCGGTGCCGCGCTCGGCGGTGGAGGGCTCCAGGATCTCGCCGCTGACGGTGTCCACGGCTCCGGCGGTACGGCCGAGGCCGGTCACCCGGTGGCGGAAGCGGAGCTGGACCCGGCCGGCGGCGACGCCCTCGCGGACCCGGCGCTCGAAGGGCGCGACGATGCCGGGGCCGGTGCCCCAGGTGATGTGGAAGCGGGGCACCGAGTTGCCGTGCCCGTTCGCGTCGTAACCGCCGCGCTCGGCCCAGCCCACCACCGGGAAGAAGCGCACCCCGCGCGCGTGCAGCCAGGACCGCTTCTCGCCCGCCGCGAAGTCGACGTACGCCTCCGCCCACCGGCGCGGCCACTGGTCCTCGGCCCGGTCGAAGCCGGCGGTGCCGAACCAGTCCTGGAGCGCGAGCTCATGGCTGTCCTTGATCCGCATGCGGCGCTGCTCGGGCGAGTCCACGAGGAAGAGGCCGCCGAAGGACCAGTGGGCCTGGCCGCCGATCGACTGCTCGGGTTCCTGGTCGAGCAGGATGACGCTGCGCCCGGCGTCCACGAGTTCGGCGGTGGCCACGAGCCCGGCGAGGCCGGCTCCGATCACGATCACATCAGCGTCGTACGACATGGACCGAATCTTGGATACACGAATGTATCGAGTCAACCGTCCGGACCCGAGCAGATCCCTCCCGTTTTCTAATGCCGGGCATTAACGTGGCGCTCATGGCGAGGACATCGGGGCCCGAGACCCGGGAGAAGCTGATCCGCGCGGCGGAGGAGATCTTCGCCGCCCAGGGCGTCCACGGCGCCCAGCTGCGCGACATCGTCGCCCTGGCCGGCCAGGCCAACCCCTCGGCCGTGCAGTACCACTTCGGCTCGCGCGGCGGGCTCCTCGACGCGGTGATGGCCGGCCGCCAGGCCCGTACGGAGAAGGTCCTCGACCCGCTCCTCGCGGCCGCCGCACCCGAGGCCGACCCAGAGACCGACCCCGAGACCGACCCCGAGACCGACCCCGACGAGCTGCGCGCGCTGATCGGCGCTCTGGTCACCGCCGAGGCGAGCGAGCTGCGCACCGAGCGCGGCCGGCGCTGTCTGCGGATCTCCGCCCAGCTCAGCCACGAGAGCGGTGTGCGCACCCGCACCCCCCATCCCACGCTCGACGGCACCGTGTACTGGCGCCTGATCGAGCGGGTCGAGGCCTGTCTGACCGGCCTGCCGGAACCCATGCGCCTGGAGCGGCTGGATCTGGCGCTCACGGTCGTCGGCGCGGCCCTGGCCGACCGGGCTCGGCAGTACCTCGACGGAACCGAGCCGCTCACAAGTCAGCCGCTCTTCCTCGCCGACCTCGTCGAGACCACCACCGCCCTGCTGCGGGCCCCGCTGCCCACGACCCGAAGGGACCTTTCATGAACGACCTGACCGGCAAGACCGTCCTGATCACCGGAGGCGCCCGCGGCCTGGGCGCGGAGGCCGCACGCCAGGCCGTCGCCGCCGGCGCGAACGTCGTGGTCACGGACGTCCTGGACGACGAGGGCAAGGCGACGGCGGCCGGACTCGGTGAGCGGGCGCGCTTCCTCCACCACGACGTGACCTCCGAGGAGGAGTGGGCCGCGGCCGTCGCGTACGCGGTCGCCGAGTTCGGCGCCCTGCACGGTCTGGTGAACAACGCGGGGACAGCCACCGGCGCCTTTCTGGAGACCGAGTCCGTCGAGCGCTTCCGCAAGGTGCTCGACACCAACCTGACCGGCGTCTTCATCGGCATGAAGGCCGCGATCCCGGCGATGAGGGAGGCGGGCGGCGGCTCGATCGTCAACATCTCCTCGGCCGCCGGGCTGATGGGCCTGGCGCTGACCGCGGGCTACGGCGCCTCGAAGTGGGGCGTGCGCGGCCTGACGAAGATCGGCGCGGTGGAGCTGGGCACGGCGAGGATCCGCGTCAACTCGGTCCACCCGGGGATGACGTACACCCCGATGACCGCGGCCGTCGGCATCGAGCGCGGTGAGGGCAGGTACCCGAACACCCCGATGGGGCGGGTCGGCGAGGCGCCCGAGATCGCGGGCGCGGTCGTCTTCCTGCTGTCGGACGCGGCCTCGTACGTGACGGGCGCGGAGCTGGCCGTGGACGGCGGCTGGACCACCGGTCCGACGGTGAAGTACGTCATGGGTCAGTGATTTCATGGCGGAATGACGAACCCCGCCGAAGAGATCCTGGACGTCGTCGACGAGGACGACAACGTCGTCGGACAGGCCCCGCGCGCCGAGGTGTACGCGCGCGGCCTGATCCATCGCTGCGCGTTCATCCAGGTACGGGACGCCCAGGACCGGATCTTCGTGCACCGGCGCACGCCCGGGAAGCTGGTCTACCCGTCGATGTACGACATGTTCGTGGGCGGGGTCGTCGGCGCGGGCGAGTCGTACGACGACGCGGCGCTGCGCGAGGCCGAGGAGGAGCTGGGGGTCTCCGGTCTGCCGCGCCCCGAGCCGCTCTTCACGTTCCTGTACGACTCCGGAGGCGTCGCCGGGAAGTGGTGGTCGGCCGTCTACCGGGTGCGCTGCGAGCTGCCGGTGAACCCGCAGGCGGAGGAGGTCGCGTGGCACGCCTTCCTGCCCGAGGCGGAGGTGGTCGCGCGACTGGCCCCCGGGGAGTGGACGTGGGTGCCGGACGGCCTGGACGCGTACGAGCGGCTGCGGGCGCGCCGGGCCGGGTGAGGGAGCGGCGGTTAAGGTGCCCGGGTGAGTAGCTTCGTACAGAGTCTGCGGCTGTGGTTCGCGCCGCAGCGGATCCGGGACGAGGGTGAGACTCCGGACTACCGGTTCTCGCTCGCCAACGAGCGCACCTTCCTCGCCTGGATCCGGACGGCGCTCGCGCTCGTCGGCGGCGGTTTCGCGGTCGACCAGTTCCTGCCGGATCTGCGCTGGGGGGTACGGGTCGGGTTCGCGCTCGCGCTGCTCGGCGCGGGCGTGCTGTGCGCGCTGCGGGCGGTGAATCACTGGGTGCGGTGCGAGCGGGCGATGCGGCGCGGGGAGGACCTGCCGGTGTCGCGGTTCCCGACCGTGCTGAGTCTCGCGGTCGCCGTGGTGGCGCTGGCGATGGTCCTGGTCATCCTCTTCGACTGGACCGGGCGGTGACGCAGGCGGTGATGCCGGCCCGGGATCCGGGACTGCAGCCGGAGCGGACGCGGCTCGCGTGGCGCCGTACGACGCTGACGTGCACGATCGTGGCGGTGCTTGCCGCGAAGTCGGCGATCCGGGACGAGGTCACGGCGGCGGGGCTCGCGGGGGCGGCGCTGACGGCGCTGGTCTGGGTCGGCTTCCTCGCCGTCGCCCACCGCCGGATCCACGCCCTGGACGCGGCGCGTCCGGGGCCGCTCTCGCGCCGGGGCGCGCTGTTCGCGGCGGCGTGCACGGTCGCGCTGGCGGCGCTGGCCGTCGCGGTGGTGCTCTGAGGATCACTCCGGCCACTCCACGGTGACGACGACCTTGCCGTTCAGGCCGCCCTCGGCGTTGGCGCGCTGGGCGTCGGCGGCCTGCTCCAGCGGGAAGGTCCGCGCGACCCGTACCGACAGGACCCCGTCCTCGGCCAGGCCGGCGAGTGCGGCGAGGTCCTGGGAGTCGGGGCGGACCCAGAAGTAGCGGCCGCCGAGGCTGATGACCTCGCCGTCGGCGACCGAGGCCAGGCGGCCCTCCGGGGCCAGGACGTCCGCGGTCATCTTGAGGAACGGGCCGCCGATGGTGTCGAAGGCGGCGTCCACGCCCTCCGGGGCCAGGGCGCGGATCTGTGCGGCGAAGGTGTGCTCGTCGTAGACCACCGGCTCGGCGCCCAGCTCCTTGATCCGGTCCTGGCCCGGCTCGCGCGCCGCGCCGATGACGCGGCAGCCGTGGTGGCGGGCGATCTGGACGGCCATGGAGCCGACCCCGCCGGCCGCCGCGTGCACCAGGACCGTCTCGCCGGAGCGGACCGCGAGCGCCTGATGGAGCACCTGGTAGGCGGTGAGACCGGCCAGCGGAAGGGCCGCGGACTCCTCGAAGCCCATGGTGCGCGGCTTGCGGGCGAGGGTACGGACCGGGGCGGCGACGTACTCGGCGAAGGTGCCGCGGGAGAGGAAGTCCTCGCGGACGTAGCCCATGACCTCGTCGCCGACGGTGAACTCGGTGACGGAGATGCCGGGCTGGACGACGACCCCGGAGACGTCCCAGCCGGGGATGACCGGGAAGACGGCGTCCATCATCCCGTCGAGGTAGCCGGCCTGGGCCTTCCGGTCGACGGGGTTCACGGCGGCCGCGCGTACCTTGATCAGGACGTCGTCGGGGCCGACCTTGGGGTCGGGCCGCTCGCCGTACTCGAGCACTTCGGGTCCGCCGTACCGGCTGTAGCTGATCGCCTTCATACCCCGAACGATCAGGGCGGGTCCCGCGCCCCGCAAGCCGGATTCCCCCGGGCGGTGCCGCGGGGCCGCGCCGCGCGCGTGGGCTGCGCGCCGAAGCCCGGATGAAACAAGGACGAGATAGACATTTCGGACTAGCCTGAGGTGGTCACTCCCCCTCACAGAGGCGATGTCATGACCGTTCTCCACCACGAGCACCCCACCCCCCACGCGCACACCCACGGCCCGTCGTGCGGGCACACCGCCGTCGCCCACCGGGACCATGTCGACTACGCCCACGACGGTCACCTGCACCGTCAGCACGGCGGACACTGGGACGAGTGCGAGCCCACGTCCCACGTCCAGCACACCCACCCCGACCACACGCACGGGCCGGACTGCGGCCACACCGCCGTCACGCACGGCGACCACATCGACTACGTACACGACGGGCACCGGCACGCGGCGCACGGCAACCACTGGGACGACCACTGATCCCACGATCGCCGAGTTTCCCCCGACCGGGCCCAACTGGCAGGCTGCCACCTGCCGGTTGGGCTCTTGTCGTTCACGTCCGGGGGAACCTTGTCCGTCACCGATCCGTACGTCGTCGCGCTCGCACCGGGCGCGCACGCCTTCGTCCAGCCCGACGGCGGCTGGTGTCTGAACAACGCCGGGTTCGTGGGCGACGCCCGCGAGACCCTGCTCGTGGACACGGCCGCCACCGAGCGCCGGGCCCGGCTGCTGCGCGAGGCGGTCCTGGCCGAGGGGCTTCCGCTGCCCCGGACGATCGTCTCCACGCACCATCACGGCGACCACACCTACGGCAACGGGGTGTTCCTGCCCGGCGCGCGGATCGTCGGCCACGCCAACTGCCGTACCGAGCAGCTCGCGGCCGGGCGCCAGCTCCATCTGCTGTGGCCGCGGACCGACTTCGGCGACATCGAGGTGACGCCGCCCTCGCTCACGTACAGCGAGAGTCTGACGCTGTACGTGGGTGAGCTGGAGGTGCGCGTGCTGCACCCGGGGCCCGCGCACACCACCGGCGACTCGATCGTCCATCTCCCGCAGCAGGGCGTCGTGTTCACCGGGGACCTGGTCTTCCACGGCGGGACGCCGTTCCTTCCGATGGGCTCGCTGTCGGGTTCGCTGCGCGCGCTCGAGCTGCTGCGCTCGCTGGACGCCCCGACGGTGGTGCCCGGCCACGGCCCCGTCACCGACCCGTCGGCGTACGACGCTACGGAGCGCTATCTGCGCTGGGTCGCCGCACTGGCCCGCGAGGGTCGCGCGAAGGGCGCGACCCCGCTGGAGACGGCCCGCCGGGCCGACCTCGGTGAGTTCGGGGCCTGGCGGGAGAGCGAGCGCCTGGTGGCGAACCTGCACCGCGCGTACGCGGAGCTGGACGGCCTTCCGGAGGGCTCGCCGCTGGATCCGGCGGCGGTGTTCGGCGACATGGCGGCGATGAACGGGGGCGTGCCGGTGGCGTGCCACGCGTAGCCTGCGGAGCTCCGTGGGCGCCGGCCCAAGGGGCGAAGGCGCCCGCACGGCCCCTACCCGCGCCTACGCATCGCCGCCGCGTCGTCGCGGTCCCGCATCGTGCCGTCGTCGTCGAGCCAGCGGCGGTGGAGGGTCGCGAGGGCCTCGGGGTCCAGGTCGACGCCGAGACCCGGGGCGTCGGAGACCGCGAGCCGGCCGTCCTCGAAGACGGGGCGGGTGGTGACGACGTCCTCGGTCTGCCAGGGGTAGTGGGTGTCGCAGGCGTGGTCGAGGTCGGGCAGCGTCGCGGCCACCTGGGTCATGGCGGCGAGGCTGATGCCCAGGTGGGTGTTGGAGTGCATGGAGAGCCCTACGCCGTACGTGCGGCAGAGCGCGGCCAGTTCGCGGGTGCGGTGCAGGCCGCCCCAGTAGTGGTGGTCGCAGAGCACGATCCGTACCGCGTCCCGGGCGAAGGCCTCCGGTACCTCCTCGAAGGTCGTCACGCACATGTTGGTCGCGAGGGGCACGTCCGTACGGGCGGCGATCTCGGCCATCGCATGCGTGCCGGTCGCCGGGTCCTCCAGATACTCCAGGACGTCCTTCAGCTCCCGCGCCACCTCCAGGGAGGTCTCCACGGACCAGGCGCCGTTGGGGTCGAGCCGCAGCGGGCGTCCGGGGAACTTCTCGGCCAGGGCGCGGATCGCGGCGATCTCCTGCTCGGGCGGGAAGACACCGCCCTTGAGCTTGAAGGAGCGGAAGCCGTACATCCGGTCGAAGCGTCGGGCCTGGTCGACGATCCCGGCCGGGTCGAGCGCCTCCCCCCACGTGTCCGTCCCGGCGAACTTGTAGAAGAGATACGCGCTGTACTCGACGGAGTCGCGGACCTTGCCGCCGAGCAGGGCGTGGACGGGCAGGCCGAGGGTCTTGCCGAGCGCGTCCAGGCAGGCGACCTCGAAGGCCGAGACGACGGAGAGGCGGAGCTTGTCGGCGGTCTGCACCCCGCGCAGTCCGCCGGCGTCGACCCGCTCGTCCACCGCCCGTGAGTCGCCGCACACCCGCGCGGCGAGCGAGAACAGGCCGTTCACGTCCGTGACCGAGCGCCCGGGCAGCGCCGCGGCCAGCGGGCGTGCGAGGTCCAGATACCTTCCGTCGCCGTAGGTCTCCCCGAGGCCGGCGATCCCGCCTCGCGTGACCACTTCGACCACGAGCCGGGGGGTGAGGGGCTGATGCACGCCCTGAGTGTTGAGCAGAGGAGGGTCGGAGATCAGGATCGGGGTCAGCCGGACTTCCTCGACGAGCAGCTCTGGATTCATATGTGAACCATATTCACACAGACAATCCACGACCAGACCGACGGCACGGCTTTCCCTCCCGAACCCTGGACGACATACCGACTGGTCGGTCATCATGAACGCCGACCAGCCACCCTCTGGAGGTACGCACGATGAGTTCAGCACCGCCGCCCGGTCTCGACCCCGGGCAGTTGCGCGGATTCCTCGACCGGGAACGGCCGGGACTCCTGCGCGGCCCGCTCACCGCCCGGCTGATCGAGGGCGGCCGGTCCAACCTCACGTACGTCGTCACGGACGGCACCGTCCAGTGGGTGGTCCGCAGGCCGCCGCTCGGCCACGTCCTGGCCACGGCACACGACATGAAGCGCGAGCACCGCGTGATCAGCGCCCTGCACGGGACCGCCGTGCCCGTCCCGGAGCCCGTCCTGCTGTGCGAGGACGACACCGTGCTCGGCGCGCCGTTCTACGTCATGGAGTTCGTCGCCGGAACCCCGTACCGCTCGGCCGAACAGCTCGCCCCGCTCGGCCCCGAGCGCACCCGCGAGGCCGTCCTCGGCCTGGTCGACACCCTCGTCGACCTGCACGCCGTGGACCCCGCCGCGGTGGGTCTGGGCGACTTCGGGCGCCCCGAGGGCTTCCTCGACCGCCAGCTGCGCCGCTGGGGCAAGCAGCTCGCAGCCTCCCGGGGCCGCGATCTCGCGGGCATCGACGAGCTGCACGCCGCCCTCGGCCGCGCGCTCCCGGCCTCCCCCGCCCCCACGGTCGTGCACGGCGACTACCGCCTGGACAACGTCCTGATCGGCGAGGACGACCGCATCAAGGCCGTCCTCGACTGGGAGATGTCCACCCTCGGCGACCCGCTGACCGACCTCGGCCTGCTCGCGATGTACAGCGCGCGGCTCGACGTCCCGCACTCCCCCGTCAGCACGACCGCCACGGCCGCCGGGCACCCCACGCCCGCCGAGCTGATCGAGCGCTACGCCGCCCGCTCGGGCCGCGACACCTCCGCGATCTCCTGGTACACGGCCTTCGCCTGGTTCAAGCTCGCCGTGATCCTGGAGGGCATCCACTACCGCTACACCCTCGGCCAGACCGTCGGCGCCGGCTTCGACCGCATCGGCGAACTCGTCCCCGTCTTCATCGAGCACGGCCTCACCACCCTCCAGGAAGGCTGAACCGCCATGGACTTCGCATTCGACGCGCGCACCGAGGAGCTGCGGGCGAAACTCCTCGCCTTCATGGACGAGCACGTGTACCCCGCCGAGCAGATCGCCCACGAGCAGCGGGCGCTGCTCGCCTCGCCGTGGGACACGCCGCGGATCGTCGAGGACCTGAAGGCCGAGGCCAGGCGCCAGGGGCTGTGGAACCTCTTCCTGCCGGACGAGGAGTACGGGGCGGGGCTCACCAACCTGCAGTACGCGCCGCTCGCCGAGATCACCGGCCGCAGCCCCCAGCTGGCGCCCACGGCCCTCAACTGCGCGGCCCCCGACACCGGGAACATGGAGGTGCTCGCCCAGTTCGGCGACGAGGCGCAGAAGAAGCAGTGGCTGGAGCCGCTGCTCGCCGGGGAGATCCGCTCGGCGTTCGCGATGACCGAGCCCGAGGTGGCCTCCTCGGACGCGACGAACATCGAGACGCGGATCGCGCGCGACGGCGACGAGTACGTCGTCAGCGGCCGCAAGTGGTACATCTCCGGGGCGATGAGCCCCGACTGCAAGATCTTCATCGTCATGGGCAAGACCGACCCGCACGGCGCGGACATCCGCCGCCAGCAGTCGATGATCCTCGTCCCGCGCGACACCCCCGGTGTCGAGGTGCGGCGCGCGATGCAGGTGTACGGCTACGAGGACCACGACCACGGCGGTCACGCCGAGGTCGTCTTCCACGACGCCCGCGTTCCGGCCTCGAACCTGATCGGCGAGGAGGGCGGCGGCTTCGCCATCGCCCAGGCCCGGCTCGGCCCCGGCCGGATCCACCACTGCATGCGGCTGATCGGCATGGCCGAGCGGGCCATCGAGCTGATGTGCCGCCGGGCCGTGTCCCGTACCGCCTTCGGCAAGCCGATCGCCCAGCAGGGCGTGGTCCAGAACTGGATCGCGGACGCCCGGGTGACCGTCGAACAGCTGCGGCTGCTCGTCCTCAAGACCGCCTGGCTGATGGACACCGCCGGCAACCGGGGCGCGCACACGGAGATCCAGGCCATCAAGATCGCCACCCCGCGCGCGGTGGTCGACATCCTCGACAAGGCGGTCCAGGTGCACGGCGCGGGCGGGGTCTCGCAGGACTTCCCGCTGGCCGAGCTCTGGGCCGCGGCGCGGACGCTGAAGCTGGCGGACGGCCCGGACGAGGTGCACCAGCGCTCGCTGGCGCGGCGGGAGCTGAAGAAGTACCTGTAGGCGCTAAGGACGCAGGGCCCGCAGCAGCAGGTCGGCGAGCTGGTCGGCGACCTGCTGCGGGGTGAGGGGCCCGTCCGGGCGGTACCACGTGGACAGGTGGTGGACCGACCCGAAGTGGTAGTCCACGACCAGGTCGGCCGGGGTCGCCGTGGAGAAGACCCCGGCCTCCTGGCCCTCCTCGATCAGGGCCCGGAACCGCTCGTGGTAGCGCCGCCGCTCGGCCCGTACCTGCTTGTTCTTCTCCGGGCTGAGGTGGTGCATGGAGCGGAAGAAGATCGAGGCGTCGTCGAGGTTCTCGATCGTCGTCACGACGACGTCGGCGGCGGCGTCGCGCAGCCTCTGCTCCACCGGGGCGTCGGCGTCCGCGAAGGCGTCGAGCCGCTCCTGCTGGAGCCGCAGCACCCGGGAGTAGACCTCCTGGAGGAGGTCCTCCTTGGAGCCGAAGTAGTGGTAGAGCGCGCCCTTGGTGACACCCGCCGCCTCCACGATCTCCTGGACGGAGGTGCGGTCGTAGCCCCGCTCCGCGAAGAGCCGGGTGGCAGCGGCCAGCAGCCTCTGGGGGACGGGGGTACCGCTCCCGTCCGTCGTCCTGGCCATGCGCCGCCGCCTTTCACTCGTGATCGTCCGTGATCGTCATCGCTTGGGGGAACGCAGTTCCCGCCTCAGGATCTTCCCACTTGTCGTCTTGGGCAGCTCCGCCAGGATCTCGACCTCGCGCGGGTACTTGTACGCGGCGAGCCGCTGCTCGCAGTACGCGGAGAGGTCGGCGGGCTCCACGGCGGCGCCCGGGCGCAGGCTCACATAGGCCTTCACCGTCTCGCCCCGGTAGGCGTCGGGGATCCCGACGACGGCCGCCTCGCGCACGGCGGGGTGGGTGTAGAGGACGTCCTCGACCTCGCGCGGCCAGACCTTGAAGCCGGAGGCGTTGATCATGTCCTTCTTGCGGTCGACGACGTAGAGCCAGCCGTCCGCGTCCATGAAGCCGATGTCACCGGTCCGCAGCTCCCCGTCGGGGAAGGTCTGCTCGGTGGCCTCGGGGAGCCGCCAGTATCCGGGGACGACCTGGGGTCCGCGTACCGCGATCTCGCCCTGCTCGCCGAAGGGCACCTCGGTGCCGGTCTCGTCGAGGATGCGGACGACGGTGTCGGGCCCGGGCACGCCGACCGAGAGGGTGCCGGAGGCGGGGTCCACCGGGGCCTCCTTCTCGGGCGGTACCGCTGCGCAGGGGGCCGTGCACTCGGTGAGGCCGTAGCCGTTGCGGATGTACGGACCGAAGCCGGCGCGGAACTTCTCCACCAGTGCGGGCGGGACCGGGGCGCCGCCCGAGGAGATGATCCGGAACGAGGAGAAGTGGTCGGGGGTGGCGTCCGGGTGCGCGGCGAGCGCCATGAAGGCGGTGGAGGGGCCGACCGTGTAGGCGGGGCGGTGCTCCAGGAAGGCGTCGAGGACCACTCCGGCGTCGAAGCGGTAGGCGAGGACGAGGGTGCCGGCGTTGGCGAAGCAGGCGGCGAGCTCGCAGACCAGGCCGGTGATGTGGAAGAGCGGGGCGAGCACGAAGTAGCCGACTCCCTCGGGGACGGGGTGCCCGGTGCGCTGGCGTTCGGCGTTGTAGGTGATGCCCCGGTGGAGGTTGAGGGCGCCCTTGGGGGTGCCGCTGGTGCCGGAGGTGTAGCTGATCAGGGCCACGTCGTCGCCCGTGAGCTCGCGGTCCGTGGGGGCGGGGTGTGCGGCGCGGGCGACGGTCAGCAGGTCGTCGGCGTCGGTGGGCACGCGCTCGAAGCCGAGGACGCGCGGGTCGTCGCGGGTCTGGAGGTCGCGTTCGCAGGCGGTGAGCGCGATCCGTACGGAGGAGTCGGCGGCGCTCTCCCCCAGATACGCTGCCCAGGCCCGGTCGGAGCAGATCAGGGCGGTGGCGCCGGAGTCGCGCAGGGCGTGTCCGACCTCGCCCGCCTTGTACATGGGGTTGAGCGGGACGACGGTCGCGCCCGCCTTCCAGGCGCCGAGCAGGGCGAGCACGAAGTGCGGGCTGTTCTGGAGCATGATCGCGACGCGGTCGCCCCGCGCGAGGCCACGGGCGGCGAGGTGCCCGGCGACCGAGTCGGAGAGCGCGTCGGTCTCGCGGTAGGTCAGGCGGCCGTCGAAGTAGACGAGGGCCGGGCGCTCGGGTCCGCGGCCCGCGGCCGCGCGGAAGGCGTGCAGCGCGGTGGGCGGCGGGGCTATGGGCGTCCGCTGGGTGTCGGTGAGCTGGGCGAGCCACGGCTTGGCCGCGTAGACCGACTCCGTCGCGCGGGTCGGGTCCGTCGAGTCGGTCGCGTCGGTCGCGTCGGTCGAGTCGGTCGCGTCGGTCGAGTCGGTCGACGTCATCGGCCCTCCCCCTCCCACTTCCGCTGGATGTGGTTCATGTTGCCGATCCACCGCTCGGGATCGGTCGCCCGGGCCCGGTAGTAGTCGGCGACCTCGGGGTGCGGCAGGACCAGGAAGCGGTCGGCCTCGATGGCCTCGAAGAGGGAGTCGGCGACGTCCTCGGGCTCGATGGCCGTGGGGGTGAGGACGAGTTCGCCGGCCGATCCGGCGGCGGTCAGCATGTCCGTACGGACGCCCTGCGGGCAGATGGCGTGGACCTTGACCCCTCGGTGGCGGTAGGTGAGGGAGAGCCATTCGGCGAAGGCGTACGCGCCGTGCTTGGAGACGCTGTACGGCGCGGCGCCGACCATGGTGAGCAGGCCTGCGGCGGAGACGGTGGAGACGAAGCGGCCGCTGCCGCGCTCCAGCCAGTCGGGGAGCAGCGCGCGGGCCGCGCGGACATGGGCCATGACGTTGACGTCCCAGGCGGCCGCCCAGACGGCCTCGTCGGCGAAGGCGTCGCCGGGCGAGGCGAGTCCGGCGTTGGCGCACCACACGTCCACGGTGCCGCCGAGGGCCTCGCGGGCCCCCTCGACGATCGCGGAGGCGTCGCCGACGACGGCGGTGGCGCCGATCTCGTCGGCGACGGCCTTGGTGCGGCCCGGGTCGAGGTCGTTGACGACGACCCGGGCGCCCTCGGCGGCGAACCGGCGGGCCAGTGCGGCTCCGATCCCGCCGCCCGCTCCCGTGACGACCACTCCAGCGCCTTGCACCGTACTCATCGAGACCCGCCTCTCCGTTGCGACCGTACCGGCAGACTAACCAGTCGGTATGTGACAGGGGAAGACCTCTGGCGCACGCCTCGTTCCCTGGGACCGTCAGGAGCGCTAGCGTGCGTGCCCATGTCAGGGAAGGCGATCAGGGAGGTTTCCGCATGAGCCTGTCCGGACTGTCCAGGCGCGGCCTGCTCGCCGCCGGCGGCGCGATGGGCCTGGGGGCCGCGGCGGCTCCCCTGGCCGTCGCGCACGACGGCGGCCGCCGCGTCCGTACCGGCTTCGAGCGGCTCTGCGCCGACGGCTACGCGGCGCTCGCCGGGGAGCGGGTCGGCATCGTCACCAACCCGACCGGGATCACCTCCGACGTCCGCCACGTCGTCGACGTCATGCACGCCGACGAACGGGTGGATCTGACGGCCGTCTTCGGCCCCGAGCACGGCTTCCGGGGGACGGCGCAGGCGGGCGGCTCCGAGGGGCGCTACGACGACCCCGCGACCGGACTCCCCGTCTACGACACGTACCTCAAGAGCGGACAGCCGCTCGCGGACGTCTTCACCGCGTCGGGGGTGGACACGGTCGTCTTCGACATCCAGGACGTGGGCGCGCGCTTCTACACGTACATCTGGACGCTCTACGACTGCATGGCGGCGGCCTCGCTCGCCGGGAAGCGGTTCGTGGTCCTGGACCGGCCGAACCCGGTGACCGGGCGGGCGGCGCTCGGCCCCGTCCTCGACCGGGCCTTCGCCACCTTCGTGGGCCGCGAACCGATCGCGCAGGCGCACGGCCTGACGGTGGCGGAGCTGGCCCGGCTGTTCAACGGGGAGTTCCTGGCGCGGCCGGTGGAGCTCGAGACGGTGACGATGTCGGGCTGGAAGCGTGCGGAGTTCTTCGACGCGACCGGGCTGCCCTGGGTCCCGCCGAGCCCCAACATGCCCACGCCCGACACCGCGCTCGTCTACTCCGGCACCTGTCTCTTCGAGGGCACCAACCTCTCCGAGGGACGCGGCACCACCCGCCCCTTCGAGTTGCTCGGCGCTGAAGGTGTCGACCGGCGGTGGGCGGAGGCCGCGAATGCCCTGGAGCTGCCCGGGGTGCGGTTCCGGGAGGCATACTTCGCCCCGACCTTCTCCAAGTTCCAGGGGAAGACGGTCGGCGGGGTGCAGGTGCAGGTCCACGACCGGGCGGCCTTCGATCCCGTACGCGCCGGTGTCGGGCTGCTGATCAGCGCCAAGCGGTCGTGGAGCGGCTTCGCCTGGCGACCGGACCACTGGATCGACAAGCTGACGGGCTCGACGCGCGTGCGGACCCTCGTCGACGCGGGCGCGGACACGGACGAGGTGGTGGGCGCCTGGGGCGATGACCTGGCCGCTTTCCGTGCCGTACGCCAGGAGTATCTGCTTTACCACTGAGGTGGGAAAATGGGGCGAAAGTCCCCCTCCCCGGGGGACCGCTCCCGCGGGAGGCCATCATGGTGGCGACGCAGAGTGCTGGGGATACCCCTCGGGGTGCCCTCTGGCCCGGGATCGCCGGAATCGGATCGGCGGCGTTCCTCGTCACGGGACTGATGCTGGAGTTCCAGGTCCCCGACGTCTCGGGCAAGGACGGTGTACTGAAGGCCGTCACGCACTACGCCCAGCAGAGCAATCAGGATCTGGCCGAGGCTTCGGCGTGGGTGACGCTGGTGGGCGGAATGCTCTTCCTGTGGTTCCTGGTGGCGCTCGCGCGCCTGGCCGGGAACCGCTCTCATCTGATCCTGGTCGGCGGCACGGTGTTCGCCGTCTTCATCATGGTCTCGGCCCTGGCCGCGAACATGTACGCCATCACGGCGAGCCGTTCGGACGCCTTCCTGGTGATCCCTCAGACGGCGATGATCTCGATCCTGCTGCTCGATGTGGCCTACGGGGCGCTGCTCGGGGCCATGCTGGGCGCCGCGGTGCTGCTCTTCGCGCTGTGGCGGGTGGCGCTGACGACCGGTGAGCTGCCGGCGTGGCTGGGCTGGGTGGGGTTCGTCGTGGCGGTGGCCACCCTGGGCGGGCCGTTCACGGCCTGGGTGACGCCCGTGGCATTCGCACTGTGGATCCTGCTCACCAGTGTGCTGCTGATCCTCAAGTCGCGTTCGGGTCACGTGGATTCGGCGACGTAGACCCGGGGGTTGTCCCCCCGATGGGGAAGGGTGTTGGCAGGCTGGTCGCAGGGGGCGGTGCGTCGACACCCTTGATCCATGAACACGTCGATACGTCATCGGTTACCGCTGGTGGGGGCCGTCATCGCGCTCTGCCTCGGCGCCCTCGCCCCCACCGCTCTCGCCCACGTCGCTCCCGCCCCCGCCGCACACGCGGAGGCACCACCGGCGGACCCCGCCCGTGAACTCGCCCGCACCGCCCATCCCTTGGACGATCTGCGGCCCCTGGGCCGGATGATCGGCTCGGCCAAGGTCGTCGGGATCGGGGAGGCGACCCACAGCTCGGCCGAGTTCTTCGAGAGCAAGCACCGGATCTTCGAGTATCTGGTGGAGAAGAAGGGCTTCACCTCCTTCGCCCTGGAGGCCAACTGGTCCACCGGGCTGCTGATCGACGACTACGTACGGTTCGGCAAGGGCGACCCGCGGGAGATCCTGCGGGACGAGTTCCAGAACGCGTACCGCTTCTGGAACACCGAGGAGTACCTCGACCTGATCACCTGGATGCGGGAGCACAACCTGCGCCACCCCGGCCACCAGGTGCGGTTCATGGGCAACGACCTGGGCTACGCCGGGCCGAACCTCTTCGACACGGTCACGGGCCATGTGGCCCGCACCTACCCGCGGCTGCTGCCGCGCCTCCAGGAGCTGTACCGGGACTCGCGGCCGGTCGGCGAGGTCGACGCCTGGATGAACGCGTACCTGCTCAAGCCGCGCGAGGAACGCCTGCGGATGGCGTCGGACGTGAACCGGGCCCTCGCGCTCCTGGAGCGGCAGAAGCCGGCCCGGGACCGCGAGGAGCATGCCTGGATGCTCCAGCACGCCCGGGCCATCGCCCAGGTCGGCACGGAGTTCGCGTACGACATGACGGGTGAGGGGATCGACGACGCGATGCTCTACCGTGACCGGATCATGGCCGAGAACACCGTGTGGTGGCAGCGGCAGACCGGCGACCGGATGGTGCTGGCCGCGCACAACGGCCACGTCGGCTACGAGACGACGATGCCGGACAAGTACCCGCGCCTCCAGGGTGCCTTCCTGCGCGACGCGCTCGGCCGGGACTACGTGAGCATGGGGGCGTCCTTCGGGCGGGGCTCGTTCAACGCCCACGACGCCGGGACACAGGGCGAGCCGATCCGGAACTTCACGGTCGGCTACCCGGCCGCGGACAGCAGCGCCGAAACGCTCGACCGGGTGTCGCCGCGCCCCTTCTACCTGGACCTGCGCCGTACGACACCGGCCGCCCGGACCTGGCTGGACGTGCACCGGCCGGCCTGGCTGATCGGTACCGCGTACCCGTGGGAGGGCAACCAGGCGCCGGTCCGGCTCGCCACGTCGTACGACCTCCTCGTCCACTTCCCCGAGATCTCCGCGGCGCGTCTGCGCTGAAAACCTGGCCGTCCCTCCGTGCGCGCAGGATGCTGTCGCGGGAAGAGCTTCCCCGACGCGGAGGGACGGGCAGACCATGGCCGGGATGAGTGTGGAGCCGTACCGGGAGATCACCTTCGACAAGGACGGGGACGGGGCCGCCGGTCAGGGCGAGAGGCTCGCGGGGCTGGCCGCCGACGGGGTCACGGATCTGGTGATGTTCGCCCATGGGTGGAACAACTCCCGGTCCGTGGCCACCCGTCTGTACGACAGGTTCTTCGCCCCGTTCCCGGGGCTCGTGCGGCCGGATGTGCGGGTGGGGTACGTAGGGGTGGTCTGGCCCTCGATGATGTTCTCGGACGAGCCGATCCCCGACTTCGAGTCCGTGGCGGCCGTGCACCCGGGCAAGGAGGCGGTGGTGGGACGGCTGGCCGTGCTGCTCAAGGAGCAGCCGGAGGACGAGGACGCCTTCGCCGAATTCGGCGAGCTGCTACGTGAGTTGACGGACACGAACGGCTCCCGGGCCTTCGCGGCGGGGCCGGACGCGCCGGAGGTGCCGGACTTCCTGCTCGGCGACCCGGTGGCGGTCTGCGCGATGTTCGCCGACGCGCTGGAGGAGGCGGCGGGTCCGGGAGGCGTGCCCACGCCGCGGGAGGCGTTCGGGGGCCGGCTGAAGCGGTACTGGAAGGGCGCGAAAGAGGCCCTGCGCCAGGCCACGTACTACACGATGAAACGCCGGTCCGGCACGGTCGGCGAGCGCGGTCTCGGCCCGCTGCTCGGGGAACTCGCCCGCTCCGCCCCCGCGCTGCGGATCCATCTCGTCGGCCACAGCATGGGCGCCCGCCTCGTCGCCCACGCCCTGCGCGGCCTGCCCACCGGCGCCCGGAACGTGGCCTCGCTGACGCTCCTCCAAGGGGCGTTCTCGCACTATTCGTTCGCGGCCAGCCTGCCGCACGAACCGGGCAGGGGCGGCGCGCTGCGCGACATGCAGCAGCGGGTCGACGGCCCCGTGGTCGCCTGCTACTCGCGCCACGACACGGCACTCGGCGTGATCTACCCCCTGGCCTCCCGCCTGGCCCGCGACGCCGACTCGCTGCTCGGCAGCGACAAGCGCTGGATGGCGATCGGCCACGACGGCATCCAGGCGGTCCCGGGCACGACCACTCTGACCCTGGCGGCGTCCTTGCGGAACGGGACCCCGGCATCGGGGTGCGTGAGCATCGACGCGGCGGCGGTGGTCGGGGAGCACAGTGACATCTGCCACGAGGAACTGGCCCGGGTGGTGACCTCGGCGGGGCGGATCGGGCGCCGGTAGATCAAGGGTGGCCGTGCCGGGGACCGCCGCGATCTGGTCGAACCGTGCCGGCGGCAGTGCCGGCGGGGGTGCCGGATCGTCCGCGAGTCCCCGTCGTACGTCGTGCGACAGCTGTCCCTCGCGCGCCTCTGATGGACGCCATCGAATTTTCGATGGAACACGACGGGCCGGTCGTTCGTCCATTCCATAACGTCCTTGACGCCGAAGTACCAGCGACGGAGGTGCGGAGCGATGGCGGGTTTCCGGAGTCTTGCGAGACAGGTGCGTGATCCGGGGTGCGACACGGCGCTGCGGAGGTATTCGCTGCGTAAGTGCCTGGAGCGGTTCGCCCCCTACGGGCACCGTGCGACCTGGGATCACCTGTGCCGCAGGCACAGGTTCGGGCCCGAGGACCGGGAGCTCGATCCTCTGCGGCTGGTGGCCGCGCTGGAGGAGCTGGAGGAGGCGCGGGCGGTGTGGCTCGCGTACGAGAAGGAGTTCGCGGCGCGGCGGCGGCGCGAGAAGCACGACGGGCTGCGGCGGCCCGGCGCGCTGGACGACTGGCATCGGCGGACCTGGGGCGGCAACGGGGTGGCGCGGTGCGACGATCCGGCGGTGCATCCGTCGGAGCCGCTGGCCGAGGTGCTGCGCCGGCTGATCGCCGCGCTGGAGTCGGGGCCCGGGGAGCACTGCCCGGTGTGCGCGGGGAGCCGGATCGAGTGGCGGCCCGACCTGGACGACGAGCCGTGGTTCGGTCCCGTGTGCGGGGACTGCGGGGTGGTCGTCCCCCGGGCGGTACTGACGGCGGGGGCGCTGGCACGGGCGCGGGGAGAGGCCCTTCCGCGGCTGGCCTCGGTGGCCTGAGACACACGTGAGACACGGGTGACACGCGTGACACGGGGGATGGCGTTGATCCAGGCCTGCCTGAACGGGTCCCGCGGGCCCGGAGACTCCGCGGCCGTGCCCATGTCGCCGGGCGCCATGGCCGAGGCGGCGGCGCGAGCGGTCGCGGCCGGGGCGTCGGAGGTGCACGTGCACCCCAAGACGCCGTGCGGGGACGACACGCTCTCGCCCCGGGTGCTCGCCGAGACCCTGGCGGCGATCCGGACGGTCGTCGACGTCCCGGTGGGCGTGACGACCGGCGCCTGGGCCGAGCCCGATCCGGTACGCAGGGTGGAGCGTGTCCGCTCCTGGACGGTGCTCCCCGACCACGCCTCCGTGAACTGGCACGAGCCGGGCGCCGAGGAGCTGGCCGCGGCGCTCCTGGACCGGGGCGTGGGCGTGGAGGCGGGCCTCTGGTCGGGCACGGACGGCCCGGACCGGTTTCTCCGCTCGCCGCTCGCGCCCCGGGGGCTGCGGGTCCTGGCGGAGGTGACGGACCCGGACCCGGCGACCGCCGAGGAGACCGCACAGGCCCTGCTCGCCGCCCTCGGCTCGGCCCACGGCCTCCCCGTCCTCCTCCACGGCGAGGAAGGCGGCACCTGGCCGGTCCTGCGGCTGGCCCGCCGCCTGGGCCTGGCGACCCGGATCGGCCTGGAGGACACGCTGCTCCTGCCGGACGGCAGCCCGGCCCGGGACACCGCTCAGCTGGTCTCGGCGACCATCTCGGAGTAGGCGATCCACCGCTCCTCGGGCGGCAGGGCGAGGAGCGCGACCTTGCGGGCGAGGAGCGGGTGCCCGGCGAGGCGGGACGGGGCCTGCTCGACGAGCCAGGCCTGGAGTTCGGCGACGGGTCCGCGCGCGTCGGGGGCCGCGGCCCAGGGGGCGATCAGCGAGGCGTCGTCCGACAGCAGGTCGTCGATCCACGACTCGGCCCGCGCGGCGAGGTGCCGGTCCTCGACCCCGCCCGGGCGCCGGCTCGCCCAGTGGTCGAGGAGCGGTGTCACCGATCCGTACATGTCGGAACAGAGCTCGAAGACGGCCTGCACACCGTACGGCGGATCGGGCACGCGCAGCGTCTCCCGCCACCAGACGTCGAGGAATCCCCGTACGGCGTCGGCCTGTTCGCGCGGCCACTCCTGCCAGGCCGTCCGGCCGAGCCCGGTCGGCAGGTACCCCATCCCGTCGAAGCGGCCGTCGGCCACGTACGCGAGGAACGGCGGCAGGAGCCGTCGCAGCACCGCCGGGTGGTCCACGAAGTGGGACGGGACCTCGTGGAACGCGATCCGCACGAATGCGTCGGAGAGCGGTGCGCGGGGGACGGCGAGGAGCGCGAGTTCTTCGTCGCCGTAGCAGTACAGGCAACCGTCACCGGGTTTCGCCGTCATGCCTCCGAAGACGGTCTCCACGCGGCGCAGCGCCTCGGCAAGGTCGGGTGAGATCACGGGACTTGTCCTGACGGGACTCCGCACGGATCGGCGTCCGGCGAAGAGCGCGACGCTACCAGGCCCTAATCCGCTGGCCCACCCGAATTCGGTTCCGGCACAGTGTCCGGCGATGAGAACGACAGCCGAGTCACCCGAGTCACCCGAGTCACCCGAGTCACCGGAGAACTGACATGTCGACGCTGCGCGTCACCGCCGAACTGCTCACCGTCCACGCCCATCCCAACGCCGACGCGCTCGAACTGGCCCAGGTGGGCCTCTACCGTGCCGTCGTCGCCAAGGGCGCGTACCGCAGTGGTGATGCCGCGATCTACATCCCGGAGCAGGCCGTGCTCCCCCTCGCGCTCGTCGACGAGCTGGGGCTGACCGGGCGGCTCGCCGGGAAGTCCTCGGACCGGGTCAAGGCGGTGCGCCTGCGGGGTGAGTTGTCGCAGGGGATCGTGTGCCGGCCGAAGGCGCTGGCGGATGTCGATCTGGCCGCGGCGGCCACCGAGGGGACCGACTTCGCCGAGTTCCTGGGGATCGGCAAGTGGGTGCCGCCGATCCCGCCGACGATGAGCGGGGACGTGGAGTCCGCGCCCGATCTGCTGCCGTGGGTCGACATCGAGAACCTGCAGCGGTATCCGGACGTCTTCGAGCCCGGTGAGCCGGTGGTCCTGACGGAGAAGCTGCACGGTTCGGCCTGTCTGACGACGTATTTCGCTCAGGACGGTCGGGTCCAGGTCTCCTCCAAGGGGTTCGGCGCGAAGGGTCTGGCTCTCCAGGAGGACCCGCGCAATCTGTACTGGCGGGCCGTGCGCGGCCATGACGTCCCGGCGGTCGCGGCGCGGCTCGCCGAGCGGCTCGGCGCGCGTCGGGTCGGGCTGTTCGGCGAGGTGTACGGGGCCGGTGTGCAGGACCTCGGCTACGGCGCGAACGCCCGGAGCGAGGGCGTCGGTTACGCGGTCTTCGACGTGTCGGCCGAGATCGACGGCCAGGTGCGGTGGCTGGACCCGGCCGAGGTCCTGGAGGCCGGCGAGCTGCCGCTCGTACCGCGGCTGTACTCGGGGCCGTACGACCTGGGGAAGGTGCTGGAGCTGGCGAGCGGACGGGAGACCGTGTCCGGGCGCGAGCTGCACCTGCGGGAGGGGGTCGTGATCCGGCCGGTGAAGGAGCGGTACAGCCCGGTCGTCGGCGGACGTGCGATCGCCAAGGCGGTCAGCCCGGCCTATCTGACCCGCAAGGGCGGCACCGAGTACGAGTGACCGCCGCACACAGACCGAGGGGCCCGTCCACGGGGGTGGCGGGCCCCTCTCCGTTGCGGCCTCTACGGACCTACGCCTTCTTGCTCTCCGGCAGCAGCCGCGAGCCCGCCATCCGCTCGCCGACGACGTCGTCGGGGTTGGACAGCACGCAGTTCTGCAGCGACAGACATCCGCAGCCGATGCAGTCGGTCAGATGGTCCCGCAGCCGTCCGAGCTGCTTGATCCGCTCGTCCAGCTCCGTGCGCCACGCCGCCGAGAGCCGCGCCCAGTCCTCGTTGGTGGGGGTGCGCTCCTCGGGAAGTTCGGCGAGGGCGGTACGGATGGTCGCCAGCGGGATGCCGACGCGCTGCGCGGCCCGGATGAAGGCGACGCGGCGCAGGATGTCCCTGCCGTATCGGCGCTGGTTGCCGCTGGTGCGGCGGCTGCTGATCAGGCCCTTGGACTCGTAGAAGTGCAGGGCGGACACCGCGGCGCCGCTTCGCGCGGACAGTTGGCCGACGGTGAGTTCATGGATCTTCTCTGGAATCTGCGGCACTCCTCGAACCCTACTGTCCGTTGACAGCGGGCTCCCCACCCCACATGCTGAGCAAGCGCTTAGACAGGTGCTCACAGGTACGAGAAGGGACGAGGAAACATGGCCGAGCCGAGGATCTTCACCTCCGCCGAGGAGCTGCGCGCCGGAGTCGGTGAGCAGCTGGGTCACAGCGACTGGCTGGAGATCGAGCAGAAGCGGATCGACCTGTTCGCCGAGGCGACCGGTGACCACCAGTGGATCCATGTGGACCCGGAGCGGGCGGCGACCGGGCCGTTCGGGAAGACCATCGCGCACGGCTATCTGACGCTGTCGCTGCTGCCGACGCTGGTCCCGCAGATCATGCGCGTCGAGGGCATGAGGATGGGCCTCAACTACGGCACCAACAAGGTGCGTTTCCCGGCGCCCGTGCCGGTCGGCTCGCGGCTGCGCGCGAGCGCCGTCCTGACCGAGGTGACGGAGGCCGGCGGCGGTGTGCAGGTGACGGCGACCGTGACGGTGGAGCGCGAGGGCGGCGACAAGCCTGTCTGCGTCGCCGAGTCGGTCTCCCGCTACTTCTTCTGAGCGCCGACCATCCGCAGCACGAGGTCGGCGTAGAGCGCGCCGACCTCGTCCGGGGTCCGGCGGCCCTGCGTGTTGAACCAGCGCGAGACGTCGATGCAGAGGGAGAGCACGGCCACCGTGGTGCCCGGGACGTCCGGTACGTCGAACTCCCCGGCCGCCACGCCCTCGTTGATGATCCGGCGCACGGCGGCGTCGCTCTCGCGGCGCAGCGCCACGATCTCGGTGCGGTGCTCGGGGCCGAGGGCGTCGAGCTCGTACTGGACGACGCGCGCGGTGGTGTGCCGCTCGGCGTGCCAGCGCACGAAGGAGCGGACGGCGTCGGCGAGCCGCTCACCCGCCGTACCCTCGCCGTCGGCGGCGGCCCGGAGGATCTCCAGGGCCTTGTCGTGACCGATGCGGCTGATCCGGTGGAGCAGCTCTTCCTTGGTCTTGTAGTGGATGTAGAGCGCGGCCGGGCTCATCCCCGCCCGGCCCGCGATGTCCCGGGTCGTGGTGGCGTGGTACCCGCGCTCGGCGAACGCCTCGACGGCGGCGACCAGCAGCCGCCGCGCCGCCTCGGGCGTGACCTCGCCCCACGGCATGTCCTCGCCGCCGGGCGTCTCCTCCGCCACGCTCATCGTTCGCCCCTCACTCCAGCCGTCAGGACCAACACCATACAACGAAGCTGAGCAAGCGCTTAGAGATGCGGGCGTCCGGGGGCCTCGGGCCTCGGGGCTCAGAACGCCGATACGCCGGTCAGCGCCCGCCCGATGATCAGCTTCTGGATCTGACTGGTGCCCTCGTACAGCGTCATCACGCGGGCGTCGCGCAGCAGCTTGCCGACCGGGTACTCGTCGATGTAGCCGTAGCCGCCGTAGACCTGCAGGGCGTTGTTCGCGGCGCGCACCGCGGCCTCGGAGGCGTACAGCTTGGCCTTCGACGCGGCGGTGGCGAATTCCTGGCCCCGGTCGATCAGATCGGCGACCCGCCAGGTCAGCAGCCGGGCCGCGTCCACGTCGACGGCGATGTCGCTGATGAGCTCCTGCACCAGCTGGTACGAGGCGATGGGCTTGCCGAACTGCTCGCGCTCCCCCGCGTAGCGCACGGCCGCGTCGAGGGCCGCCTGCGCGATCCCGACGCAGCCGGCGGCGACCGACATCCGGCCCTTGGCCAGGGCGGACATGGCGATGGAGAAGCCCTTGCCCTCGGGGCCCAGCATCGCCGAGGCGGGGACGCGGACGTCCTGCAGGACCAGTTCGGCCGTCGCCTGGCCGCGCAGGCCGAGCTTGCCGTGGATGGTGCGGCGGGTGAGGCCGGGGGTGTCGGTGGGGACGAGGAACGCGGAGACGCCCCTGTGGCCGGGGGTGTCGTTGGTGCGGGCGAAGAGCAGCACGACATCGGCCCAGGTGCCGTTGGTGATGAACATCTTCGAGCCGTTGACGACGTACGTGTCCCCGTCGCGGACGGCCCTGGTGGCGAGGTTGCCGGCGTCCGAACCGGTGCCGGGCTCCGTCAGCCCGAAGCAGCCGATGGCCTCGCCCGCGGCGAGCCGGGGCAGCCAGGCGCGCTTGTGCTCCTCGCTCCCCCAGGACGCGACGGTCTTGGCGACGAGGCCGAGCGAGACGGAGACGATGCCGCGCACGGAGGAGTCGCCGCGCCCGAGCTCCTCGGTCACCAGACAGTAGGCGAGGTGGTCGCCGCCCGAGCCGCCGTACTCCTCCGGGATCGTGAGGCCGAGGAAGCCGACGGAGCCGAGCTTCTTCACGATCGACCGGTCGACGCTCTCGCCGCGGTCCCACTCGACGGCGTACGGGGTGACCTCGCGCGCGACGAAGTCCTCGGCGAGCTGCCGTACGGCTTCCTGTTCCTCGCTGAGCTCCAGGTTCACTGCGACACCGACCTTCGGACGACGACCTTCGGAGGCTTTAAATTAGCACTGCTAGTTTCCAGTGCGCAGGCCTACTATGTGCGCCATGGCCCGACCGCGCAAGCCCCTCCTCAGCAGAGACCGGATCGTCGAGACGGCGAGCGCGCTCGTGGACGCGGAGGGCCTCGCCGCGGTCTCGACGCGGCGGCTCGCGGCCGAGCTCGGGGTGAGCGGCCCGTCCCTCTACAACCACTTCCGCACGAAGGACGAGATCCTCGACGCCGTCGCGGACGCGGTCAGCGCGAAGATCGATCTGTCGATGTTCGCGGAGGACGACGAGCGCGACTGGCGCACGGCCCTGCACGACTGGGCAGCCTCCTATCGCGCCGCCCTCGCCGACCACCCGAACATCGTCCCGGTCCTCGCCCAGGGCCCCGGCCGCCGCCCGGCCGGTCTGCGCGTGGCCGACGCGGTCTTCGGCGCGATGGTCCGCGCCGGCTGGCCCCCGGCCCAGGCGACGTACATCGGCGCGCTGATGCGGTACTTCGTCACGGGCTCGGCGCTGGGTTCGTTCGCGCGCGGCTTCGTCGACGACGAGACGGCCTACGACCCGGCCGACTACCCCCACCTCGGCCAGGCGCACCTCCTGGCCGAGCACCGGAAGAAGGTCGACGAGGGCGCGTTCGACACGGGGCTGCGGGCGCTGCTCGACGGCTTGGCGCTGCAGTACGAGGCAGGGGTACGGGGGCAGTGGGCGGCGCGGAGTTCCTCGTGACCGGGCCGTCGCGGCACCGCGAGCGGCAGCAGGACGTTTCGGCCGCCGCCGAACGGTGACTGCGGCACCCTGGTCCCATGGCACCCAGAGACCTCGCCGCCCTCGCCGCCCTGTTCGCCGACGAGACCCGCGCCGCCTTCCTGCTCGCCCTGCTCGACGGGCGGGCGTGGACCGCCGGGGAGCTCGCCCGGCACGCGCGCGTGGCGCCGTCCACCGCCAGTGAGCACCTCGGGAAGCTCGTCGCCGGAGGGGTGCTCGCGGAGGAGCGACAGGGCAGGCACCGTTACGTGCGCCTCGCCGATCCGGGGATCGCGCATCTGGTCGAGGACCTGGCGGCCCGCGCCGAGCCCGCCGTCAAGGAGCCGCCGCGGACGCTGCGGGCCGCGAGCTCGGGGCAGGCGATGGCACGGGGCCGTACCTGCTACGACCATCTCGCCGGACGGCTCGGGATCGCGATCACCGAGGCGATGACCGTCCGCGGACTGCTCCGGCAGGACACGGGGTTCGCGCTGACCGACCGGGGTGTCGAGTGGTTCGGGGAGCGGGGCATCGCCCTGGAGGCCAGGGGGCGGCGGCCCGTCGCCCGGGGCTGTCTCGACTGGACCGAGCGCAAGCCGCATCTCGCGGGGATCGCGGGCGCTGCGCTGTGCCGCCACGCTCTGGACAGCGGCTGGTGCGTACGGATCGGGTCCGAACGCGCCGTGAAGGTGACCCCCGACGGGGAGCGGGCGCTGCAAGAGGCGCTGGGCATCGAGCCGGCGATATTGCGGTGAGCGCCGAACGGTCAAGGACCTACGGTCGCCCCATGACCACCTCTCGCGCCACCTCACGCCTGGCGCTCGCCGCCGCCGGTGTCACCGTCGTCCTGTGGGCCTCCGCCTTCGTCTCGATCCGCAGCGCCGGGGCCGCCTACTCCCCCGGGGCGCTCGCCCTCGGGCGGCTGCTCGCCGGGTCTCTCGTCCTCGGGGCCGTCCTGCTGATACGGCGCGAGGGGCTGCCGCACCGGGCGGCGTGGCCGGGGATCGCGGTCTCCGGGCTGCTGTGGTTCGGCGCGTACATGGTGGTGCTCAACTGGGGCGAGCAGGAGGTCGACGCGGGCACGGCCGCGATGGTCGTGAACATCGGGCCCATCCTGATCGCGCTGCTCGGTGCCCGCTTCCTGGGCGAGAAGCTGCCGCCCCGGCTGCTCGCGGGCATGGCGGTGTCCTTCGCCGGTGCCGTCGCCGTCGGGCTGTCGATGTCCGGCGAGGGCCACGCCTCGGTCCTGGGCGTCGTGCTCTGCCTGCTGGCGGCGGTCGCGTACGCCGGTGGTGTCGTCGCGCAGAAGCCCGCCCTTGCCCACGGCAGCGCCCTTCAGGTGACGACCTTCGGGTGTCTGGTCGGTACGGTCGCGTGTCTGCCCTTCGCCGGGCAGCTGGTCGACGAGGCGAGCCGGGCGCCACTCTCCGCGACCCTGAACATGGTCTACCTCGGGGTGTTCCCGACCGCCCTCGCCTTCACGACCTGGGCCTACGCCCTGGCCCGTACGACCGCGGGCCGGATGGGCGCGACGACGTACGCCGTGCCGGCGATCGTGGTCGTCATGGCGTGGATGCTCCTCGGTGAGCTGCCGGGGCCGCTGACCCTCGCGGGCGGGGCGCTCTGCCTGGCGGGCGTGACGGTCTCGCGCTCCCGCCCGCGGACGCGGCCGACCCCCGAAGCGGTGGAGACCGTCTGACCGTCACCGACGGCCTGCCCTCGGCGGCGAGGCGCCGGGCGGGAGCGATGCGCTCCCGCCCGGCACCGCCGTCGGCCACGAGCCGCTACGGGAAGACGACGAGAGCGCGGCCGCCCTTGCCGGCGAGCATGTTGTCGAAGGCGCCCGGGATGCCGTCCAGGGTGATCCGTTCGGTGACCAGTGCGCCCAGGTCGAGGCGGCCGGCCCGGATGTGCTCGGCGAGGACGGGCAGGTCCTGGGCCGGGTCGGAGTTGCCGTAGACGCAGCCGGACAGCGTGCGGCCCCAGTGGAAGAGCTCCAGGGCGTTGAAGGTGACCTGCTGGTCCTTGCCGCCGATGCCGACGACCGTGGTGCGGCCGCCGCGCCGGGTGGAGTCCCAGGCGGTACGGATGGTGGCGGCGCGGCCGACGCACTCGACGGACACGTCGGCGCCCTGGCCGCCGGTCAGCCTCCGGATCTCCTTGGCGGTGGTGTCGGAGGCGACGACGTACTCGGTCGCCCCGGCGGCCCGTGCCAGGGCCTCCTTCTCGGGCGAGACGTCGACCGCGACGATCGGCCCGGCGCCCGCGATGCGGGCGGCCTGGAGCGTGGCCAGACCCACGCCCCCGACGCCGAAGACGGCGACGGACTCGCCCTGCCGTACCCGGGCCGAGTGGTGGATCGCGCCCCAGCCGGTGAGCACCGCGCAGCCGAGCAGGGCGGCGTCCGTGAGCGGGACCCCGTCCGGGACGGGCAGGACGCAGCCCGCGGCGACGACGGTCTCCTCGGCGAAGGCGGCCACGTTGAGGCCGGGGTGGAGTTCCGTGCCGCCCTCGGTGGTGGCGTGTATGTTCGCGGCCCCGGTCAGCGCGTCGGCGCAGAGCCAGACCTCGCCGAGCGAGCAGGGATGGCAGGAGCCGCAGGACGGCGCCCAGTTGAGGACGACGCCGTCGCCAGGCGCGACGTGTGTGACGCCCTCGCCGACGGAGACGACCGTGCCGGCGCCCTCGTGGCCGAGGACGGCCGGGACGGGCACCCGCATGGTCCCGTTGGAGAGGGACAGGTCGGAGTGGCAGACCCCGGCGGCGGCGAGGCGGACCCGGACCTGTCCGGGTCCCGGCTCGGGGAGGACGATGCCGGTGATCTCCAGGGGAGAGCCGACGGCGGGCAGAACTGCGGCGCGGACCACGCTCATTGCTCCTCTTGCTCCTCTTGCTCCTCGTACGCCTCGGCCGGTCAGAACTGGAGGGACTTGGTCTGGAGGTACTCGGCGAGGCCGTGCGCGCCGAGTTCGCGGCCCACACCCGACTGCTTGTAACCGCCGAACGGGGCCAGCGGGTTGAAACGGCCGCCGTTGATGTCGACCTGGCCGGTGTCCATACGGCGGGCGAAGGCGACGGCCGCCTCCGGTTCGCCCCAGACGGCGCCGGCGAGCCCGTACACGGTCCCGTTGGCGATGGCGAGGGCGTCGGCCTCGTCCTCGTACCGGATGATCGAGACGACCGGGCCGAAGATCTCCTCCTGGGCGATGGTCATCTGCGGGGTGACGTCGGCGAAGACGGTCGGCGAGACGTAGTAGCCGGTCTTCCACGGGGCTTCGGGGCCGCCCGCGACGATACGGGCGCCCTCGGCCACGCCCTTCTCGATGTAGCCGCGCACGCGCTGCTGCTGCTTGGCGTTGACGAGGGGGCCGACGCGCTCGCCGGGAACGTACTTGGCGACGGCCTCGACGGCGAGGGCCACCGCCTCGTCGTACTGGTCGGTGTGGACGAGCATCCGGGTCCAGGCGCTGCACGTCTGGCCGGAGTTGGACATGACGTTGGCGATGCCGACGGCGACGGCCTTGCCGAGGTCGGCGCTCGGCAGGATGACGTTGGCGGACTTGCCGCCCAGCTCCAGGGCGACCCGCTTGACGGCGCCTCCGGCGAGGGCGCCGATCCGCTTGCCGACGGCGGTGGAGCCGGTGAAGGAGACCAGGTCCACGTCCGCGTGCTCGGCGAGCGCCTGGCCGACGACCGGGCCGAGGCCGGTGACGAGGTTGAAGACCCCGGCGGGGAGGTCCGCCGCGTGCACGGCCTCGGCGAAGAGCTGGGCGGTCAGCGGGGTGTCCTCGGCGGGCTTGAGGACGACGGTGCAGCCGGCGGCGAGCGCGGGGGCGACCTTGGCGACGATCTGGTGGAGCGGGTAGTTCCACGGGGTGATCGCGCCGACGACGCCGACGGGCTCGGCGCAGACGGTGGAGTTGCCGACCTTCTCCTCGAAGGAGTGGGTGGCGGCGAGCTCCGCGTACGATCCGGCGACGGCGATCGGCAGGCCGGTGTGGACGGCGGCGGCGAACTGGGGCGGGGCGCCGAGCTCGGCGGTGACCGTGGCGGCGATCTCCTCGGCGCGGGCCGCGAGCGCGTCGCGCAGCGCGGCGATCCGGGCGGCCCGCTCGGCGGGCGGGGTGGCGGCCCATGCGGGGAACGCGGCGCGGGCGGCGCGCACGGCGGCGTCGACGTCCTCGGCGGTGCCGGCCGGGACCTGGCCGATGACCTGCTCGTCGGCCGGGTTGATGACCGGGATGGTGTCGGAGGAGGCGGCGGGGCGCCACTCCCCGCCGATGTACATCGCGTCGTGGCTCTTCATCCGCTGCTCCTTCGGTCCTTCGGTCTCTCGTCACCGGCCGGTTCGTCGTCCGGGACCCAAACTAGCGCTGTTAGTTTTTGGGCGCCAGAGCCGCCGCCTCCCGATCCTGCAGCCCGGCGCGCACCCCTGTCGACGGGCGTTCCGGACAGCGCTCGCGCCGCGTATGCCGACGTACCGACACGCCGACGACCCCTCGGCCGCGTCGGGGAGGCGGCCGAGGGGTTCGACAGGGCGGCGGGCGCGTCAGATCTCGCGGTCGACGTCCGTGAGGTGGGCGAAGACGACGACGTTCGACGCGTACCCCTTCTTGGGGTCGAACGATCCGCCGCAGGTGAGCAGTCTCAGCTCCGGGCGTCCCGTGGAGCCGTACACCTCACCGTCGGGGAACTCCGCCTTCGTGTAGGTGCGGACCTTGTCGACCGTGAAGACGGCGACCCGGCCGTCGGCGCGGGCGACCCGGACGGTGTTGCCAGGGGCGAGCGAGTTGAGGTTGAGGAAGATGGCGGGCCCGGTACGGGTGTCGCGGTGGCCGACGACGATGGCCGTTCCGCGTTCGCCTGGGGCGGGGCCGCCCTCGTACCAGCCGACGATCCGGGGGTTGTCGACCGGCGGTGTGCCGAGCTGTCCGGACCCGTCGAGCCTCAGGTCCATCACCGGGGCCTCGATGGTGATCGCCGGGACTGCGATCCTGGTGGCGCGCGAGCGGGCCAGAGGCTCGGGCGGCGGCTTCGGCTTGGGCGGGGGCGTGGGCTTCGCCTTCGCCTTCGCCGGAGCCTCGGGCCTGGGCTGCGTCTTCGGCTTCTGGTCGGGGTGCTGCCCGGGTACGGCAGGGGCGGCGGCACCCGAGGCCGTGGCCGGGCCGGCGGCGACCGGTGGACCCGACGGTTCCCCGTCCTGGGCCCACCAGATGCCGCCGACGACCAGCGACAGGGTCACCACCACCGTCCGGGTGAGCCGGAGGAGGCGCCGCTGCCTGCGCGTGAAACGGGACCTACGCGGCGCCATCGGTGCGGCGGCGCGACCGACGGATGAGGATCAGGCCGGCCGTGCCCGCGAGGCCGGCGGCGAGGGCCGATCCGACGCCGAAGGCGGAGGAGTCGGTGCCCGTGGTGTCGGCACTGCCGCCACCACCCGCGCCGACCGGACCGTGCGGGGGCTTGTGGTGCGGAGGCTTGTGGTGCGGGGGCTTCGTGGAGCCGTTTCCGCCGTTGCCGTTCTCGCACTCGACCTTGAAGACCTTGCTCTTCTTGGCGCCCTGCTGGCCCATGAAGGTCCACTCGACCTTGTACATGCCGTCGGGGAGCGTCATGTCCGTGGTGTAGCCGTCACCCGAGGGGTCGAGGGTGATGTCGCCCTCCCGCACGAAGGGGCCGCTCCCCGGCTGGTTGAAGATCTCCCAGTGGACCTGCTGGAGACCGTCGAAGTTGAAGGCCGCGATGTGGAACTCGCAGACCTTGGGGTGGTTGCTCTGATCGGGCTCGACAGTGCCCTTCCTGTGGATCTTGATGTCGCCGTTGTCGCCGGGAGCCGCGAACGCTGCGGGGGCGCCGGCCAGGGCCACGCCACTCAGGGCGAGGGTCGCGACGGCGGTGGACAGCAGGGGACGGACAGCCAGAGCGGTCATGCGGGGGTTCCTCCAGTCGTGAAGACGTCGGACGGATAAACCGATAATCTGACTTTCCGTCACCGCATCACCACCGAGGGTGTCGCAACGCCGCACGGAATCCCGATGTCCCCCGGACGGCCCCAAGCCCCGGTCACGCGGCGTGACCGGGGCTTGGGGAGTTCGCGTGGGGAGTCCGCGTCAGGGTCCGCGTCAGGGTCCGCGTCAGATGATCCCGAAGAGCATTCCGGCCGCGAGAACCACCAGCGACGTCAGCGCCGCCCACTTGACCGTGAACCTGGTGTGGTCGCCGAACTCGACCTTCGCCATGCCGACGAGGACGTACACGGCCGGGACCAGCGGGCTCGACATGTGCAGGGCCTGGCCGACGAGCGAGGCGCGGGCGATCTCCAGAGGGGACACGCCATGGGCCGCGCCCGCCTCCGCCAGGACCGGCAGGACGCCGAAGTAGAAGCCGTCGTTCGACATGAAGTACGTGAGCGGGAGGCTGAGCAGACCGGTGACCAGCGCCATGTGCGGGCCCATGCCCTCGGGGATCGCTCCCACGAGCCAGTCGGCCATGTGCTTGACCATGCCGGTGCCGGTGAGGACACCGGTGAAGACGGCGGCGGCGAAGACCATGCCGGCGACGTTCAGGACGTTGTCCGCGTGGGCGGCGATCCGGGCCTTCTGGTCGGCCATCTTCGGGTAGTTGACGGTGAGCGCGAGCGCGGCGCCCAGCAGGAAGAGCACCGGGATCGGCAGCAGTTCGAGGATCATCGCGGCGAGCAGGGCGACGGTGAGACCGGCGTTGAACCAGTAGAGGCGGGGGCGCAGGGTCGGACGGTTCGGGTCGAGACCCTGGAAGCCCTCGCCCTCCGCGGGCTGCCCGGGCGCGTCGCCGGAGCCGCCGGACGCCTTCGGGGTGTCCGAACCGCCACCGGCCTTCACCAGGACGGTCTCGGTCTCCGGCTCCAGGATCTCGTCCAGGGAGAGGTAGCCGACGCGCTTGCGCTCGCGGAGGCCCAGGACGTACGCGAGGACGAAGACGAAGAGCAGGCCCACGCCGAGCGCCGGGATCATCGGGACGAAGATGTCGGCCGCGTCCAGCTTGAGCGCGGTCGCGGCGCGGGCGGTGGGGCCGCCCCAGGGCAGGGTGTTCATGACACCGTTGGCGGTGGCGGCGACACCGGTCATGACGACCAGGCTCATCCCGAGCCGCTTGTAGAGCGGGTACATCGCCGAGACGGTGATCATGAAGGTGGTGGAGCCGTCGCCGTCGAGCGAGACGATCGCGGCGAGCACCGCCGTACCGACGACCACCCGCAGAGGGTCGGCCTTGCAGAAGCGCAGGATGCCCCGGACGATCGGGTCGAAGAGGCCGACGTCGATCATCACGCCGAAGTAGACGATCGCGAACATCAGCATCGCCGCGGTGGGCGCGAGCTTGCCCACCCCTTCGAGGACGTAGTCGCCCAGCTGGGCGCCCTGTCCGACGAACACGCAGAACAGCGCCGGAATCAGCACGAGCGCCGCGATCGGCGACATCTTCCTCATCATGATCAGGACCAGGAAGGTCGCGATCATGACGAAGCCGAGGACGGTCAGCATGGAGGACACCTCACGTTCACCCTTGAACTGCCGCCGGAGCGGCGGTGGCGATGACGTTAAGCGCCCTGTTCAGCCGTTAACAAGATGTTGACGCGTGAGCAATACGAGCAAAAGACCCAGGTCAGAGCAGGGGTCACGGCAGGGGTGCCACGTCCACGGGGAAGCCGTTGAGCACGGCGGTGCCGGACAGCGGGTCCAGCCGCGTGCCGTCGAGGAGCTGGTTGACGTTGACGCCGGGGCGGGCCGCGGCGACCGCGAGGCGGGTGCCGGGACGGTCGTGGCCCCAGCCGTGCGGCAGGCTCACCACCCCGTTCCGTACGGCGTCGGTGATCTCCACCTCGACCTCCAGCTCGCCGCCCTCCGCCGCGATCCGGGCGGGCTTGCCGTCGGCGAGGCCGAGACGGTCGGCGTCGTCCGGGTGGACCTGGAGCGTGCATCGGTTCGAACCGCTGTTGAGGGACGGCGCGTTGTGCAGCCAGCTGTTGTTGGACCGCAGGTGGCGGCGGCCGACGAGCACAAGTGCGGCCGGGTCCGCGGACAGCGCGGCGCGCAGCCGGGGCAGATCGGCGGCGATCGGCGCGGGCAGCAGTTCGACGCGGCCGCTGCGGGTCTTGAGGAGCTGGGGGATGCGGGGCTTCAGCGGGCCGAGGTCGATGCCGTGGGGTGCCTGGCGGAGGTCTTCGAGGATGAGGTCGTACGGGCCGAGGCGCAGCATCATGTCGAGGCGCCGCTCGGCTCCTGTGCGGCCGGCGAGGAGGCGGGCCTGCTCCTTCGGATCGCCCCCGAAGAGGGGCGAGTGCTCCTGGGTGACGGCCTTGGCGAGCGTGGTGCTGATGGCGAGGTCGTCCACGGCCGAGGGCGGGGCGCCGTGCATCCCGGAGACGGCGAGGATCAGCCGGGCGTGGATCTCGCACTCGTCCATGCGTCCCTCTTCCAGAGGGACGGCGGCCGGGCTGAAGCGGGCCTGGTTGCGGACGGCGAAGCCGTTGAAGGCGAAGTCGAAGTGGGCGCTCTGGGAGGGCGGCGGCGGGGGCAGGACGACGTCGGCGTGGCGGGTGGTCTCGTTGAGGTACGGGTCGACGGCGACCATGAAGTCCAGTGCGTCCAGGGCGGCGTCGAGGCGCCTCCCGTCGGGCGCGGACAGGACGGGGTTGGCGGCGACGGTGATCACGGAACGGATGCGGCCCTCGCCCTCGGTCTCGATCTCCTCGGCGAGGGCGGCCATCGGGAACTCGCCCTTGGCCTCGGGGTGGCCGGAGACGCGGCTGCTCCAGCGGCCGAGCGCGAAGCCCTTCCCGGGTCCGGCCGGGCGGGGCGCGGGGGCGGTGGCGGAGAGCGGGAAGAGCGCGCCGCCGGGGCGGTCGAGGTTGCCGGTGAGGACGTTGAGGACGTCGACGAGCCAGTTGGCGAGGGTGCCGTACGCGACGGTGGAGCTGCCCATCCGGCCGTAGACGGCGGCGGAGGGGGCGGCGGCGAGTTCGCGGGCGACGGTACGGATGGTGGCGGCGTTCAGGTCACAGGAGGCGGCGACGGCCTCGGGCGTGAACTCCCGTACGGCTTCCCGTACTTCCTCCACGCCCTCGACGTGCTCGGCGAGGGTGCCGAGGTCGGTGAGGTCCTCCTCGAAGAGGGTGTGGACGAGCGCGGCGAGGAGGAGGGCGTCGGTGCCGGGGCGGATGGCGACATGGCGGTCGGCGAGCCTGGCCGTACGGGTGCGGCGCGGGTCGATGACGGTGAGGGTGCCGCCCCGCTTGCGGAGCGCCTTGAGCTTGCCGGGGAAGTCGGGGGCGGTGCAGAGACTTCCGTTGGAGTCCAGGGGGTTGGCGCCGAGGATCAGCAGATGCGCGGTGCGGTCCAGGTCGGGCACGGGGATGGCGAAGGGGTCACCGAAGAGCAGCCCGCTGGAGACGTGCTTGGGCATCTGGTCGAGCGTGGAGGCGGTGAACAGGTTCCGCGTGCCCAGGGCACCGATCAGCAGGGGCGGGTAGAGGGCGCCGGCCATGGTGTGGACGTTGGGGTTGCCGAGGACGATACCCACCGCGTTCGGCCCGTACTCCTCGACCAGTGGCCGGATCCGGGCGGCGATGGTGTCGAACGCCTCCTCCCAGGTGGCCTCCTGGAGGGCTCCGTCCTTGCGGACCAGAGGTCCGGTGAGCCGGTCGGGGTCGGCGTCGACCTCGCCGAAGGAGGCCCCCTTGGGGCAGATGAAGCCCTGGCTGAAGACATCGTCGCGGTCCCCGCGGGCTCCGGTGACCCGGGTGCCCTCGATGGTCAGGGTGAGCCCGCAGGTGGCTTCGCAGAGCGGGCAGATGCGCAGGGCGGTGGACATGGCGGACTCCCTGGGGCGGCGACGGTGGCACGCGGGCAACAGCGAGCATACCGACCGGTAGGCACGCTGGGGAGGGTCATGTCAGCGAGGGTGCCAGGTAGGCGTAGAGGATCTCGCGGGTCTCCGCGATGAGCGCGGGGTCCCCGGACGGATCCGTGCGGAAGGCGAGCCGGAGCAGCGCGTCGGCGGTTTCGACGCCGACCAGCACCTTGCGGCGCAGGGCGTCGTCGGCGACGCGGCCGAGATGGGTGGCGAGGAGCTCGCAGAGGCGGTCGGCGACGAGGTGGTTGGCGTAGACACCGGAGCCGTCACCGGATCCGCCACCGGACTCTTCGCCGAACCCTGTGCGGGACTTCGCGCCGGACTTCGCGCCGGACGACTCGCCCGTGGCGGGCGCGGGGACGCCGAAGTCGACGAGCGCGAAGCCGGGGACGGTGCGCTTCATGGCGATGTACTCGTCCAGGACGCTGTCGATCGTGCCGTACGCGTCGACCTGCCCGGCCGCGGCGAGGCGGGCGGCGATCCGCTCGGCGTAGCGGTCGAGGTTGCGGTGGGCGAGGGCGTCGGCCATGGCGCGCTTGTTGCCGAAGAAGCGGTAGACGGAGCCGATGGGCACGCCCGCGCGGACGGCGACGGCGCGGGTGCTCAGCTGCTCGTAGCCGGCTTCCTCGAGGAGTTCGGCGCAGGCGTCGAGGATCCGGGCGAGGCGCTCGGCGCTGCGCTGCTGGACGGGGGTGCGGCGGAGGGGACGGCGGGGCGAGGGAGGCTGGGGCACGGGGTCCATGATGCCGCTCCGTTCCTGGTCCGGGTCAGGCGATGAGCAGGCCGATGCCGCCGAGGGTGTACGCGATCATCAGCGCGAACAGCGGGAGTTGGCCGGCCACGGCCCGAGCCGGCGGGAAGAGGCGCACGGAGCGGTCGTGCGCGGCGACGACGCCGAGGACGTGGCCGGTGACGATCGCGGCGACCTGGAGGGTGGCGAGGCCGCCGGGGGCCAGGGGCGGGGCGGGCGCGAGGGCGTTGTCAGTGCCCGCTGCCATCATGACGGTACGTGGTCCTTCGGTGACGAAGAGTGTGAAGTAGTGGGCGACGGCGTAGCCGAGGGCGATCGGAAGGAGGGAGTGCGCGAAGGACGTGAGGGGGTGGGTGAGGGCGCGGGACATGAGGCGCAGGGTGCCTGCGCACAGGCCGTAGAGGGCGGCGACGAGGGCGACGGCGGCGAGCAGTCCGAGGGTCGCGGTGAGGGTCGGGCCGAGAGGGGAGGTCTGGAGGGTGGTGATCCAGCGCGGGTTGTCGGAGACGCCGTCGTACGCGGTGGAGCCGAGCAGGACGCAGACGGTGGCGAGGAGACCGGGGGTCTGCGGGGTGGAGTCGAGGCCGTTGAAGGGCGAGCGCAGGACGAGGCGGCCGTCGGCGCGGCGGCCGAGCGGGGAGAGCCGGGCGAGGAGGGAGGAGTAGACCTCGAAGGGGTCGGCGTGGGCGAACCAGCGGTCGCCGTGGCGGGCGGCGCCCAGGAGTTGGACGGCCGTGTGGACGGCGAGGAACGACAGGAGGGTGGTGGTGGACGCGGGGTCGGGGGCGGCGAGTTCGAGCCAGGCGAAGAGGAGGAGCCCCGCGGCCGCGGGCCGGATGCCGAGGCCTGCGGGCAGCGGCCGGGGGTCGCGGGGAGCGGGAAGGAGGGCGTGGAGGGTGCGCAGGGGGTTGAGGAGGCGCCAGACGGGGCCGAGGAGGAGGGAGGCGGGGACGATCCCGACCCAGAGCAGGACGTAGACGGCTCCGGGCGCGGGGTTGCGGTCGGGGTCGTCGGGCCCGAGGAGGAGGTGGAGCAGGACGGTGACGGCGGCGGCGGCGCCGGTCAGCCGCAGGGCGGTGCGGGTGGCCGGGGCGTCGGCGAGGCGCTGGACGGCCGCGGGCAGGGGGCGGCCGGCCCGGTCGCCGCGGAAGCGGGAGGAGGACCAGAGGAGGCCCAGGGCGAGGAAGGAGACGAAGAGCGCGGCGAACGCGCCCGCGTAGGCGTAGAAGGGCGAGAGCGGGAGGTCGTGCTGGGAGCCGACGCCGTGGGCGAGGAGGTGCGCGGGAGCGGTCACCGGACGACGAGTTGGGTCAGCACGAGTCCGGACTCGTGGGTCTCGACCTCGAAGAGTCCGGTGCGGTCGGCGGTGAGGGTGAGGGAGGCGGGTCTGCCGGGGAGGAGGGGGAGTTCGCGGTCGTAGCCGTGGACGTGGAGGGTGTCGGCGCGGTCGCTGGTGACCCGGAGGGTGAGGCGCTCGCCCTTCTTCACCTCGACGCGGGAGGGGGGTGGTTGTACGGAGGTTCCGGTGACGGTGATCTCGACGGTCCGGCCGGGCTCGGGGCTGGGCGCGGCCGGGGTGGAGGCTGTCGTGGGCGTGCCGGGGGCGGCGGGGGTGGTGGGCGTCAGGGCGGCGGTCGCCTCGACCGGCCGGCCCGCGACCGCCCAGGCGGTGTGGTCGTCCGCGTGGAGGCGGACGGTCACGGTGCGGGCGCCGGGCGGGACGTGGTGCCAGGGGCCGTAGGCCCGCGCGGTCTCCTTGCCGTCGACGAGGAGCCGGGCGTACCCCCGGCCCGGGATCGCCGCGCCGCCGACGCTCTCCGGGGTGAAGCGGAACCTCTCCACGGCGAGGTGGATGTTCCAGCCGCCTTCGGTGTCGGGCCGCGCCTCGACCCGTACGGCGGGCGCGCCCTCGGCCGGCACCTCCCGCAGCCGGTGCCCGGCCTCGTCCTTCGCCGCGAGCAGGGTGCCACTGGCGCCGGTGGCCTCCTGGTGGCTGGTGCCCGGCTTGTGATGGGTGGTGGGCCGCCCGCCGCAGCCGGCGGCGCTCAGGGCGACGGCGAGGACGACCCCGGCGAGGGCCGCCGCCCTGGTGAGTCGCACCCTCACGACGCCGCCATGTCGTTCGCCTCGCGCGCGGGCGTGGCCTCGGCGGTCGGGTGTCCGGGAGCGCGGCGGCCCGCCGCGACCACCGCCCACAGGACCCACACCACCGCGAGGAGACCGCGCAGCCAGGCGGGGCTCAGGGGGATCCAGGGGATCATCAGGACCGCCTTGTCGAAGGCGTCGAGGAGGGTGAGGGCGCCGAGGGCGAGGGTGGTCCAGGCGAAGGCGGGGCGGGTGGGGCGGAGGGCCAGGCCCAGGGCCGTCCACCAGGCACCGATCAGGAGCAGCGCCAGGGCGGGAACGGGGCCGGAGGCCAGGCCCAGGGTGGAGCCGGCCACGTCCAGGGCCAGGCCGGCGAGGCCCACGAGGGTCGCGGCGCCCGCGAGCCGGCTGCCGCGGAGCCTGCGCCACCACAGGGCGCCGCCCACGAGGGCGAGGACGACCGCGAACGCCAGCGCGAGCTGGGTCTCGACGCGCTGGATCCCCCGCGCCCCGTACCAGTCGCACCCGGCCGGCAGCCGCCGCGCCTGGACGCTGTAGTCGGCGCAGACCAGCAGATGGGCGAGCTTGGCCGGCTCGCCGACGAGCCGGTCGGTGTCCCCGGAGACCTCGCCCCGGCGGGTCCCGCACGTGGGCAGGGCGCCCGGGGTCGAGGGCCCGGCGTCGGCCTGCCAGCAGTTGCCGCCGCCCTGGCCGTCCCACCACACGTCCGTACGGTTGGGTCGGGAAGCGCCCGCCTTGTCGACGCCCAGGTGGTTGCCGGCGTAGCGGTTGTGGTGGGAGGTGTCGGTCTGCTTGCCCCAGGCCGACTCGCCCCGGATGAAGGCGGGGACGGCGCTGAGGAAGAAGGCCGCGCGCTGGTGTCCGTACACCCAGTTGTCCTCGTAGAGGTTCCAGTTGCCGCCCGCGGTGATGATGCCGGTGCCGGGCGGCATGGAGATCTGCGGGCAGACGACGCCCTGCTCGTAGCCCCGCTCGACGGGCGGCTTGGCGCAGGTGCCGTCGGCGACGTACCGGTAGTAGTTCTCGTTGTTGTCGTGGATGAGGTTCCGCTCGAGGCGGGCGTGGTTCTGCGGGAGTCCGGGGTGGCCGGGGAAGGCGGAGTCCATGGAGGCGCCGCCCATGTTGTGGTCGAACTCGTTGTCGTGGACCCACACCGAGTCCCCGGCCGTGCCGGAGTAGCCGACCATGTTGTGGTGGCTGCGGCAGCCGGTGATCTCGATGGAGTAGCGCGGGACGTCGTAGCCGCGACCGTCGTTGATGTCGGAGGCCGAGCCGGGGTAGATGCCGGAGTCCCCGTTGCCGTACGACTCGCAGTTCTTGTAGAGGCCGTGGTCGGAGGCGAAGGTGAGGAAGCCGTACTCGTCGTTCCACCGGGTCAGCACGTTGTCGATGACGAAGCCGTCGGCCGCGAGGACGTACAGCGAGTTGAAGGTGGTGCGCTGGGCGGTGAAGTTGCGGAAGTAGATCCCGTCGGACCCGTCGGCCCGGATCGCGTTGAGCTTGGTGTACTTGGCGTCGAAGACGACGTCGAGGCGTGAGGCGCCGGTGCCCTCGATCTGGAGGTTCTTCTTGCCGAGGATCGCGACCATGTTCTGGTTGTGCGGGCACTGCTTCTGCTGCTCGTACGACAGGATCTGGTAGCCGAGCCCCGACATCGGCGCCTTCAGGGACGCGCAGGCGCCGGTCGGCGCGGGCAGCGAGGGCTCCTCCTCGTACAGGCCGGGCAGCACGGCGATGGTCATCCCCGGCCGGTCGACGGCGTCGACGGCCTGTTGGAGATGGCGGAATCCCGAGCGCGCGCAGCGCTCGAAGAGCGCCAGGTTCCGGGCCTTCACCTCGGCCGGGAAGCCGGCGACTCGGCGGGTGAAATCGGCCCGGTCGGTCTTGCAGACCAGGAGATCGGGCTTCCCGGTGCGCAGCGCCGGCACGCTGCCGGAGCCGTCGGGGAAGGTGACGGGCCGTTCCTCGTGGGCCTGGGCCCCGGGGGCGGTGACAAGGGCGGCGGCGAGCGCCGCGAGAACGACCGAGAGCGCGACAAGGAGCCTGCGGGTCCACGACATGCGCGTGAGAGTAGAGCAATGTTCATCTTTTGGAACCCCCCGTGCACGCATCTCGTCGAATCGAGACCCGTTGACGCGAGCGGTCGCGGAATCCTACGGTCATCCATAGGATTCCCTTGCGGGCTCAGGACAGGAGCGGGCGATGACCACGGAACAGGCCACGGAACTGGCGCGGAAGACAGCCGAGGCGCTGACGTACAGCACCGGATTCGGCAATGAGCACAGCTCGGAGGCGGTCCCCGGCGCGCTGCCGCACGGTCGCAACTCGCCGCAGCGCGCCCCGCTCGGCCTGTACGCCGAGCAGCTGAGCGGCAGCGCGTTCACCGAGCCGCGCGCCCACAACCGCCGCTCGTGGCTGTACCGGATCCGCCCCTCGGCGGCCCACCCGCCGTTCACCCGGATCGACAACGGCGCCATGCGGTCCGCACCGTTCACCGAGACGGTTCCCGACCCGAACCGGCTGCGCTGGAACCCGCTGCCCGACCCGGCTCCGGGCACGGACTGGCTCGCCGGCATGTGGACGCTCGGCGGCAACGGTGACACCGCCCAGCGCACCGGCATGGCCGTGCACCTCTACCACGCCAACGCCTCCATGGACCGGGTCTTCAGCGACGCCGACGGCGAGCTGCTGATCGTCCCCGAGCGCGGCGGCCTGCTGCTCCGTACCGAGCTGGGCCTGCTCGCCGCCCGCCCCGGCGAGGTCGCGCTGATCCCCCGCGGGGTCCGCTTCCGCGTCGAACTGCTCGACGAGAGCGCCCGCGGGTACGTCTGCGAGAACTACGGGGCGCCCTTCCAGCTCCCCGACCTCGGCCCGATCGGCGCCAACGGACTGGCCAACGCCCGTGACTTCCGCGCGCCCGTCGCCGCCTACGAGGACGTCGAGGGCCCGGTCGAGGTCGTCAACAAGTACTGCGGCAACCTCTGGTCCGCGACCTACGGCCACTCCCCGCTCGACGTGGTCGCCTGGCACGGCAACCACACCCCGTACGTCTACGACCTGCACCGTTTCAATGTCATCGGGACGATCTCGTACGACCACCCGGACCCGTCGATCTTCACGGTGCTCACCTCGCCGACCGACACCCCCGGTCTCGCGAGCGTCGACTTCGTGGTCTTCGCCCCGCGCTGGCTGGTCGGCGAGGACACGTTCCGGCCGCCGTACTTCCACCGCAACGTGATGAGCGAGTACATGGGCCTCATCGAGGGCGCGTACGACGCGAAGACCGCTGGAGAAGGGGGCTTCGTCCCGGGCGGCGGCTCGCTGCACAACATGATGTCCGCGCACGGCCCGGACCGCGAGACGTTCGACAAGGCCAGCGCCGCCGAGCTCAGGCCGCAGAAGATCGACGACGGTCTCGCCTTCATGTTCGAGACCCGCTGGCCGGTCACGGCCACCGGCCAGGCCGCGAACGCCGACCATCTGCAGAGTGGCTACGACGACGTATGGCAGGGTCTTGAGCGCCACTTCCGGCCGTAAACGCGTCCGGTCGTAGATCTCGTAGTCGTCGTACGGAGAACGCCGTGACCGCCTTCGCTCCCGACTCGCTGATCCTGAACCGCAAGCTTCCGCTCTGGTATCAGGTCTCGCAGTCGTTGCGCGCCTCCATACTGGGCCGCACGCCCGACGCCTCGCTGCGGCTGCCCACCGAGGAGCAGCTCGCCGCGCACTACGGCGTGAGCGTGCTGACCATGCGCCAGGCCCTCAAGGAGCTGGAGGAGGAGGGCCTGATCAGCAGGCACCGGCGGCGCGGCACGTTCATCGAGCCGGGCGCCCGGCGCTCCACCCCGCGCCGGCTGCTCGGCTCGATCGACGCGATCGTGGCCCAGCAGTCCGGCGAGCGGACCACCGTGCTCGGCCACGGCGTCGAGCCGGTGCCGGGCGAGCTCGCCGAGTTCTTCCCCGATGTGACGGAGGTCGTCGCGTACAGGCGGCTGCGGCGCGACGGGGAGAGCGGCGAGCCCACGAACTGGGCGCAGAACGCGGTACGTCCGGAGATCGCGGCCGGTCTCGACCCGGCCGACCTGGAGCGCTGGCCGATGACGAAGGTGCTGCGGGACGTGATGGGGGTCCGGATCAGCCGCATCACGGACACCGTCGAGGCCCGGCTCGCGGACCCCGAGACGGCGGCGCTGCTCCAGGTCCCGCTGCTCTCGCCGATCCTGCACTACACGGGCGTCACCTACGACGAGGACGGGCGTGTGGTGGACGTGGCCCGGATCCGCTACCGGGGCGACCGTTTCTCCTTCACGGTGACGGTGGAGGCGCACTGAGTGGCGTGTCTAGCATGCGGGGCGTGACCGAAGACGTACAGACGGACGAGGCGCCCCTCCTCGACGAGCTGATGCCGTGGTCCGTCGCGCCGATGCGGCTCGGCCGGTCCTGGATCGTGGCGCCCGACGTCCGCACGCTGCGCGAGCGCTGGAACCGGCTGGTCGCGGCGGACGCGGCCGAGCGCGAGGCGCTGTTCCGGCCGAGCCGGGCACGGACGCCGTCGAGTTCCGTGGCCGCGCTGCCCGGGCAGCGCACCGGCACCGTCCGCCTCGCCCGTGAGACAGGGCCGTGCCCGGAGCCGGTCAGGCTCGCGCACGGCCCGTTCGACGAGCAGTGGCTGCTGCCCGACCACCGGCTCATCGACATCGCCCGCCCGGAGCTGTGGCGCGTCGCCGACGAGCGACAGCTCTTCGCCGTCGAGCAGGGGTACGTGCCGGGTGCCGCCGATCCCACAGGTCCCACCGGTCCGGCGCTCCTGGTGACCGCCGCGCTGCCCGACGGCCGCTCCCCCGCGGGCCGCCCCGGCCGGATCCGTCCGCTCTTCCGCCGCCCCGGCGGCGAGGAGCCGAACCTCGCTCCCGGCCTGCTGCCGCTGCTGGGCGAACGGTACGGAGGCCGGGTCGCCCCGGAGGACGTACTGGCCTGGGCCCTGGCGGCCGGCCGCCCCTCCCCCGCCGGCTGCCGCGTCCCGCTCCCCGCGGACCCCGCCGTCTGGGCCGCGGGGGTGGAGCTGGGCCGGCGGCTGACGGAGATCCAGCTGCGGGGCGCCCGCGGTGGCGAGCGGCCGCGGTTGCCCGGTGGCCGGCGCCCCTATGTCCGCGCGGCGATCCCGGCCCGCCCCGCGTCGCTCTCGTACGAGCCCGGGGAGGAGACCCTGAGCCTCGGCGAGGGCAGGATCTCCCCCGTACCCGCGGAGGCGTGGGAGTTCCACGTCGGGGGCGTACGGATGCTCGAGCAGTGGTTCGCGCACCGGACCGCGCCAGCCGAGCCCGGCAGTCTGGAGGCGATCGGGCCCGCGGTCTGGCCGCAGGAGTGGACCTCCGAACTCCTGGAGCTGATCACGGTCCTGGCTCTCCTCGGCCGGCTCGCGCCGCGGCGCGCGGCGCTCGCGGCGGGCCCGCTGCTGACGCCGGGGGCGCTGCGCGAGGCCGGGGTGCTGCCCGTACCGGACGCGGCCCGCCGCCCCGCCTCCGTACTGGACCATCAGGAGGAGGGCCCGGAGGGCCAGTTCGCGCTGCTCTAGGACGGCCCCCGCCCCGGGGCGAAGGAGTCGAGCACCCTCCCCAACGTCCGGTCGAAGATCTCTTCGGGGGCGAGGTGTTCGACTCCGGCCGCACCGAACACCGCGGCGAGCCTGGGGTAGTCGCCGCCCGCGAGTCGCCCCATCAGATAGGCCGCGCGCACGGCCTGCTCCTGCTCCTCGGACCAGGGCAGTCCGCGGGCGCGCTCGGCGAGGGCGAGTTCGTTGGCGACGATCGTCATCACGGTGCCGTTGACCGTCGCGATCAGCTCCATCTTGGTGCCGCCCGGCAGGTCGAGGCCGTCGAGGCAGGCCAGACACCCTTCCAGGAAGCGCAGGGCGTTGGGTCCGAAGGCGTACCCGGTCGTCATCAGCCTGATCACCCAGGGGTGGCGGTGCAAGATGCCCCGGGCCTGGCGGGCCACGGTGAGCATGTCCGCGCGCCAGTCGCCGCTCGGAGGCTCGGGGAGCTCGTACTCGCCGCTGATGGCGTCGACCATCAGCTCGTACAGGTCCTCCTTGCGCGGCACGTAGTTGTAGAGCGACATCGTGCCGCAGCCGATGTCGGCGGCGATCCGGCGCATGGAGACCGCGTCGAGGCCGTCGGCGTCGGCGATGCGCACCGCGGCGGCCACGATGTCCGCCCTGCTGTACGCCGGTTTCGGGCCACGGCCCGCGCGCTCGGGGCGCGCCCAGATCACTTCCGGTTCGGCCGCTCGGCCCGTCATTGATCATCACCTCCCCACCATCCTAGTTACGTACAGCGTACGTAGTGGGGTATGGTCGGGCCATGACTACTACGTACGCTGTACTTAGTGAAGGTCTGCAGAAGCGGTACGGGGAGGTCCACGCCCTGCGCGGGCTCGATCTGGCCGTCCCCGAGGGCACCGTGTGCGGCGTTCTGGGGCCCAACGGCGCGGGCAAGACCACCGCCGTCCGGGTCCTCACCACGCTGGTCGCCCCGGACGCGGGCAGCGCGACGATCGCCGGTCACGACGTCGTACGCGACCCGGCGGGGGTACGGAGGCGGATCGCGGTCACCGGGCAGTACGCCTCGGTGGACGGGGATCTCACCGGCGCCGAGAATCTGCGGCTCTTCGCCAGGCTGCTGCGCGCCCCGCGTGCCCGCGCCGACGAGCTCCTGGAGCAGTTCGGCCTCACGGAGGCGGCCGGGCGGCCCGCGCGGACCTATTCGGGCGGCATGCGCCGCCGGCTCGATCTGGCCGCGAGCCTGCTCGTGCCGCCGCGGGTCCTCTTCCTCGACGAGCCGACGACCGGGCTCGACCCGCACAGCCGGAACGAAATCTGGGACGCCGTACGGGGGTTGGCGTCCCAGGGCACGACCGTGCTGCTGACCACGCAGTATCTGGAGGAGGCCGACCAGCTCGCCGACGACATCGTGCTGATCGACGAGGGTCGGGCCGCACACCGCGGCACTCCGGCCGAGCTCAAGGCGCTGATCGGCAGTCGGGCGGAGGTGGTCGTCGCCGACCCTTCGCTGCTCGACGCCGCCGCGGCCGTGCTCGACCAGCTCACCGGCTCCGCGCCCACGCTGGACGCCGAGCGGCGCACGGTCGGCGCGGTGACCACGGACACCACGCTCACCCTCCCCCGGATCGTCCGCGAGATCGACGCGGCCGGGGTCCACATCGTCGACGCGTCCCTGCGTCCGCCCACCCTCGACGAGGTGTTCCTGCGCCTCACGGACCGGAAGGAGCTCGCGGCATGAGCGCGCTCGTGCACGACGGGACCGCTGTGCTCGGGCGGCACCTCCAGCGGATTCGGCACGCCCCGGCGATCGTCGTGATGACGCAGACGATGCCGATCGTCTTCCTGCTCTTCTTCGGATACGTCTTCGGCAGCGCGCTCGCCATGCCCGGCGCCGCGTACCGGGCCTATCTGGTGCCAGGTCTGCTGGTGGCGACGGCGGCGGGCGGGCTGATGACGGGGATGTTCCAGGCGGCCCAGGACTCGCACCGGGGCGTGATGGACCGCTTCCGGACCATGCCGGTGAGCAGGGCGGCCGTGCCGCTGGGGCAGGCGCTCGCGGACCTGGTGACCAGCGCGGTCGGCCTGATCCCGATGATCCTGGTCGGGCTCGCCATGGGCTGGCGGATCGAGGGCACATGGCTGGAAGCGCTCGGCGCGTTCGGGCTGCTGCTGCTCTTCCGCTTCGCGACGACCTGGGTGGGCATCCTGCTGGGTCTCGCCTCGCAGAGCGAGGAGGCGGCCGGCCAGCTGGGCAGCGCCACGTTCATGCTGCCGCTGCTCTCCAACGCGTACATCCCGACCGAGAACATGGCTCCCTGGCTGCGGACGGTCGCCGAGTGGAACCCGATCTCGGCGGTCACGACAGCGGTACGGGAGCTCTTCGGCAACGCGGCCGTCCCGGCGGACGCGGCCTGGCCGGTGGCGCATCCGGTGGCCGGCGCGCTGCTCTGGTCGCTGGCGCTGATCGCTCTCTGCGCGCCGCTCGCGGTGCGGCGCTACGCCCGCGGGTGACGAGGGCGACGGTGACAAGGGCCCTGCCCACGGGGTAGGGAGGGCGTCATGAGCACTCAGCCACTCCCCCTGGAGGGGATCACGGTCGTCGCGGTCGAACAGGCCGTCGCCGCCCCCTTCGCCACGCGCCAGCTCGCCGATCTGGGCGCCCGCGTCGTCAAGATCGAGCGGCCGGACGGCGGGGACTTCGCCCGGGGCTACGACACGGCGGCGCGGGGCCTGGCCTCGCACTTCGTGTGGTGCAACCGCGGCAAGGAGTCGGTGGCCGTCGACCTGAAGGACGTACGGGGGCTCGACCTGGTCCGCCGGCTCGTGGCCGGCGCCGACGTCTTCGTACAGAACCTGGCGCAGGGCGCGGCGGCCCGGCTCGGCCTGGACGCGGCCACGCTCTGCGCCGCGCATCCGCGGCTGATCGCGGTCGACATCTCGGGATACGGGCCGGGCGGGCCGTACGCGCACAAGCGGGCCTACGACATGCTCGTGCAGTGCGAGGCGGGTCTGGTGTCGGTGACCGGGACCGAGGAGCAGCCGGTCAAGTCGGGGATTCCGGCGGCCGACATCGCGGCGGGGATGTACGCGTACTCGGGCGTCCTCGCCGCGCTGGTGCGGCGCGGGACGACCGGGCGGGGCGGGCCGGTGGAGGTGTCCCTGCTCGACTCGCTCGCCGAATGGATGGGGCATCCGCTGCACCACGTGATGCATGGGGGCACGGCCCCGGCGCGCACGGGCCTGGCCCACGCCGTCATCGCGCCGTACGACGCCTATCCGACGGCCGACGGGAGCCTGGTGCTGCTGTCCGTCCAGAACGACCGCGAGTGGCGCCGGCTCGCCGAACTGGTCCTGGAGCGAACGGATCTGACGGACGATCCGGCCTTTGCCACGAACACGGCCCGGGTGGCCGGACGCGCGAAGACGGACGCGGTGGTCGCCGAGGCGCTGGCCCCGCTGACGGCGACGGAGGCGCTGGCGCGGCTGGACGCGGCGGGGGTCGCGTGCGCCCGTCTGAACACGGTCGCGGACCTGGCGGAGCATCCGCAGCTGACGGCGCGCGACCGGTGGCGGGAGGTGGGGTCGCCGGTGGGGTCGCTGCGGAGCCTGCTGCCTCCGGTCACGTTCCCGGACGGACCCGAACCCCGGATGGGCCGCATCCCGGCGTTGGGGGAGGACACGGATGCGGTACTGGGCGAGCTCGGGGTGCGGCCGGCGGAGCTGGAGGCGCTACGGGTGGACGGTGTCGTGGCGTGACAGCCTCGGGGCGGGCGGGGTGGGCACGCGCCGTCGTTCGGGGTGGCCCATCCGTTCCGCCTGGGGGCACCCCCGGACGGAGTCTGGGGGAAGAACGGATGCCCACTACCCCGAAGGAAGGCCGGCTAGCCGCGGCTGCCGAAGAGGGAGCGGCGCAGGCGGCGCAGGGGAGCGAAGAGCGAGACGCGCGCGCTCTTGCTGCCACGGCTGTGCGTGACGTCACGCGTCGTCAGTTCGCGCATCAGAAGCGTCGCTTCGGCCGCCTCGCGCTGGGGCACGACGGGGCCGCCGAGCACCGCGAGATGGCGGTCCAGCCGCGAACTGGTCGCACTGCTCCCGCATGTGATGGCAGGCACTCGCGGCCTGCTGCGCATTGCTATCTGTTCCATGTCACTCCCCACCCTAACGAGGGCACCCGGCCCGGGCAGGTTAACCCTATCGCCCCGCTGTGACACCCGTGTATCCCGACGGCAGGATTCACCGCACTCGTACGGGGGTTGACGACTACTGTCCGAATCCATCTGATTCCAGGGTGAGTTGGACAGGTCTCGAACACCTGCCGAACCGTCACGAACCATCCTGCACACAAGGGCGTCAGCCGCAGTCGTCTGACGGTGTGTGATCTCCACCACCAAGATCACCCGCGACGCGCGGCACGGTGTTCGAAGTGCCCGGGGTGGGGGCAGAAATGTTCCACAATGCTCCACCGGGGGCCTACGACGGACGGGGACACGCCATGACCGTGATCGCGGGGCGGTACCGACTCCTCGACGTCCTGGGCCAGGGCGGGATGGGCACCGTCTGGCGCGCCAGGGACGAGGTTCTGGGCCGCGAGGTCGCCGTCAAGGAGGTCCGCGCCCCGGCCGGGCTGGCCGCGGCCGACAGAGGCCGGCTCTACGCGCGCCTTGAGCGGGAGGCCTGGGCGGCCGCCCGGATCTCGCACCGCAACGTGGTGACGGTCTACGACGTGGCCACCGAGGACGGCCGCCCCTGGATCGTGATGGAGCTGATCCCCGGGCTGACGCTCTCCGAGGTCCTGGACGCGGAGGGCCCGATGCCCCCGAAGCGCGCCGCGCTCATCGGCGCCGAGGTCCTGGCCGCGCTGCGCGCCGCGCACGAGGCCGGTGTGCTGCACCGGGACGTGAAGCCGGGCAACGTACTGCTCGCCAACGACGGGCGCGTGGTCCTGACCGACTTCGGCATCGCGGCGGTGGAGGGGACGTCCCCTCTCACGATGACGGGCGAGCTGATCGGCTCGCCCGAATTCCTGGCGCCGGAGCGGGCGTTGGGCCGTACGCCGGGCCCGGCGTCGGACCTGTGGTCGCTCGGCGTGCTCCTCTACGCGGCGGTGGAGGGCAACTCGCCGTTCCGTCAGGACACTCCGCTGAGCACGCTGCGGGCCGTGGTGGACGAGGAGCTTCCGCCGCCCCGCAGAGCGGGTGCGCTCGCCCCTGTGATCGAGGGGCTGCTGCGCAAGGAGCCGCAGGAGCGTATGTCGGCCGCCGCGGCGGAGCGGCAGTTGAGGCTCGTGGGGGCGGGCGGGGCGCCTCGGTCGGGGCCCGTGCACGCGGAGCCGTACCGACCGGAGGGACCGAGCGCGACCGGCGGACCGACTCCGCCGATGCCCCTTCCCGGCGGCCCGCTCGGGCAGGACCGACAGGGCCCCCAGGACCGAGCGGAGCAGCCGGACCGGGAGGACCGGTCCGGGCGTGCCAGAACCGTGCTCGCCGCCGGGATCGTCCTCCTGCTGCTGGCCGTGGGCGGTCTGACGTACGCGCTGCTGCGGGACGAGAAGCCGGGCGACGGTACGGGTACGGGTGGCGAGGCCACCAGCACAGCGCCGACGACCGCGCCCCCGACGAGCGCCTCGCCGAGCAGCTCCCCCGCCACGGCCACCCCCACGAAGACTCCGACGGCCACCCGCACGACTCCCCCGGCGCCGACCGTCCTGGTGTACGTCCGGGCGGTGCGCGGGAGTTACAGCGGGGCCTGTCCGCCGCCGGAGTCCGCCGCTCCGGCCTTCGCCGCCACGCTCACCGTGGGGCGTACGCCCGCGTCGGTGGAGTACCGCTGGGTCACGGAGAGCGGCGAGACCTCGGCGCCGGACTGGCGGACGCTGGAGTTCCCGGCCGGCGGCCCGCAGGAGAAGCGGGTCGAGCACACGGAACTGGAGCACCCGGCGGACGGCACACGCCGCGACCGGATCAGGATGGAGGTGCGCGCCCCTGTCGAGGCGCGCTCGAACTGGGTCGGGTTCTCGGTGACCTGTGAGCAGGCGACCCCGACGGACGGGGTCACCTCCCCGACTGGGTCCGTTACGCCACAGCCCTGAAGCTGGGCAGATAGCCGCCGGACTGTCCGGCGGCGGTGGGGTGGTACGACTCGCCGATGTTGAGCCAGTTGACGCTGTGCAGCCAGGACGAGCCGGAGCAGATCTCGTGTCCGGTGAAGGCGGGGACGACGCTGGCGAAGGTGTAGCCGTGGTCGGCCGCGCGCTTGGCGGTGGCCGCGTTGAGGTGGTCGGCCCCGTCGTTGATGGCGCGGCGCTCGTTCTCGCTCAGTCCGGCGATGCAGCTGCCGCCGAGCTTGTAGAAGCGGGGGTAGCCGAGGACGACGACCCGGGCGTTCGGAGCCTTGGCCCTGATGGCCGAATACACCGCGTCGAGCTTGCCGGGCAGCGTGCTGTCGACGTAGGCCTTGGCCTGATTCACTCGGTTGATGCAGGTGGCTTCCGACTGAAGGACGCAGGTGGTCATGACGTCCGCGAAGCCGGCGTCATTGCCTCCGACGGTGAGGGAGACCAGGTCGGTGGCGGTGGAGAGGGGTCCGAGCTGACTGCTCGTGACATCACCCGTTCGGGCGCCCGAGCAGGCGGTGAAGGCGAACGACGAGGGTGAGTTCGCGTTCTTCCAGAGGACGGGGAAGGCCTTGGTGGAGCGCTTGCAGTCGCCGCTGGCGCTGTCGTAACTCCCGGCGCCGACGCCGGAGGAGTACGAGTCACCGAGCGCCACGTAGTCGAGCGCTGCGGTTTCGGCGGCCTGCGCGGCTCCCGCCCCGGTGAGGGCGAGGACGGCACCGAGCAGGAGTGAGGACGAGAATGCCGCGAATCGGGACAGTTTCATGGAACCTCCCTGTAGCAGGATCTCTGCGTTACTAGGTAGTAGCAGCGGACCCCGCACCCTGGAAGTGTTCATGCCAAGAAGATTTGGCGAGAACCTCTCGACACCCCGTCAAGAACCGTCGATATCCGGCCAGCTGATGGATCATGCGAGCCCCCGGATCCCCGAATTCGCCGGCGCGGCGCGGTCGAACGCGACCGCAATGTAATTCGCACGACAATGCACAGAAGTTCCATCCGACCCCAACGGCAACACCAGGCAAGCGGATTATGAAAATCCGATCGGGACGGTTCCGTATCTGACCGTCGAAGGTTCGCCAATTACCAGAAAGGGGAGCCGCCGATCCAGGACTTGCCATACAGTCGCATTCATCAATACCGTCGTACATCTCACCCGCATCGGTCCATCATGCAAAGCGGCTCAGGGGAGGGCTCTAGCGTCGCGATGGTCCCGGAGCGGGGCGCGGTAGGGGGGTGCTGTGCTCGGCGTTCGCATGCTCGCATGCGTGCCGCCGAGTCGCGTGCCGCGCGGCTTGAGATGCCAACTCACCCATGTCGTACGGAGATCACTGCCGTGCGAGCGGGGTGAGAACCCCCCTTTCGAACCGGACAGACCACCGGACAGCCCGGGGGCGGGCGGTCCACCGGACGAGAGGGAAACACCAGTCATGAGCTCATTCCTGCGCCCGGCCGTCACCGGCCCGGAAACCGCGGACCAGAATCGAATAGCAGCTCAATACAAGGCGATCACCTCCCATTTGGCGATCACGCCACCGGTGAGTGTGGTCATCCCCGCGATGAACGAGGCGGAAAATCTTCCGTACGTCTTCAAGTCGCTTCCGGACTGGATCCATGAAGTCGTTCTCGTCGACGGAAACTCCACCGACGACACCGTCCGTGTGGCCCGTGAACTCCGGCCCGACGTCAAGGTCGTCAAGCAGGTCGGCAAGGGCAAGGGCGACGCGCTCATCAGCGGATTCGCCGCCTGCACCGGCGACATCATCGTGATGGTCGACGCGGACGGCTCCGCCGACGGCCAGGAGATCGTCTCGTACGTGTCCGCGCTGGTCGGCGGCGCCGACTTCGCCAAGGGCTCCCGCTTCGCCAACGGCGGCGGCACGGACGACATGACGCCGATCCGCCGGCTCGGAAACCGGGCGCTGTGCGCCCTGGTCAACCGCAAGTTCGGCGCCCGCTACACCGACCTCTGCTACGGCTACAACGCCTTCTGGCGCCACTGCCTCGACAAGATCACCCTGGACTGCACCGGCTTCGAGATCGAGACCCTGATCAACATCCGGGTCGTCAAGGCCGGCCTGAAGGTCCAGGAGGTGCCCAGCCACGAGTACCTGCGCATCCACGGCGTCAGCAACCTCAACGCCGTGCGCGACGGCATCCGGGTGCTCAAGGTCATCCTCAAGGAGAGGGGCGTCAGACGTGCGGCGCGCCGCAGGCCGACCGCCTTCTCGGTGAACGTCCCCCGGGGAGAGGTGTCTTGAGCGACCGTCGGTTCTCCGTCGTGATCTGCGTCTACACGGAGGAGCGCTGGGAGGACATCCTCGCGGCGGTCGACTCCGTACGGGCCCAGACGCATCCGGCGCTGGAGATCCTGCTCGTGGTCGACCACAACGAGCGGCTTCTGACCCGGCTGGCCGAGGAGTTCGCGGACGACGCGGCCGTACGTGAGGAGGTGGTGCGGGTGCTCGCCAACGCGGGCCCCCGCGGCCTCTCCTCCGGCCGCAACACCGGAATCGCCGCGGCCCGCGGAGGGTTCGTCGCCTTCCTCGACGACGACGCCGTCGCCGAGCGGGACTGGCTGCGGTACCTCGCCGCGGGCTACGACGACCCGTACGTGATGGCCGTCGGCGGCCGGACCCTGCCCGCCTGGGCGTCGGGCCGGCGGCCGGACTGGTTCCCCACGGAGTTCGACTGGGTCGTCGGCTGTACGTACCGCGGCCTGCCGCCGGGGCTGGTCCGGGTACGCAACGTGCTGGGCGGCAACGCCTCCTTCCGGCGTACGGCCTTCGACGCCGCGGGCGGCTTCGCCACCGGCATCGGCCGGGACGGCGACAAACGGCCGCTCGGCTGCGAGGAGACGGAGCTGTGCATCCGCCTCTCGCAGGCCCTGCCCGAGGCGGTCCTGCTGATCGACGACCGGGCCGTCATCCACCACAAGGTCCCGGCCGCCCGCGAGCGCTTCGGCTACTTCCGCACCCGGACGTACGCCGAAGGGCTCTCCAAGGCGCTCGTCTCGAAGAGCGTCGGCGCCGGGAAGGGGCTGGAGGCCGAACGGCGGTACACCACCCGGGTGTTGCCGGCCGGAGTCGTGCGCGGGCTGCGCGACGCCGTGCTCGGACGGCCCGGCGGCGCGGGGCGGGCCGGCGCGATCGTGGCGGGCGTGGCGATGGCCGCCGGCGGGTACGTCCGCGGGGCGCTGCGGGCCAGGGGCGGCGGGGCGACGTTCTCTTCGGGCCCGATCCCGTCGTGGTCGGACTCCGCGACGAAACCCGGCGTTCCGGAGGTGGCCGCGTGAACGATCCCGTACCGATCCTGATGTACCACGCGGTGGATCACGAGCCCGCTCCGGCCACGCGCCGGCTGTCCGTCTCGCCCGAGGCGTTCGCCGAGCAGATGGCGGTGGTGGCCGACCGCGGCCTCACCCCGCTCACCACGGCCGAACTGGCCGGGGCCTGGCGCACGGGCCGGCCCCTGCCGCCGCACCCTGTCCTGATCACCTTCGACGACGGCTACGAGGGGGTGCACCGGCACGCGCTGCCGGTGCTCGCCAAGCACGGCTTCTCCTCGACCCTGTTCGTGTCCACCGGCTGGCTGCGGGGCACGTACGACGAGGGCGGCGCCCTGGACACCATGCTCGACTGGGACCAGGTGCGCGAACTGTCCGCCGCCGGTACCGAGATCGGCGGACACACCCACACCCATCCTCAGCTCGACCAGGTGGACGACCGGCGGCTCTGGTACGAGACCTTGCGCTGCAAGGAGATCCTCCGCGAGGAACTGGGCCGGGCGCCGGTGTCCTTCGCGTACCCGTACGGGTACTCCAGCCGGCGCGTCCGGCGGACGGTCCGGGCGGCCGGGTACGCCCAGGCGCTCGCGGTCGGCAACGCGACGGCCCGTCGCCGCCAGGGACCGTACGCCCTGGAGCGGCTGACCGTACGGCGGTCCACCGGGATCGAGGAGTTCGAACGGCTCGTCGAGGGACGGGCGATCGGGCGTACGTTCGCGTCGGACCGGGCGCTGACCAAGGGATACGCGGTGGTGCGCCGGACGCGGGCGGCCCTGCGGGCGGCCGGGCGGTACGCGTCCTGAACCGGCGGGTCGCGGCGGGCGCCACCGCCGCGACCCGTGGGATCGTCCCGTTCAAAACACTGTGCACTCAATGCCCGATTGCCGGATCATGGTCGCCATGTCAGCCACGCCATCCGAGCCATCGGAACCACAGTCGGCGCTGCCGATGCGGCTCACCGTCGACGACAGCGACTCGCCGGCCGACGTCGTCGACGCGCTGTTCCTCGGCCGCTTCGCGAACGGCGAGCAGCCGCACTCCCACAGCACGACCCTGGACCGGGTGAAGCCCGCGGCGACCCTGCTGCCCGCCGGGGCGAAGGTGCTGCGCGCGGCGAAGGACGACGACCGCAGCGCCGTACTCGCCGAGGGCGAGGGGTGGACGCTGCTCATCTCCCGCTGGAACCGGGGCGCGGACGTCACCGTCACCGCGACCGGGGCGGAGCTGGCCGAGCGGATCCTCAAGGAGGCGACGGACGGGGCGAAGGACGAGCCCGAGCCGCAGCCCGAGAACGTGACGATGGGCTTCTGGTACGTGTCGCCGCGGCGCGGGCCGCACCGGACGACCCGGCAGATCAGCGCCGGGACGTGGGAGGAGATCCGGCCCAACTACACGGCGCCGGTCGCCGAGGCGATGGACCGGCTGATGAAGGTCACCCCGGACGACATCGCGGGGCGGCTGCTGCTGCTCCACGGTCCGCCGGGGACGGGCAAGACGTCCGCGCTGCGCACGCTCGCCCGGTCGTGGCGGGACTGGTGCCAGGTGGACTGCGTCCTGGACCCAGAGCGGCTCTTCAACGACGTCGGCTATCTGATGGACATCGCGATCGGCGAGGACGAGGGCACGGCGAAGGGGCGGTGGCGGCTGCTGCTCCTGGAGGACTGCGACGAGCTGATCCGCGGCGAGGCGAAGCACACGGCGGGCCAGGCGCTGTCGCGACTCCTGAACCTGACGGACGGGCTGCTCGGCCAGGGCCGCAACGTGCTCGTCGGCGTCACGACCAACGAGGACCTGGAGCGCCTCCACCCGGCGGTGGTCCGGCCGGGCCGGTGCCTGGCCCGGATCGAGGTGGGCGGGCTGACGCGGAACGAGGCGGTGGCGTGGCTGGGCACGGAGGAGGGGGTGAGCCATGACGGCGCGACGCTGGCGGAGTTGTATGCCTTGCGCCGCGGCACGCCGTCCCCTGGGCTCCCGGAGCCCAGGACCGCGGACGCGGGGCTGTACCTGTAGGGGCGGGGGGCCCGCGGCCCCGAAGCGGGCACCGCTCGTCGTGGGTTGTGCGACAGCCCCGCGCCGCGAAGCCGGCGCACCGCCCGGGCCAGGGGTGGGGGTGGGGGAAATCAGGCCCCGTACGCCGCCCGCAGCGCGTCGTCCACCGCTGCCCGGGCCGCTTCGTGGCTGAGGCCCAGCCGTCTCGCCTCGGACGCGAACGTCGCCGCCGCCGTCGCCGCCAGGCGCGCCGCCGCGTCACCCGCCGCCGCGACGAACGTGCCGTGGCGGCCCCGCGTCTCGATCACCCCGTCCGCCTCCAGGGACTTGTACGCCTTCGCGACCGTGTTCGCCGCGAGGCCCAGCTCCTCCGCCAGGCCCCGTACCGTCGGCAGCTTGTAGCCGACGGGCAGGGCCCCGGAGCGGGCGCTCTCGGAGATCTGGGCGCGCAGTTGTTCGTACGGGGCGGTCGAGGAATCCGTGTCCACGGTGATTCGCAATGTCACGGCCCCGATTCTGCCCCCGGCGCACCGGAAAATGGGAGGCGGCCGCGCCCCACCCCCACGTAGCGTGCGGCACCATGACTGTGATCGTCCGTGATGTACGGCCGGAGGACGCCGAGGGGTTCGCCCGTGTCCGGCGCGCCGCTCTCCCGTTCATGTTGGCGAACGCCGACCAGGTGGCCTTCGACTGGGCCCATGCCCATCCCGACGCGCACGAGCGTCCCCTGGTCGCCGAGGTCGACGGGGAGATCGTCGGTACCTCCCAGCTCCGTATCGCGCACGACGCGCCCGAGCCGCACGTCGGCTCGGTCAACGTCTACGTCCACCCGGAGAAGCAGGGTCTCGGTGCCGGCACACTCCTGGTGCGGGCCTCCGAGGAACACCTGGCCGAGTCCGGTGCGACCACGCTCTACAGCTGGGTCCTCGACGAGCCGGGTTTCCGCGCCTTCGCCGAGCGGCACGGCTACGCGCCCCGCCGCTCCGCGCACTTCCTCCGCCTCGACCTCACGACCGCCGAACTGCCACCGCTCCAGGAGCCGCCGGCCGGCGTCGAGCTGCGCTCGGCCGCCGAGTTCGCGGCCGATCCGCGCCCGCTGTTCGTGCTGGACGCGCTGACGACGGCCGACGAGCCGGGTGACGTCGGCGCCGAACTGACGGACTACGAGCACTGGCTGGCGACCACCTGGAACCACCCGCTGCTCGACCGCGAGCTGACCACCGTCGCCGTGGCCGACGGCCGGCCGGTCGCCTTCACCGCCGCCCAGACCGACGGCCGGGGCCGCTACAGCTCGGGGATGACCGGCACCGATCCGGCCTTCCGGGGGCGCGGGCTGGCCAAGCTCGCCAAGAACCACTCCCTGCACCGGGCCCGCGCGGCCGGCTGCACGGAGGCGTTCACGGGGAACGACGCCGGCAACGATCCGATGCTGGCGATCAACACGTGGTTCGGTTACGAGATCTGCGCGACGGAGGTACGTCATGTCCGCACGCTCGGTTGAGGTGGTCCTGGTGAAGGCGGGCCGGACGAAGATCCGTTACCCCGCCCAGGTCGTCGCCGACGACGGCACCCGGCTGACGGTCCGCGCCCCCTGGGCCGCCGAGGGGGTGCGGGACTTCGGCTTCGTACGGTTCGAGCCGGGTGACGTGCTCGTGGAGCACTACTGGCGCGACCGCTGGTACGCGGTGAAGGAGGTCCGCTCCGACGGCGGGGCGCTCAAGGGCTGGTACTGCGACATCACCCGGCCGGCCGCGGTCCACGGCGCCGAGGTCGTGGTCGAGGACCTGGACCTGGACCTGTGGGTGTCGGCGGACGGCAGCGAGGTGCTGCGGCTCGACGAGGACGAGTTCGAGGCGAGCGGTCTGGCCGCCTCCGACCCGGAGGCGGCCGAGTGCGCCGTCGTCGCCCTCGACGAGCTCGAGTGCCTCGGCCGCGACGGCCTCGTCGCGCTGCTCGGCTAGCGCAGCGTCACGTCCGAGTCCTCGGTGGCGAGGAAGCCGGGCAGGGGCAGGCCCATCGGGCCGGTGGGGATGAGCTGCATGAGCGTGGCCTTCACCCGGGCCTCGCCCGTCCGGTAGGCGGGCTCCTTCACCACGCCCGAGTTGGTCCAGGCGTGCTCCTGGCCGTCGCAGACGGCCTTGGTGCCGCCGATCCCGGCGGAGCGGTCCTCCTGGAGGAGCGTGCTGCTCACGAAGACCGGGCCGGCGCTGTCGTCCGCGCAGCGGTACGTGCCGGAGAGGGTGACCGTGCCGTCGGCGGCGACGGTTCCGTGCCCGTCGACGGAGAGGCCGTCGCCGGGCCCGGCGTGGGAGGCGTGGGCGGCGGTCGCGGCGGTCGCGGTGGCGGCGACCAGGAGGGTGCCGGCGGCGAGGGCGAGACGGAGGCGCATCAGGGATGTCCCTTCGGGGGTGGGGGGTGGTGTCGCCCGCCAGGGATATCGGATCAAGACGCCAGGTGTCCGAAACTCACCCTATCGGGGGCGAGTTGAGGCGCCTGCGGTAATGAATACGGTCGTACGGTCCGTCCAGCCGGCGCTCGACGACCTCGTAGCCGTACCGCTTCGTACAAGGCGGAACATCGGTTCGGTGGTCGTCGCGTGGGGATCCCCCCACGCCCGCAGAGGCGTGGGGGGGGAGGATGTCCTGGGTCATGCCGACACGTGACGACGGCGGTTGATCACCTTCTTCACCAGCGGCCAGGCGAGCAGGAGCACGATCACCGCGTACACGGTCACCGAGAAGGGCGTGTTGACCAGGCCCGTCAGCGAGCCGTCGCTGATCTGCAGGGCGCGGCGCAGCTGCTGCTCGGCGGCCGGGCCGAGGATGACGCCGATGACGGCGGGCAGGACGGGAAGTCCGTAGCGTCGCATGCCGAAGCCGATCAGACCGATGAGCAGCAGGATGACCAGGTCGAGCGCCTCGCCGCCCACCGCGTACGCGCCGACGGCGGCGAAGAAGAGGATGCCGGCGTAGAGGTACGGGCGCGGGATGCGCAGCAGCTTGGCCCAGACGGGCGCGAGCGGCAGGTTGAGCGCGAGCAGCAGGACCATGCCGACGAAGAGCGAGGCGATCAGGCCCCAGACCAGGTCGGGTTCGCGCTCGAAGAGCAGCGGTCCGGGCTGGATGCCGTACTGCTGGAAGGCGGCGAGCATGACGGCGGCGACGGCCGTCGTCGGCAGGCCGAGGGTCAGCATGGAGACGAGCGTGCCGGCCGCGGAGGCGGAGGCGGCGGACTCGGGTCCCGCGACGCCCTCGATGGCGCCCTTGCCGAACTGGTCCTTGTGCTTGGAGAGCCGCTTCTCGGTGACATACGACAGGAAGGTCGGGATCTCGGCGCCGCCGGCCGGTATCGCGCCGAACGGGAAGCCGATGACGGGGCCGCGCAGCCAGGACTTCCAGGTGCGCTTGACGTCGTCCTTGCCGAGCCACGGGCGGCCGACCGGGATGGCCTCCCCCGCCGTGCGGCGCAGATGGGCGGCGACCCAGAGGGCCTCGCCGATGGCGAAGAGGCCGACCGCGACGATGACGACGTCGATGCCGTCGGCGAGCTGGAGCGAGCCGAAGGTGAGGCGCTGCTGGCCGGTCATCTGGTCGAGGCCGACGAGGCCGAGGGTGAGGCCGATGAGGAGCGAGGCGAGGCCCCGGATGCGGGAGGAGCCGAGGACGGAGGTGACCGCGATGAAGGCGAGGACCATGATCGCGAAGTAGTCGGGGGCGCCGATGTCGACGGCGAGCGCGGCGACGGTCGGGGCGAGGGCGACGAGCAGGAGCGTGCCGACCATGCCGCCGGTGAAGTGGCCGATGGCGGCGGCCGCGAGCGCCTGTGCGCCGCGGCCGGCCTTGGCCATGGGGTTGCCCTCCATGGCGGCGACGACGGCCGCGCTCTCGCCGGGGGTGTTGAGCAGGATCGAGGTCGTGGAGCCGCCGAACATGGCTCCGTAGTAGATGCCGGCGAACATGATGAAGGCGCCGGTCGGTTCGAGTCCGTACGTCACGGGGAGCAGCAGGGCGACCGCCATGGCGGGGCCGATGCCGGGCAGGACGCCGATGGCGGTGCCGAGGAGCACGCCGATGGCGGCCCAGAGCAGGTTCATCGGGGTGAGGGCCGTACCGAATCCGTCGATCAGGGAGTTCAGTGAGTCCATGGGTCAGAGCACTCCCATCAGCGGGCCGCCGGGCAGCGGAACTCCGAGCAGGTTGTTGAAGACGACATAGGTGAAGAGGGAGAGTCCGGCGGCGATCAGCGGATCACGGTGGAGGTGGCGGCTGCCGAGGGCGTAGGCGGCGCCCCAGAAGAGCAGGGCTCCGGCGACGGGGAAGCCGACCGGTCCGATGACGACGGCGAAGGCGAGGAAGACTCCGGCCAGGAGCAGGACCGTGCGCCAGTCGCTGGGCTCGGAGAGGTCGATGTCCTCGCCGCCCTCGGCCTCGCCGCGGCCGCCGCGGAGCACGTCGACCGCGAGGAGGACGGCGATGACGAGCAGGCCGCTGCCGACGACGACCGGGACGGTCCGGGGGCCGATCGGGCCGCGCTGCGCGATGTCGACGGTCATGGTGAGGGCGTCGGTGAGGACGAGGACGCCGATGGCGAAGAGGAGGAGGCTGACGCCGAGCTCGGAGTGCTCGCGCAGCCAGGACTTCTTCGCCTGCGCCGTGGGGGTCGTGGGGGTCGTCGTGGTAGTCACAGCCCCAGCTCCTTCAGCACCGCGCCGACCCGCTTGTCCTGTTCGGTGAGGAAGTCGCCGAACATTTCGCCGGGCAGGAAGGCGTCGTTCCAGCCGTTCTTCTCGAGGGACTCGCGCCACTGCGGGGAGTCGTGCAGCTTCGTGGCCAGGCCGACGAGCTTGTCGCGCTCGGCGTCGCTGAGGCCGGGCGGGGCGACGAGCCCGCGCCAGTTGATGAACTCGGTGTCGAGTCCGGCCTCGCGCAGGGTGGGGGCGTCCAGGCCCGGGACCCGCTCGGCGCCGGTGACGGCGAGGAGCCGCAGCTCGCCGGAGTTGATCTGGTCGAGGTACTCGCTGACGCCCGAGACGCCGAAGGCGACCTTGTTGCCGAGGATGGAGGCGAGGAGCTCGCCGCCACCGTCGAAGGGGATGTAGTTGACGCTCTTCGGCGCGATGCCGGCGGCCTGGGCCATCAGCATCGGGGCGAGGTGGTCGGGTCCGCCGGGCGAGGAGCCACCGCCGACGGGCAGCTTGCCAGGGGCCTTCTTCCAGGCCGCGAGGAGGTCCTGGATGGTCTTGTACGGGGAGTTCTTGCCGACCACGACGATGTCCTGCTCCATGGTGAGCCGGGCGATCGGGGTGGTGTCGGCGAGGGTCCTGGGGGTCTTGTTGGTGTGGACGGCTCCGACGACGCCTAGGCCCATCGACATGGCGATCCGGCCGTTGCCGTGCTCACCGACGAGCCGGGTGAGGCCGACGGTGCCGCCGGCGCCGGGCAGGTTGAAGACCTCGATGTCGGTGGTGAGACCGGCGTCCTCGGCGTTCTTCGCGGCCGTGCGGGCGGTGATGTCGTATCCGCCGCCGGGCGTGTTGGGGACCATGAAACGCAGTCCGGGGATCTGGGTGCCGGTGTCGGAGCCGCTGCCGGTGGCGAGCAGGGGCGGCCCCACCAACACCAGCAGCGCGGCCCCGAACAGGGCGAGGGGGGTGCGCAGACGCACGTGTGCCGCCTCTCGATAGGGGATGTGAAGTGGCCCACATGTTGCCCGCGCGTTAAGAAGCTGTCTCTCTTCCGCAATCAACGGACGTTGTGGTCCTTCTGGTCGCGACCTAGCGTGGCGGCGTGACAAAGGTGCTGGTGGTGGACGACGACTTCATGGTCGCGAAGCTGCACAGCCGTTTTGTGTCGGCTGTGGAGGGTTTCTCCGTGGTCGGGGTGGCGCACAGCGGCGGCGAGGCCCTGAGCCTGGCCGAGCGGCTGCGCCCCGATCTGGTCCTGCTCGACATCTACCTGCCGGACATGGACGGGATCAGCGTGCTGCGCGAGCTGCGCGGGGCCGGTCTGGCCGTCGACGCCCTGTTCATCACGGCGGCGCGGGACGCGGGCATGATCCGCTCGGCGCTGCGCGCGGGGGCGCTGCACTATCTGATCAAGCCCTTCAACCAGGCCGCCCTGCAGGAGCAGCTGCGGCACGTGGCCTCGCTGCGCACCCGCCTGGACGAGCTGGACGAGGCGCGCCAGGAGGACGTGGACCAGATCTTCGGCGCCCGCCCCCGTGGCTCGCGCGAGCTTCCGAAGGGCCTGGCCGCGCACACGGCGGAGCTGGTGGACGGCATCCTGCGGGCGCACCCGGAGGGCCTGTCGGCGACGGAGTGCGCGGAGGCGGGGTCCTTGTCCCGGGTCAGCGCGCGGCGCTATCTGGAGTATTTCGCGGAGACGGGCCGCGCGGAGATCACGCTGCGGTACGGGGGCACGGGCCGCCCGGAGCGGCGCTACCGGCGGCTGGGGTGACGGCCGGGCCACCGGCCGGGCCGGGCCCCGTCCCGCCCGTCACTGTTCGGGGGCCAGGCCGAACCGGAGGTTCCGGGGCCGGGTCTCGTCCTCCCGGAGATCACCCGAGATCCGCTCCCGGGTCTCCTCGTCCACGTCCGGATCCACGGCGAGGGCGTTCAGGGCCGTACGGGCCGAGGACAGCGTGCGGACGTTGAGCAGGGCCAAGGTCGCCGGCTCCACGGCCATCCGCCGCCGGATGTAGAGCGCGGCCAGCTCCGGGAACCAGGGGTCGAGGGCGTCGATGTCGTCGGCGATGCCGCACCAGTACAGGGCAGGTTCGACGATGAATCCGGCGATCCGCCATGTCCAGCGGCTCTGCCGGAAGTCGGTGGTGTCCAGGCCGTCGGCGGCACAGGCGGCCTCGGCCTCGGCCAGCTGTCCGACGGTGAGGCGGGGCAGGTCCTTCACCTTCTCGCGCAGGATCTCGTGGCAGAACCAGTCGTCCGGCGGCTCTTCGTCGTCGGCGAAGAACTTGTACTTCTGGTAGTGGCGCGGCTCCGGTTCGTCCAGCCGGGCGGGCGGAAGCCCGGCCTCCAGGACGCCGCGCACCAGGGCCCACCGCTCCTCGGTCTCCTCGTCGGGCCAGTGGCCCCAACTGCTCGGGAGGGCGCGCAGGCCCTCCGGGAAGATCGGGGTGTCGTCGGTCATCCGGCCTCCTCGCCGGCGGCTCCGGAGCCCGTTCCTCAGGCACCTCTTACCTCCGCCTTAACGGCATCCTAAGGATCGCCGTCTCCCCCTCTCCACCGGCTTTTTCGCGGCTTCCGGCGGCTAGCTTGCAGGGCAACCCCACGCATCCCCCCTCTCGAAGGAGTTGCCCACCATGACCGTTCGCCGCACGGCCGCCGCCGTTCTCACTCTCGGCATCGCGCCGCTCGCGCTCGCCGGGCTGACCGCCGCTCCGGCCGTCGCGCACGGGTCGATGACGGACCCGGTCAGCCGGGTGTCGGCCTGTTACGCGGAGGGGCCGGAGAGCCCGAAGTCCGCGGCGTGCAAGGCGGCGGTGGCGGCGAGCGGGGCGCAGGCGTTCTACGACTGGAACGCGGTGAACATCGCCGACGCCGCCGGCAAGCACCGTGAGCTGATCCCGGACGGCAAGCTGTGCAGCGCCGGGAACGACAAGTACCGCGGGCTCGACCTGGCGCGCGGCGACTGGCCGGCCAGCTCGCTGAACTCCGGTGCGCACACCTTCCGTTACAAGGGGACCGCGCCGCACAAGGGTTCCTTCGAGCTGTACGTCACCAAGGACGGCTACGACCCCTCGAAGCCGCTGAAGTGGTCGGACCTGGAGGAGAAGCCGTTCGCGACGGTGACCGACCCTCGGATGGAGAACGGCGACTACGTCTTCGACGGGACGGTGCCGAACAAGTCCGGCCGCCACCTGATCTACTCGATCTGGCAGCGCTCCGATTCCCCCGAGGCGTTCTACACCTGCTCCGACGTCGTCTTCGGGAAGGACAGCGCCGGTACGGCTCCGACGGCGTCCGCGCCGACCGACGAGGAGATCGAGGACGGGGAGGACAAGTCCTCCGTCGAGCACGGCGGGCACGGTGACGACGAGGCCGGGACCGGGGCGAAGGCGACGACCGCGCCCGCGTCCTCGGAGCCGCCCTCGCAGGAGCCCAACGAGCCCAACGCGCCCGTCGCCGCCGGCTCCGGCTCGGGCGAGAACCTCGCCGAGACCGGGGGCGACGCCGCGACCCCGTACATCGCGGTCGGCGGCGCCGCCGTCCTGGCCCTCGGTGCCTCCCTGCTCTTCGCGACGGTCCGCCGCAGGTCGGCGCCGGCGGGCCGGCACACCCGCTGACCCGTATCCCCTGACGTCAGCCGATCACTGACAGGCAGGTGGTCGGGGTCGCGTGGGCCGGGTCGAGCGCGTTGGCCACCTCGTGGAACGTGACCCGGTCCACCGTCCCGATCGCCACGTGCTCCGACAGGTCCAGCGCGCACTTGTCCTGGATGAGGACGTTGGTGACGTTGTCCCCGGAGAGGAAGCCCGAGGTGTACGGGGTGACCACCTCGTCGTACTTGGTCGCGATGACCGTGTACGTGACACCCGGCACGGTGTCGCCGCCCTCGTTGAGCTTGGTGATGAACGGGGAGCCTGCCACCTGGTCGGCGAGGCCCGGGGTCTTCTCGGTGACGAACTTCTCGACGCCGGGGAAGTACGGGAGCAGCTTGGTGAGGCCGAGGAGGGTCGTGCCGTGGTTGTCGGGGGCGATCCCGACGAGCGCGTTGACCTTCTCGGCCCCGCCGAGGAACTTGAGGTAGTAGCGCGGCATCATGCCGCCCTGCGAGTGCCCGACGAGGTCGGCCTCGGCCGCCCCGGTGGCCGCGAGGACCCGGTCCACGTACGCGTCGAGCTGCTCGGCCGACTTGTCGACCGGGCCGAGGCCGTGGAAGAAGGGCACGTTCGGCAGCTGGCCGTAGTCGAGCGAGTAGACGCAGTACCCGCGGTTGACCAGGTACGGCGCGAGGCCCAGCCAGTTGTCCCAGGAGTTGCCGAAGGTTCCGTGGACCAGGACGACGGGGCGCGGGTGGGCGGCGGAGGGCTTGCAGGAGAAGTCGTTCCAGCCCCGGCTGGGGGCGGTGGTGGCCTGGGCCGAAGCCATGGGGGCGAGGGTGGCGGCGGCGGTCAGCAGCAGGACCGAGAGTGCTCTGAGGAAGTGTTTCCAGGGCAGCATCGTGCGATCTCCTTGCGGCTCAAGGGAAATCTGTGACGAACGACGGCAGTAAGCCCTGCGGCCCGGACCACAAGTGGGGATGCTCTGCTCATGCCAAGCTACGCACGGGTAGCCTCGACAGGGAAGTTACGCGTCGGTAAAAAGTGACTTCTCGTCAATAAGGAGTAGCGGCCGAGCGTCAGGCCGCCAGGGAGCCCGGCACGATCGCCCCCGGACCGAACCTCGCCCGCGCCCGGTCCGCCACCGCCTCGAGCCGCCGGGCCTTCTCATCAGCCGGATCGAAGGTCAGCTGATGCGCGGCCCCCTCCGCGGCCCCGAGCCCCTCCGCGCGCAGCGCGATCCCCCGCACCCGGGCCCGCTGCAGCCCGAACGAGTCGTGGATCGTGTACGCGAGGGCGGTGAGCGCCGCCGAGTGCGCGGTCGGCTCGGGCAGCGTGCGGGTACGGGTGGTGGTGGACCGGTCCGCGTACCGCACGGTCACCGTCAGGGAACGGCACACCTGCTTCTCCGACCGCATCCGGGCGCCCAGCTCCTCGGCGAGCGAGAGCAGCGCCCTGCGGTGGACCGACGGGTCCAGCTCGTCACGGGGGAAGGAGCGTTCGGCCGCCGTCGAGCGGGAGACCGCGTTCGGTACGACCGGGGTGCGGTCGACACCCCGCGCCCGCTCCCCCAGCTCGCGCCCGGCCTTCGCGCCGACGAGCCGCTGGAGCACGGCGAGCGGCGCGTCCGCGACCCGGCCGATGGAGTCGAGTCCGTACGCGCACAGGGTACGGGCGGTGGTGCGGCCCACCCCGTCGAGCGCGGCGACCGGGCGGTCCCGCAGGAAGGCGGCCGCATCCTCGACGACCAGGGTGGCGCCGGGGCGGGCCTCGCGGGCCGCCATCCGGGCCAGCATCGGGTTCGGGCCGGCCCCGATGACGCAGTCGACGCCGTACAGGGCGAGCGCCCTGACCCGTATCACCGAGGCCAGCTCCGTCGGGCTCCAGCCGAAGTAGCGCAGCGCGCCCCGGACGTCGGCGAGCAGGGTGTCGGGCGGTGCGGCCTCGACGACCGGGGTGAACTCGCCGAGCAGGCCGAGCAGTTGTGGGAGAAGCGCCTCCCACATGGGCTCGAGGCGGAACCGTATACAGAGGATCATCCCGCGCTCCCCGGACTCTGGTGCCACAGCTTCCGCGGCGGGGTCGCCGCGCCTTCGCCGGCCGGCTTCAGGTCCGCCCAGGGGTTCATCTCGTATCCGGTCTCCATCGTGATCCGGCGGCCGCTGTCGCCGTTCCCTGCCGGCGTCGGCGTGGGCTCCGCGAGCCGCTCCCCCACCGCCTCCAGGCCGCCGGCCGCCCGCAGTTCGACCAGTTCGGCGAGGTTCCAGGCCGCGGACCCGACCACGCTGAGGCTGCGCGGTCCGCGCCGCTGCACGACACCGCGCACGAGCAGCAGCCAGGAGTGGAAGACGGTGTGCGCGCAGGCCTCGTGGGAGTCGTCGAAGAAGGCGAGGTCGACCAGGCCCGTGCCGTCGTCGAGCGTGGTGAAGATGACCCGCCTGCCCGAGCGGATCGGCGGGGTCTGGGTGGCCGCCTTGGCGCCCGCGACCAGGACGGTCCGCCCGTGCGGGGCCTCGCGCAGCCGCTTGGCGGAGACCACGCCGAGTTCGCGCAGGAAGGCATGGTGGTCGCCCATGAGGTGGCGCGAGGCGTCCATGCCGAGGACGCCCAGTTCGGCGCTGAGCCGCTCCGACTCGTCGAGGTCGGGCAGGCCGATGGGGGCGGTCTTCCTGCCCTGGGCGAGCGGGAGTTGACCGCCGTAGGAGGCGGCGCCTCGCTGGGTGCGGTGGAGTTCGGTCAAGTGGAGCAGCAGATCACGGCGGTTGGCGCCGAAGTCGTCCAACGCGCCGACCTGTGCGAGCCGTTCGGCCACCGGTTTGCGCGGTCTGGCCCGCTCCCAGAAGTCGAGCAGCGAGGCGTACGGCTGTCCGGCCTCGATCCGCGCGCTCTCCGCCTCGCTGATGCCGTGGACGTCGGCGAGGGCGAGGCGCAGGCCCCACCGCTCCGGCGGTCCGGACACCAGTTCGATTCGATGAGCGGCCGCGGACCGGTTCACATCCAGCGGCAGCACCGGCACCCCGCGCCGCCGTGCGTCCGCGAGCAGCAGTCGCTTCGGGTACATGCCGGGGTCGTGGGTGAGCAGCCCCGCGTAGAAGGCCGCCGGATGGTGGGCCTTGAGCCAGGCCGACTGGTACGTCGGTACGGCGAAGGCCACCGCGTGCGCCTTGCAGAAGCCGTACGAGCCGAAGGCCTCCACGATCTCCCAGGTACGGGCGACGACCTCGGGGTCGTACCCGCGCCGCTCCGCCTGCTGGGCGAACCAGACCTTGATCCGGCCCTGCGACTCGGGGTCCGAGAGCCCGCGCCGCGCCTGATCGGCCTCGCCCCGGCCGCAGCCGGTCATGATCCGCACGATCTCGATGATCTGCTCGTGGAAGACGACGACGCCGTACGTCTCCTTCAGCGGCCCCTCCAGGTCCGGGTGCGGGTAGCGGACGGGGGCCCGGCCGTGCCGGGCCTCGATGAACGGGCGGACCATGTCGGCGGCGACCGGTCCCGGCCGGAAGAGCGAGATGTCGACGACGAGGTCGTGGAAGGTGGCGGGCTGGAGGCGGCCGACCAGGTCGCGCTGGCCCGGCGACTCGATCTGGAAGCAGCCGAGGGTCTCGGTGGACCGGATCAGCCGGTACGTCTCCGGGTCGCCGGGCGGGATCGCGTCGATGTCCGGGCGCTCCCCCGTGGCCCGCTCGACCTCGGCGACCGCGTGGGCCATGGCCGACTGCATCCGCACGCCGAGGACGTCGAGCTTGAGCAGCCCGAGGTCCTCCACGTCCTCCTTGTCGAACTGGGACATGGGGAATCCCTCGCCGCTGGTGGGCACGACGGGGGTACGGGTGAGCAGCGAGGCGTCCGAGAGGAGCACCCCGCACGGGTGCATGGCGATCCCGCGCGGCAGCTTGTCGAGGGCTTCGACGAGCTCCCAGAGCTTCCCGAACCTCTCCCGCTCCCCCGCGAGTTCGCGGAGTTCCGGCAGCTCGTCGAGAGCGGCCCGGGCGTCGCGGGCCCGGATGTGCGGGAACGCCTTGGCGATCCGGTCGATCTCGGCCGGGTCCATGGACAGGGCGGCGCCCACGTCCCGTACCGCGTGGCGGACCCGGTAGGTCTCGGGCATGGCGACGGTGGCGACCCGCTCGGTGCCGAAGCGGCCGATGATCGCGCGGTAGACCTCCAGGCGGCGGGCGGACTCCACGTCGATGTCGATGTCGGGGAGGGCGGTGCGGTTCTTGGACAGGAAGCGCTCCATGAGCAGCCCGTGCTCGACCGGGTCGGCGTGCGCGATGCCGAGGAGGTGGTTGACGAGGGAGCCGGCGCCGGAGCCGCGCGCGGCGACCCTGATCCCCATGCCCCTCACGTCGTCGACGACCTGAGCGACCGTCAGGAAGTAGGTGGCGAAACCGTGGTGGGCGATGATGTCGAGCTCGCGGTGCATCCGGTCCCAGTAGTCGCGGCGCCGTTCGTACCCGCGCAGCACCATGCCCGCGGCGGCCCGGGAGGCCAGCACGCGCTGGGCGGTGCGGTGCTCGGCACCGACGAGGGACGGCTCGGGGAAGTGGGCGGAGCCCATGCCGAGGTCGTCCTGGGGGTCGACCAGGCAGTCGGCGGCGACCGCCAGGGTCTGGTCGAGCAGCCGGTGCGCGGCGTCCCGGCGGAAGCCCGCGGCCTCGACGATCCGCTCGGCGGCGGCCAGCATGTCGCCCCCGCCCTTGAGCCAGGCCTCGCCGCTGTCGAGCTCCTTGCGGGGGTCGATGGGGACGAGACGGCGGGCGGAGTCGAGGACGTCGGCGACGGGGCCCTGGCCGGGGTCGGCGTAGCGGACGGCGTTGCTGAGGACCGGGCGGACGCCCTGCTCGGCGGCGAAGCCGACGGTACGGGCGGCGAGCCGGAGCGAGCCGGGGCCGGTTCCGGAGCGGCCGTGGTGGACGGCCTCCAGGCGCAGGGCGTCGCCGTACCGCTCGCGCCAGGGGACGAGAAGGCGGGCGGCCCGGTCGGGGCGGCCGGCGGCGAGGGCCCGGCCGACGTCGGAGGCGGGGCCGAGCAGTACGGTCAGACCGTCGCCGTGGTTGGCGTCCCAGAGCAGCAGGGGCTGCTCGCCCCCTGGCGCGTGGGCGGCGCTGATCATCCGGCAGAGCGCGGCCCAGCCCTCCCGGGAGCGGGCGAGGAAAACGGCGCGGGGCGCGGACTCGTCGAAGAAGGCGCCGCCCCGGACGGGGACGCGCCGGGCGGAGGTCCCGGCCTGCCGCACGGGCCATCCGCCGGCCCGGCCCCGGGACGCGGCCCCGCCCATGCCGGAACCGACGCCCGACCCCGTACCGGCCCGCCCGGAACCGGTCGAGACCCGCGCCGCACCGGAACCGGCGGCCGACCACCCGGCGGCCTCTCGGCCACCGGGGCGACCGGAGCCGTCCGTACCCGAACCGTCCGCGCCCGAACCGTCCGCGCCGGAACCGGACGCGGCACGGCCGTCCGCGGCGAAGCCGCCCGGACCACCCGGACCACCCCGACCACCCGGGCCGTACCCCTCCGGGCCGCCACCGGTCCGGCCGGTGCCGGCCCGCCCGAAGCCGTGCGCGCCGCGCCCGCCCGGCACCGGCCCCTCGACCGCGAGGTCCACGCCGAACAGGGGGCGCACCCCCGCCTCCGCGCAGGCCTTCGCGAAGCGGACCACGCCCGCGACGGTGTCCCGGTCGGTGAGGGCGAGGGCGTCCATGCCCCGCTCGGCGGCGCGCTCGGCCAGCCGCTCGGGGTGCGAGGCGCCGTAGCGCAGGGAGAAGCCCGATGCGGTGTGCAGATGCGTGAAGCCCGGCATGCGCACCTCCCGCATCGAATTCGTACGTACGTTCCCACCCCCTCCTCTTCACCCTAGCTCATTTCGAACGTGCGTACGATACGCTGCGCGCTCATCCATTCGGACCCATCCCACCTGCGCAAACACCCCCCGCCCCGGAGCGTGGGGGCATGAGTCTCGTCGATGAACTGAAGAGTGCCGTCACCCCCCGAGCCGCCCTGCTCGTCGTCGGCGTCTTCGCCCTCCAGCTGCTGTTCATCGCCTCGTACGTCGGGGCACTGCACAACCCCACGCCCAAGGACGTGCCCTTCGGCGTGGTCGCGCCCCAGCAGGTCTCCGCCCGGCTCGTCGGGCGGCTGGAGAGCCTTCCGGGCGACCCGCTCGACCCGCGGGCGGTCACGGACGACGCCCAGGCCCGGCAGCAGATCCTGAACCGGGACATCGACGGCGCCCTGGTGGTGAACCCCGCCGGGACCACCGACACCCTGCTCGTCGCCTCCGGCGGCGGCACGGTGCTCTCCTCCGCCCTGCAGTCGCTCTTCACCGAGATCGAGGGCGCCGATCAGCGCACGATCAGGACCGTCGACGTCGCCCCCGCCTCGCAGCAGGACTTCGACGGCCTCTCCGCCTTCTACCTGGTCGTCGGCTGGTGCGTCGGCGGCTACATCTGCGCCGCGATCCTCGCCATCAGCGCCGGTTCCCGGCCCGCGAACCGTGAACGCGCGATCATCCGGCTCGGGGTGCTCGCGCTCTACTCGATCCTCGGCGGCCTCGGCGGCGCGGTGATCGTCGGCCCGATCCTGGGCGCCCTGCCGGGCAGCGTCGCGGCCCTGTGGGGGCTGGGGGCGCTGGTCGTCTTCGCGGTCGGGGCGGCGACCCTGGCCCTGCAGTCGCTCTTCGGCATCGTGGGCATCGGCCTGGCGATCCTGCTGATCGTGGTCGCGGGCAACCCGAGCGCGGGCGGCGCCTTCCCGCTGCCGATGCTGCCACCGTTCTGGCACGCGATCGGCCCCGCCCTGCCCCCGGGCGCCGGCACCTGGGCGGCGCGCTCGATCGCGTACTTCAAGGGCAACGACCTCACCGGATCGCTCCTGGTCCTCTCCGCCTGGGCGCTCGTCGGCACCGTGATCACGCTGGTCATGTCCTCGCTGAAGCGCGGACCGGAGTCCGAGCCGGTCGCCGACGAGGTCGACGAGGTGGGCGCCCCCGCGTAGGCCCTCCGACCCGCGGCGGGCCGGAGGGCCGGCGGCCGTGGGCGGCTACCTCCCGTAGTACGCCCGGGTCATCAGCTCCTTCATCTCCTCGATCATCGGCATCCGCGGGTTGGCGGGCGCGCACTGGTCGGCGTAGGCGTTCATCGCCTGCTGGTGAAGGGCCTCCATGAACGCCGTCTCGTCGACGCCCTCCTCCTGGAAGGAGGCCGGGATGCCGCACTTCGTCCGCAGGTCCTCGACGGCGCGGGCGTACGACTCCACGCCCTCCTCGGGGGTCGCGGCCGGCAGGCCCAGCATCCTGGCGATCTCCTGGAAGCGCTCCGGGGCCCGGTAGACCTCGGCCTTCGGCCACGGGGTGGCCTTGCCGCTGACCTGGCCGTTATGCCGGATGACGTGCGGCAGGAGCAGGGCGTTGGTGCGGCCGTGGGCGACGTGGAAGGTGTTGCCCAGGGTGTGCGCCATGGCGTGTACCAGGCCGAGGAAGGCGTTGGCGAAGGCCATCCCCGCCACGGTCGAGGCGTTGTGCATCTTCTCCCGCGCCTCCGGGTCGGACGCCCCGTCCACCACGCACCGCTCCAGGTTCTCGAAGATGAGCTTGATCGCCTGGAGGCAGAGCCCGTCGGTGTAGTCGTTGGCGTAGACGGAGACGTACGCCTCGGTGGCGTGGGTCAGGGCGTCGAAGCCGGAGTCGGCCGTGACCGTCGCCGGGAGCCGCATCGGCAGGACGGGGTCGACGATGGCGACGTTCGGGGTGAGCGCGTAGTCGGCGAGCGGATACTTCCGGGCGGCCTCCGGGTCGGAGATGACGGCGAAGGGGGTGACCTCGCTGCCGGTGCCCGAGGTGGTCGGGACCGCCACCAGCTGTGCCTTCTCGCCGAGACCGGGGAACCGGTAGGCGCGCTTGCGGATGTCGAAGAACTTCTCCTTCGTGTCCGCGAACTCGACCTCCGGGTGCTCGTACATCAGCCACATGATCTTGGCCGCGTCCATCACCGAGCCGCCGCCGAGGGCGATGATCGTGTCGGGTGCGAAGTCCCGCATCATCGCGGCGCCGGTCCGGACGGTCCGCAGCTCGGGGTTGGGCTCGACGTCGTCAATGACCTGGAGCACCACCGCCGAGGGCCTGCTCCCCAGGATGCCGGTGACCTTCTGTACGAAGCCGAGCCGGCCCATCGTCCTGTCGGTGACGATCGTGACCCGCTTCAGTCCCTCCATCTCTCCGAGGTGGCGCAGCGAGTTGCGCTCGAAGTAGATCTTCGGAGGGACCTTGAACCACTGCATGTTGGTGTTGCGCCGTCCGATCCGCTTGATGTTGATCAGGTTGACCGCGGTGACGTTGTCGGACACCGAGTTGTGTCCGTACGAGCCGCAGCCCAGGGTCAGGGAGGGCAGGAAGGCGTTGTAGACGTCGCCGATGCCGCCGAACGTCGACGGGGCGTTGACGATGACGCGGATCGCCTTGACGCGCCTGCCGAACTCCTCGGCGAGCTCCTCGTCCTCGGTGTGGACGGCCGCGCTGTGCCCGAGTCCGTGGAACTCGACCATCCTCGCGGAGAGTTCGAGGCCCTGCTCGGTGGAGTCGGCCTTGAGCACGGCCAGGATCGGGGAGAGCTTCTCCCGGGTGAGCGGCTCGCCCTCGCCGACCTCGGCGCACTCGGCGAGCAGGATCGTGGTGCCCTCGGGCACGTCGAACCCGGCCTGTTCCGCGATCCATCGGGCGGGCTTGCCGACGACGGCGGCGTTCAGCTCGGCGCCGCCGCAGCCGGTGGTGTGGGCCGTGATGCCGAAGACGTACTCCTCCAGCTTGGTCTTCTCCGCGGCGGTGACGACATACGCGCCGAGCCGCTCGAACTCGGCGACGCCCTGCTCGTACACCTCCTTGTCGAGGATGACGGCCTGCTCGGAGGCGCAGATCATGCCGTTGTCGAAGGCCTTGGAGAGCACGATGTCGTGGACGGCCCGCTGGAGCTTTCCGCTCTTCGTCACATACGCGGGGACGTTTCCGGCGCCGACGCCGAGGGCGGGCTTGCCGCAGGAGTAGGCGGCCTTGACCATCGCGTTGCCGCCGGTGGCGAGGATGGTGGAGACGCCCTCGTGGTGCATCAGGAGGCCGGTCGCCTCCATGGAGGGCTCCTCGATCCACTGGACGCAGTCCGCGGGCGCTCCGGCGGCGACGGCGGCGTCGCGCACGATCCGGGCGGCCTCGGCGGAGCACCTCTGCGCGGAGGGGTGGAAGGCGAAGACGATCGGGTTACGGGTCTTCAGGGCGATCAGCGCCTTGAAGACCGTGGTCGAGGTGGGGTTGGTGACGGGGGTCATCGCGCAGACGACACCGACGGGCTCGGCGATCTCGGTGATGCCGTTCAGCTCGTCGCGGCGGATCACTCCGGCGGTCCTGAGGCCGGCCATCGCGTTCGTGACGTGCTCGCAGGCGAAGAGGTTCTTGACGGCCTTGTCCTCGAAGAGTCCGCGCCCGGTCTCCTCCACCGCCAGCCGCGCCAGCTCGCCGTGCGCGCTCAGTGCCGCGAGCGAGGCCTTCCTGACGATGTGGTCGACCTGCTCCTGGTCGAAGGTCTCGAACCGGTCGAGCGCCACGAGAGCCCTCCGGACCAGGCCGTCCACCGTCTCCTCGACCTCGGCCTCCACGGCCTCCACGGCCTCCACGGCCTCCATGGCGGACACCCCTTCGTCGGTCCCTCTGCTCTGATGCCTCCATTCGACTCCTCGCGCGGGCGGAGGAGGGGCCGAGAAGGGCCCGACCCACTGGGCCGGAAGTCCCTTTGTGAACGCTTTGGGGCGTAGCCGCTCGACCGCGTGGAGCGGCGGACCGCGTCAGGTCCCCCGGGTGCGCACCCGGGGGACCTGATGTCGTCTGGTCGTCGTGCTGCGACAGGCGCCGTCTCCGGCTAGTACACGCTGACCCCGTAGCGGCTCAGCGCCTCGGTGACCGGCTGGAAGAAGGTCGTACCGCCGGTGGAGCAGTTTCCGCTGCCGCCGGAGGTGAGGCCGATGGCGCGGCTGCCGGAGTAGAGCGGGCCGCCGGAGTCGCCCGGCTCGGCGCACACGTTGGTGCGGATCATGCCGTAGACGATGTCGCCGCCACCGTAGTTGACCGTGGCGTTGAGACCGGTGACCGAGCCGCTGTGGGTGCCCGTGGTGGAGCCGCGACGGGTCACGGACATGCCGACCGTGGCGTTGGCGGCACTGGTGATGTCGACGCTGCCGACCGAGCCGGGCTTACTGACGGAGCTGTTGGTGTACCGGACGATGCCGTAGTCGTTGGTCGGGAAGCTCGATCCCGCGGTGGAGCCGAGCACGGTCGTCCGGGAGGAGTTGGAGTACCAGGTGCCGGCGCCGTCGGTGCAGTGCCCGGCGGTCAGGAAGTAGTAGTTGCCCGCGCTGTCACGGACGTTGAAGCCGAGGGAGCAGCGCCAGCTGGTCGCGTAGATGGCGTCGCCGCCGGAGATCAGCTTGTTGAACTTTCCGGGGGTGCGCTCGATGCGTATCGCCCCGGCGTTGGCGCCGGCCTGGCGCTTGATCTTGGCTATCTCCGCCTGCGACACGGTGGAGTCGGCGGTGACGACCAGGGTGTTGGTGGCCTGGTCGACGTGCCAGGCGGTGCCTGCCACATCGGCGGTCAGCACGGCGTCGCCCGCGGCGGAGAGCTGCGTCGCGCTGAAGGTCTGGTTGGTGTCGGCGTTGGCCGTGGGGACGGCGAGCGCCGCCGCGGCGACGAGGCCGGTGGTGACAGCGAGGAGACGGATCCGTCTCGTGGCACCGCTGCGGGGGGATGTGGGGGTGGTGCGCTTGATCCTCACTTTTCGTTCCTCCAAGGGGGAATCGGGGGCCCGTCGTGGGGTGGCGGACCCGTGAGGCGCGGCCGGGGGCCGGCGCTGTGGGGGAGTCTCGGGCCGCCCGGGGCCGCGCCGCAAGGGCCTGTTTTCGGCCGTTCGACGCTCAACTACCCGGGCGGCTCAAGGGAGATGAGAGGCGATCAGTAGATGCTGACCCGGTACTTGGCGAGGGCCTCGGGCACCGGCTGGTAGAAGGTCGTACCGCCGACGGAGCAGTTTCCGCTGCCGCCGGAGGTGAGGCCGAGGGCCTTGGTGCCGTCGTAGAGCGCGCCGCCGGAGTCGCCGGGCTCGGCGCAGACATTGGTCTGGATCATGCCGCGCACGGTGCCGCCGCCGGAGTAGTGGACGGTGGCGTTGAGGCCGGTGACGGTGCCGCTGCGGGTGCCGGTGGTGGAGCCGGAGCGCTTGACGGATTCGCCGACGTACGCGTCGGCTGCGGTGAAGCCGCCGGTGTGGGCGAGCGAGGCGTTGTCGTAACGGACCAGCGCGTAGTCGTTGCCGGGGAAGCTGGACCCGACGGTGGGGCCGATCAGCGTGGACTGGGCCGAGTTGGCGTACCAGGTCCTGACGACGTCGCCGCAGTGGCCGGCGGTCAGGAAGTAGTAGGCGCCCGCGCTGTCACGGACGTTGAAGCCGAGCGAGCAGCGGTAGCCGCTGCCGTAGATCGCGTCTCCCGGGCCGAGCAGTGGCGCGAAGACGCCGGGGGTGCGCTCGACGGTCAGCGCGTCCGCGTCGGCGCCCGCGGTCTTGCGGATCTTGGCGATGTCGGCGTCGGAGACGGTGGAGTCCGCGGTGACGACGACCCGGCCGGCGGCCCGGTCGACGTACCAGGCCGTGCCGCCGACGTCGGCCTTGAGGACGGCGGCGTCGGCGCGGGCGAGCTGGGCGGCTCCGGCGGGCGCGGGCACGGGGGCCGCGTGTGCGCCGGGAAGTGCGAGGGCGGTGACGGCCGCCAGGCCCGCCGCGACGGCGAGCATTCGGGTGCGCTTGATCCTCACTGGTCTCCTCACGTGTCTCCTTATGGGAAAGCGGAGGGGCCCGTGGATGCGGGCCCGTGAGGCGCCGTCAGGATGATGTGTCCCTGACATGCACCGCCTGAGATAGTGGCCCTCCGGAACCGGACACACAAGACCGCACACCGAAGGGGCGCCCGCGGCCTTTCGGTCGCGGGCGCCCCTCGTACGGCACCGGGAGGAGGACGCCCAGGTCAGCCCTCGGCCGGCCGCCGCTCCCCCGCGGGCACCGCCGTGTCGAGAGTGTTCCCCGGCGGCGGGAACGGGCAGATGAAGTGGTCCACGAAGGCGCACGGCGGCAGCAGCGCACGGTTGAAGTCGACCGTCACCGAGCCGTCCGCCGCCGGCGCGGGGGGCCGCAGGAAGCGGAAGCGGTAGCTGTCACGGCCGCTGGTGGCGTCCGCGAAGACCGCCCAGAGCGTGCCGTCGTCCTCCACCGCGACCTGGAGGGTGTGCTCGGCGCCGTGGAGCTCGAAGGAGAGCTCGCCGGCGAGCCCGAGCCCGCGCTCCTTCCCGTCGGCGTTCTCCACCCGGACGTGACGGGTCTCCTCGTAGGACCGGAAGGTGCCGGGCACAACCCAGCGCTCGTCGTACGGCGTGGCCTCGATGCCCCGGAAGGTGCGGCGCGCCTCGGACTCGGGGTCGAAGTCCCGTACCGCCCAGAGCCCTTCGCGGCGCAGCACGACGAGCCGCCGCCCGGCCGACTCGACCCGGGACTCGTGGATCGGGGCGTGGTCCGCGGTGAGCCGGACACTGCCGATCAGAGGCGTGCCGTCGACGGTGATCCCGTCCTCGGCACCCGCCGTCAGAACCACCTCGTCGCCGGCGTCCCGCCACTGCCCGGGAACGGCCGGAATCCGGCCTTCCGGGTAGTCGGAGAGCCAGTACGTGCCGGTGAGGGAGAGCGGGCCGTACGACGAGGAGACCGCGGCCGTGCGTTGCTCGTGCCAGTGCTGCCAGTCCTGCTGTGCGCTCTGCTGGGGATCCGTGCTCATGGTGTTCCACCTTTCCACACGGACCTTGGAAGCCCGGGGCGCGAGCGCGGCGTCGCGCCGGAGTCACTCCGTACGGAAGACCGACGGCCCGTCAGCAGTCGCACCCGCAGTCACAGTCGCCGCAGCAGCCCCCGTCCCCTTCTCCGCCGCCGCACCCGCTGCAGCAGTTGCTGCAGCAGTCACAGCAGTCGCAGCAACTGCCCACGTCGTTGCAGAGCCCTTCGCGGCGCTCCCGGCTCCATGGATCCTCGTGTCCGCAGCACAGCTGGCACGTGCAGGCCAAGCCCAGCCAGACCGCGCAGCCGGCGATCAGGCCACGGCGCCGGTTGGGCGGCTCGGGCGGCAGCGGGCCTCCCGGACCGCCGGGGCCGCCCGGCCCCGGGGCGTACGGGTTGCCCGGTACGGGACCGGGGGCGTACGGCCCCGGCTGGTACGGCCCCGGCTGGTGTGCGGCCTGCCGTCCGGCCGCGCCGTGCGCGCAGCTCGTCGTGCCGAACGCGCGGTCCACCGAGTTGCGCAGCTCGTGCGCGAGCAGCACGTGCGCCAGCCTGCCGTTCTCGAACTCCACGTCTCGCAGCGCCAGCCGGATCCCGTGCAGCGCGTCGTCCGCGAGCCGGCGCGCCTCCTCCGGCGAGGTCCCCGTCGCGGTGAGCGGGTTCCACGCGCCCGCCGCGGCGTCGGCCTCCCGGTCCTCCACGGCGTCCAGCAGATGCGCGAGCCGCCCGAAGAGCCGGCCGGCCTCGGCCAGCGGCTCCACGTTGCCCGGCCGCCCGGCCAGAACCGCGGTGTGGGCGAAGGCCGCCGCCGTCGCCGTCTCGGTGGGCTCGGTCACGGTCAGGAGAGGCGTGCCGGGGCCGGCGAGCTCCTCGATCCCGGTCTGCCGGTCCACCGCGTCCACCAGGACGGCGGTGTCGAAGCCGAGCTCGCGCCCGGTGCGCGCGCCCGCCCGGTCCCAGGACCTGGCGACCCGGCGGGCCGCCGCGGCGACCGGCCTGCGGGCCAACAGCCCGTCCCGGTCGGCGACGTGGTCGCGTATCTTCGCCGAGGCGAGCACCAGCGACACCGCCGCGGCGAGGCGCGCGCCCTCCCCCTGAGCGACCGGCGCGCTCTTCATCTGGCGCAGCGGACAGGGGCCCGCGGTCCGTCGCCCGCCCGCCACGGTCCCGGTCTGAGCCTCCGTCAGAACCGAGACGATCAGGCCGTCGTAGTTGGTGACCACCCGGGCGAGCTGGCCGTGGTCGGCCCGAAGTGCCAGACACAGGCCGCAGAGATGGGCCATCCACTCGGTCCTGAGGCCGTCGGTGAGCCGGTGCGTGCAGGGCCTGACGATTCCGAACAAAGAGACTCCCCCGTGAGTCGCGCGCGCGTGCGGCAGCGATTGCGGCAGGCATCGTACCGGGCCCGTCCGCCGCCCAGCCGTTCACCCGTACGCTCCGACCGTCACCCTTCCGGCCCGACTTTCATATTTTGAGTTGCACACTCCCCCGGACCTTCCGTCAGGCCCCGCATACCGCAAGATTCCTGACGAACAGCCAGAAAACAGGCCTCACGTTCTGCACCAGTACCGTCACGAAACCCGCGCGCGCCGACTATCCACTTGGCGCGCGATCCGCATCATGGACGACGATAGGGATTGCGGAACCACAAGTGACCGCGCTGAAAGGAGGCGTCCATGGGATCGGTGCGCAAGGCAAGTGCCTGGCTGGGACTCGTCGAGGACAACGACGAGCGTTACTACGACGACGAGTACGCCGAGGGTGCCGAGAGCGGCGACGCCTGGGTGACGGACCCGCGGGTCCGGGTGGCGTCCGACACGGCGCAGGAGCAGGGCCGCCGGATCGCGACGGTCTCCCCGGACGGCTTCCGGGACGCCCGGGGCATCGGCGAGCTCTTCCGGGACGGCGTCCCGGTCATCGTGAACCTCACGGCCATGGAGCCCTCCGACGCCAAGCGTGTGGTGGACTTCGCCGCCGGTCTCGCCTTCGGTCTGCGCGGATCGATCGAGCGGGTGGCGACCCGGGTCTTCCTGCTGACCCCCGCCGACACGCAGATCATCAGCGGGGAGCCCGCGGGCCGTTCGCAGGACGGTTTCTTCAACCAGAGCTGAGCAAGGCCGGCTCACCGCCCGACCGGGTCTACCGGAAGGCGTCCAGACCGGTGAGCGCCTTGCCCAGCACCAGCTGGTGCATCTCGACCGTCCCCTCGTAGGTGAGGACCGACTCGAGATTGGTGGCGTGCCGCATCACCGGGTACTCCAGCGAGATTCCGTTGGCACCGAGGATGGTGCGCGAGGTGCGGCAGATCTCGATCGCCTCCCGCACGTTGTTGAGCTTGCCGAAACTGACCTGCTCGGGCCGGAGCGTTCCGGCGTCGAGCCGCCGCCCGAGGTGGTGGGCGAGCAGGATCCCCTTGTGCAGCTCCACCGCCATGTCGGCGAGCTTGCCCTGGGTGAGCTGGAAGCCGCCGATCGGCTTGCCGAACTGCTCCCGGGTCTTCGCGTACGCGAGCGCCGCCTCGAACGAGGAGCGCGCGGCGCCCATCGCGCCCCAGACGATCCCGTAGCGCGCGTGGGAAAGACAGCTGAGCGGGCCCTTCAGGCCCCTGACCTCCGGCAGGACGGCGTCGGCCGGCAGCCGTACGTCGTCCATGACGAGCTCGCTGGTGACGCTGGCCCGCAGCGACCACTTGTGCCTGATCTCGGGGGCGGAGAAGCCCGGGACGTCCGTCGGCACCAGGAAGCCGCGCACCCCGTCGTCCGTCTGCGCCCAGACCACCGCGACACCGGCCACCGAGCCGTTGGTGATCCACATCTTGCGGCCGTTGAGGACCCAGTCGGCGCCGTCCCTCTTCGCGTACGTCCGCATGCCGGCCGGGTCGGAGCCGTGGTCGGGCTCGGTCAGGCCGAAGCAGCCGATGATCTCGCCCGCGGCCATGCCGGGCAGCCAGCGCTGCTTCTGCTCCTCGGAGCCGAACCTCCACATCGCGTACATGGCGAGCGAGCCCTGGACGGAGACGAGGGAGCGGATGCCCGAGTCCGCGGCCTCCAGCTCCAGGCAGGCGAGCCCGTACTGGACGGCGCTCGCGCCCGCGCAGCCGTATCCGGTGAGGGACATGCCGAGGGCGCCGAGCGAGCCGAGCTCCCGGGCCAGCTCGCGGATCCCGGGCAGCTCGCCGTTCTCGTACCACTCCGCGATGTGCGGCAGGACGTGGTCGGCGGCCCAGGTCCTGACGGTGTCACGGACGGCGAGGTCCTCGGGCGTGAGGAGGTCGTCGATGCCGAGGGGGTCGCCGGGGTCGAAGGGCGGGAGCTTCAGGGGTGCGGACATGCGGACCTCCGCGCTGGTGATCGGGAACCGGCGCCGACGTTACGGCTCAGTGTGCCGCGCGTCCAGAACCGGCCGGCTCGACCGGCTCGCGGGTGGCGGGCACCCGCACGGCCTCGCCGGACCGGGCGGGCCCGAAGCGCTCGGCGGCCTCGACGGACTCGGCGGACTCGGCGGACTCGGCCAGGTCCTCCGGATCCACCAGGCACTCCATCACCCGGGGCAGCCGCACCGCCATCAGCGCGCCGAGGAGCAGCAGGCCGGCGCTGACGAAGAGGGTGACGTGCAGGCCGTGCACGAAGGAGTGCCGGGCCGCGTGGTACAGCGCCGAGCCGGCCGCTCCGCCGAGCTGGTCGGCCACCTGGTACGCCTCGCCGAGCGAGTTCGCGGCGGCCCGGCTCGCGGCGTCCGGGACACCGGGGACCGCGGAGAGGCCGGGGGCGTACGCGGCGTTCATCACGCTGCCGAGCAGCGCGATGCCCATGCCGGCGCCGAGCTGGTACGAGGTCTCGCCGATGGCCGCCGCGCCGCCCGCGCTCTCCGGCGGGGCCTCGCTGAGCATCGACTCGTAGGCGGAGAAGAGGGTGGTCTGCAGCCCGAAGCCGAGCAGCACGAAGCCGAAGGTGAGCAGGAGCGGCCGGTCGTGCTGGCCCATGAGGACGAGCAGCAGCACGGCGGCGGCGGTGAGCACGAAGCCCCAGCCGACCATCCGGCGCGGGCCGATCCGGCGCAGCGTGTACGAGCCGGTGGCACCGGCGGCCATGGCCGCGAAGGTGAGCGGCAGCAGCCGGAGCCCGGTCTCCAGCGGGCTGAGCCCGAGGACGAGCTGGAGGTACTGGACCGCGATCAGCTCCAGGCCGACCAGGGCCAGCATGGCGAGCACGATGCAGCCGACGGAGGTGGTGAAGGCGGCCCGCGAGAACAGCCGCATGTCGATCAGGGGGTGCGCCCGTCGCTTCTGCCGCCGCACGAAGAGGATCAGCAGCGCCGCGCCGAGGAGCAGGGGCCCGCAGGTGGGGGCCGCGAGCAGGTTCTCGCCGGCGCCGACCCGCTTCACGCCGAGGACCACGCCGAGCACGCCGGCCGCGGCCATCAGCGCGCCGAGGACGTCCCAGGGGCCGTCGCCGCGGCCCTTGGACTCGGGGAGCAGCCAGCGGCCGAGCGGCAGGATCAGCGCCATCAGCGGGATGTTGATCAGGAAGACCGAGCCCCACCAGTAGTGCTCGACCAGGAAGCCGCCGAGCACCGGGCCGGTGGCCGCGCCCACCGCGGCGACCGCCGTCCAGATGCCGATGGCGGTGGCCCGCTCGCGCCGGTCGGGGAAGACCGCCCGGAGGATCGAGAGGGTGGCCGGCATGATCATCGCGCCACCGACGCCGAGCAGGGCGCGGGCCCCGATCAGGACCTCGGGGACGGTGGCGAGGGCGGCGACCGCGGAGGCGACGCCGAACAGCGCGTAACCGAGGAGGAGCACCCGCCGCCGTCCGACCCGGTCACCGAGCGTGCCGAAGAGGATCAGCAGCGAGGCACAGATCAGCGGGTAGGCGTCGACGATCCACAGCAGCGCGGTGGAGCTGGGTCGCAGGTCCTCGGTGAGCGAGGGGACGGCGACATGGAGCACGGTGGCGTCCAGGGCGACCAGCAGGAGGCTGACGCACAGGACGACGAGGACGACCCAGCGGTTGGATCCGCCGGCGGCGGCGCGGAGCCGTGCTCCGGCCGTGATCGTCCGCTGCATGTACGTACCTCCCGTTGAATCCCTCGCGCTCGGTGGGCGCCGGCCGGGGCTCGGGTCCTCGGGGCGGCCCGGCATCGACGGGCGAGTGAGCCGTCAGCGTACGCGAGTTCCCGCCCCGAGCGCGTGGTGCAGCTCTCACCCCGACGGGCCGCCGGGTGTGGCGTACGCCACTCCACCCGCACCGCGCGTCGCATGGAATTCCATACGCACAACCGTTTGAAGCATTTCCCCGGAGCTCAAACAGACTTCCGGAAGGTCGCCCGACGGCAATAGGGCGCAAGGTCATCGGATTCTCAGACAGACGCCAGGAATAAACACCGGGTTGAGACCCACTCCACATCACATCGTCATCACGAAGACACCGGATCGACCAAGGTCGCTACTCACTCCCTGTAACGTCGATTGGGTGCGTACCGACATCTTTGCCCGGCTGGACCGGGAGCCGGAACCGCCGAAGATAGAGGTCCCGGGGATGACCCGCACGCGTCTCGCCCTCTTCGGCGGGACGCTGGCGTTCTATCTCGCCATCGTCGTGGCCGTGCTGCTCTCGACCTGGCTGGTGACCCTCGACTGGAAGATCATGCTCTTCCGGCCCTATCAGCAGTGGCCGGAGCTGCACGCCTTCCTCGACTACTACGTCGTCCTCGGCCAGCGCGGTCCGACGGCCGTGATGGTGGCGGCCTGGCTGGGCTGGCGCTCCTGGCGCCAGCACACCCTGCGGCCGCTGCTGTCACTCGGCGCCGCGCTGCTCCTGCTCAATGTCACGGTCGGCTCGGTCAAGCTCGGACTCGGCCGTCTCGGTCCCCACTACGCGACGCAGATCGGCTCGGCCGAGCTCTTCGCGGGCGGCGATATATTCCCGTCAGGACACACCGCCAACGCGGTCGTGACCTGGGGCATCCTGGCCTATCTGGCGACCACGCCGAGGGCCCGGCGCTATCTGTCGGCCCTCTCGGCCGTGGTCGCGCTCGGCGTCGGCCTCACCACCGTCTACCTCGGTACGCACTGGCTGAGCGATGTGCTGCTCGGCTGGGCCGCGGGGCTCCTGATCCTGCTCGCGCTGCCCTGGTGCGAGCCGGTGATCGCCCGCGTGGAGGCCGTGATCCTCAGCCTGCGCGACCGGCTGCGCGAGCAGCTCCGGGCCCGCCGCCGGCTGGTGCCCTCGCTGCCCGTCGCGACCGGTGGGCCGCGCCCGGCGCTGTTCCCGCCGCATCCGGCGGGTGTCGAGGAGCCGGTCCGGGAGACCGTGGGAGCCAGGGGAGGGCGTGCCACCGCCGTGCGCGGCGAGGGCCGGATCGCCTCACCGCTCGCCTCGCCGCGGCCGCACACCGCGCACGCGGGGCACGCCCCGCACTCGGTGCGTACGCCGGTGACGCCTGCCGGCAGCCGTCGCCCGCCGCACTCGCGGCCCCTCACGGGCGGCTGAGCACCCCCGCCACGACCGCATGACGAAGGGCCCCGGCGTCCGAGGACAAGGACGCCGGGGCCCTTCGTACGCTCCGGCCCGCCGGCTCCTAGCCGAGCCAGCAGCGGGTGACGGTGCCGCCCGTCACCTCGAAGTTGATGCGCCCCTCCAGGTACTCCATCGTGATGATCGAGCCGGGTGGCAGGGACCGTACGACGCTCCAGCCGCGGTCCCGGGCGAGCTGTTCGGCGCGGCCCGCGGCGAGCCCCACATAGGACTCCGGGGCGGCGTCGTCGGGCGGTACGGAAGAGCTCGGCTTCGGTGTCATGGGCTTCACGTTAGGCGGCACCGGACGGTGACGGAAGCGCTGAGCGGCGAGATCTCCCAGCAAGCGCATGTACCCCACCGGTCACGCTTGTGTCACAGGTTCTCGACATATGTTTGACACGAACACCGTCACCCGTAAGGGCAGTTTCCGGCCGGTTCTTCAGCAATTCCCGGCCCTCACCGGCAGTTCTCACCACAGCCTCCGGAATTCCGTTCCGAGCCCTGGCCAGGGGAATTGAAGGGGCGGGACAGGGCCGACCGGTATTCACGATTCCTCCGCACGACGTGCACACGTTCGGCCGACCGGGCGAGCCCGCCGATCCGCCTCCCGTGTCCCGACGCCCCGGGCGCGCATCATGTCCGGACGATCGGACCACCGGAGGCATCGATGGGCACCGACACCGCGCACGCGGCCGTCGAATCAGCACCGGAACGGCATGGGCGGGTCCTGATCGACTGGATCACCACCACCGACCACAAGAAGATCGGGCACCTCTACCTGGTCACGTCGTTCCTCTTCTTCCTGGTCGCCGGGCTCATGGCGATGCTGATGCGGGCCGAGCTGGCCCGTCCCGGGCTGCAGCTGATCGACAACCAGCAGTTCAACCAGGCGTTCACGCTGCACGGCACGATCATGCTGCTGCTCTTCGCGACGCCGACCTTCGCCGGCTTCGCCAACGAGCTGGTGCCGCTCCAGATCGGCTCCCCCGACGTCGCCTTCCCGCGGCTGAACATGTTCTCGTACTGGCTGTTCCTCTTCGGCGGCCTGATGGTGCTCGCATCCCTTGCCGTGCCGAGCGGGCCCGCCGCCTTCGGCTGGACCGCCTACGCCCCGCTCAACAGCCTGGAACGCATGCCCGGCGTCGGCGCCGACCTGTGGATCATGGGACTCGCGCTCTCCGGCTTCGGCACGATCCTCGCCTCGGTGAACTTCCTGGCGACGATCATCGCGATGCGGGCGCCGGGCATGACGATGTTCCGCTTGCCGATCTTCACCTGGAACATCCTGTTCACCACGGTCCTGGTCCTGATGGCGTTCCCGGTCCTGGCCGCGGCGCTGCTCGTCCTGGAGGCGGACCGGCGGCTCGGCGCCGTGATCTTCGAGCCCGAGAACGGCGGGGCGCTGCTGTGGCAGCACCTCTTCTGGTTCTTCGGCCACCCCGAGGTCTACATCATCGCCCTGCCGTTCTTCGGCATCATCACCGAGATCATCCCGGTCTTCTCCCGCAAGCCCATCTTCGGCTACACGACCCTGGTCGCCGCCACCATGGCGATCACCGGACTCTCGATGGTGGTGTGGGCGCACCACATGTTCGTCACGGGCGCGGTGCTGCTGCCGTTCTTCTCCATGCTGTCGTTCCTCATCGCCGTGCCGACCGGCGTGAAGTTCTTCAACTGGACCGGCACGATGCTCAAGGGCTCGCTCTCCTTCGAGACCCCCATGCTGTGGGCGGTCGGCTTCCTGGTGTCCTTCCTGCTCGGCGGACTGACCGGGGTCATCCTGGCCTCGCCGCCCATGGACTTCCATGTCAACGACTCGTACTTCGTCGTCGCCCACTTCCACTACACGGTCTTCGGCACGGTCGTCTTCGCGATGTTCGCCGGCTTCTACTTCTGGTGGCCCAAGTTCACCGGCAAGCTGCTCGACGAACGCCTCGGAAAGATCCACTTCTGGACGCTGTTCGTGGGCTTCCACATCACGTTCCTGGTGCAGCACTGGCTCGGCGCGGAGGGCATGCCCCGCCGGTACTCCGACTATCTCTCCGCCGACGGCTTCACCACGCTGAACACGATCTCCTCCATCGGCTCGTTCCTGCTCGGCGCCTCCACGCTGCCGTTCCTGTACAACGTCTGGCGCACCGCCAGATACGGGACGAAGGTCGAGGTGGACGACCCGTGGGGGTACGGCCGCTCGCTGGAGTGGGCCACGTCCTGCCCGCCGCCCCGGCACAACTTCGAGGCCGTCCCGAAGATCCGCTCCGAGTCCCCCGCCTTCGATCTGCACCACCCGGAGTTCGCGGCCTACGAGCGGATGCGGCTCACCGCGCCGAGCGGTCCACGGCGCGGGAAAGCCGGTCCCTGAGCGAGCGGATCCATTCGTCGAGCTCGCTCGGGGCGACGACCTCGAACTCGAAGCCCGGCATCAGCACATGGATGACGAGGACCTCCAGACTGGCCGCGCCCGCGCGCAGCAGGCAGGCGCTGTCACCGTCCGCCTCCAGGACGCCGTCCATCGGTCCGACGGACCGGGCGGCATCGGCGAGCGGACATGGAGCCGGATCGTCGCCTCGGACGCGTAGGCCGCCATCGAGACGCCTTTCGAGACAACGGCCAGATCCTCGGCGGGCGGTCCGCGGGGCGGGAAGCGGGGGCCGTGGGGCGGTCCCGGGTCGATCCGGTCGACCCGGAACGTACGCCGGCCCGAACGGTCCACGTCCCAGGCGACCAGGTACCAGCGGCGCTCCGTGCACACCAGCCGATGCGGCTCGACGGTGAGCGAAGCGAGATGGGGGTCCCCCCGGCCGGAGGCTGGGGGAGGGTCGTGGCGCCGCCGTGGTCGCGGTACTCGAAGCGGAGCCGCTCGCTGTCCCGGCAGGCATTCGCGAGCTCGGTCAGGACGGCGGGGTCGACCCGCGCCTGCGGGGCGCGCGGCATCGGCACGGTGAAGGCGTTGAGGGTGCTCACCCGGCGCCGCAGCCTGGCCGGCAGCACCTGCTCCAGCTTGGCCAGGGCGCGTACGGAGGTCTCGCCGATGCCCTCGATGCCCTGGCCGGCGGCCGTGCGCAGCCCGACCGCGACGGCGACCGCCTCCTCGTCGTCAAGCAGCAGCGGCGGCAGCTCGGCACCGGCGCCGAGCTGGTACCCGCCGCCGGTGCCGGGGCTGGCGTTGACGGGATAGCCGAGCTCACGCAGCCGGTCGACGTCCCGCCGCACGGTCCGCGGCGTGCCCCCCAGCCTCCCCCAGCCTCCGGCCGGGGGACCCCCATCTCGCTTCGCTCACCGGACCACTCGCGATGGGCCTGCAGCAGCGAGAGCAGGCGCAGCAGTCGTGCGGAGGTCTCCGACATGGGGCCGAGTCTGCCAGCCGTCGAGGACAGCTACGGTCCTCGACCGCCTCCTGAACGGAGTGCTCAGCGGAACCGGCGGACGAGGACTCCGATGCGGCGCTTCAGTTCGTACACCGCGTCGACGAGGGTGCCGACCGCTCGGTGCAGGGTGCCGCGGACGCGGCCGTGGGTGCGCCCGCTCGTGCCCCGGGCGACGAGCTCGCTCCAGATCTCCTCGTGGCGGGCGGCGATCGGGACCGGGTCGAAGCGTTCGGAGGCCGAGAGCGCGGCGCGCGCGGTCTTGGCGCGCAGCTCGTCGTCCTCGACGAGTTCGAGCAGGGCGCGGGCGACCGCGGACGCGTCGTCGACCGGCACGAGACGGCCGTCGACGCCGTCCTCGATGATCTCGCGGGGGCCGTGCGGGCAGTCGGTGGAGACGACCGGCAGCCCGCACCGCATCGCCTCGACGATGGTCATGCCGAAGGACTCGCGCCGCGAGGTGACGGCGGCGATCGAGCCCTTCGCCCACTCCGGCTCCATCGGGTTGGCCGTGCCCATCAGGAAGACGTTCTCGCCGAGACCGAGCCTCTCGATCTGCCGGGCGAGCGACTGCCTCAGGTTGCCGAAGGCGTCGCCCTCACCGTAGATCCGCAGCTTCCAGTCCGGGCGGGCCGCGGCCACCTCGGCGAAGGCGTCGACCAGCACGTCGTACCGCTTGACCGGGGTCAGCCGCCCGGCCGCGACGACGATCTTCGAGGCGGGGTCGGCGGGCGGGACGCTCGGCGCGGGCACGCTGTTGGGCACCGCGTCGATCCGCACGCCGGGCAGCCTCAGCCTCGTCCGGTACGAACGGGCGTCGGCCTCGGTGACGGTGGTGACGGCGTCCAGGAGGGCGTACTGGTGGGCGATCTCGCGGCGCAGCCGGTAGGTGTGGCCGTCCAGGATCAGGTGCTCCTGGCCGACCAGGACCGGCCCGCGCCGGGTCTGCTTGGCGAGGTGGACGTTGAGCCCGGGACGGGTGGCGACCACCACGTCGGCGGTGACGCTCGCGAGATGCTCGCCGATGCGGGCGTCGGTGAGCGCGCTGTACTGCTTCCACCGGCCGTCGCCCCGCGGGAAGACCCGGGCCGGCCGGGAGATGTCGGGGTGCTCGCCGTCGTAGCCGGGGCTGTCCTTCCGCAGATCGACGAGATGACGCAGGGTCACACCGGTGGGAATGTCCAGGATCGGCTCGTCACGGTGCCGGAAGACGGAGACGATCTCGACCTCGTGACGCTCCGCCAGTACCTGGGCCAGGGTGAACGTCGTCCGGATGGTTCCGCCGATGTGGTAGGCGTTGTGGAGCAGAAAGGAGATGCGCATCGGGCTGCCGGTTCCCCCCGGTGAAGTGGTCGGACGGTGGTGACTGTACTGCCCTGCGCGTTCCGGTTTCACGGTCGGTAGCCGAGCTGGGGGACGGTGGCGCAGTTCGTGGTCATGTCTCCCTGGGTGACCCAGCCCTTGCCGTCCTGCCAACGGGCCACGGACAGACAGGTGTGACGGGTCTTCGGCGGCTCGGCGAGCTTCTCGAAGCGGACGGGCAGCAGCAGACCGCGGGCGGTGTACGGCTCCGGCCTGTTGACGTACTCCTCGACGCAGGCGCGGGTGAGCCGGTCCCCGCAGGACCGCGCCGCGTCCGTGAACCACATGGCGGCCGCCCAGCCCTCCAGCTGCCACTGGGACAGCGGCCGGTCCCCCATCGCCGTCCGGAACTCACGTACCGCCGGGTGCCCGGTGTCCTCGTAGTTGCGGCTGGAGCCCGTCACGAAGAGCGCGTCGCGGCAGGCGGGGGACTTCGCGTAGTCGCGCGGGACGTCCGATGACCAGTTCTGCACGTTCGTCACCTTGGCCGTGACCTCGACCCCCAGCGCCTCCATCGCCTCGCAGAGCTGCGCGTTGCCGTGCGTGTCCATGGCGTCGAAGACGAGGTCGGCGCCCTGGGCCCGCAGATCGGCCGCGACGGCGCGGAAGTTGGGCAGGACGAAGTCGACCTGCTCCTCGACGACCCGGTATCCCTCGGCCCGCAGGCCCTCGGAGATCAGCCGGGCGTACGAGGTCGACGCGGCCTGGTTGTAGGCGACGACCGCGGCGGTACGGGCGCCCAGCTCGCGCTTGAACCAGCGGTAGACCTCGGTCCCGCCGTACAGGACCCCGTTCCAGCCGGGCGAGGCGCCGGTGCGCGGGGCGGAGCTGCCGTAGATCCCGTACAGGTGCGGATAGGTCTCGTACGCCGGGGTGAGCGGCTGGCCGCCGATGTCGGGGACGCCGGCCTTGGCAACCAGCGGGGCGCCGGCGTAGTCGAGCGCGGTGGTGGCGACCAGGGCGAACACCTTCCGCTCGTCGAGCAGCCGGTGCACGCACTCGTTGTTGCCGACGCCGCTGCCACCGTCGTCGCAGGTGACGACCTCGACCCGGCGTCCGTTCAGTCCGCCGCGCGCGTTGAGGGCGTCGAACCAGGCGCGGGCGCCGTCGCGCGGGCCGGTGAAGGCGTCGCCGCCGACGGGGCTGGTGGCGCTGGTGATGACGCCGATACGGAGCGGCTCACCGCCGGAGGGGTGAGTAGCGGTGGGCCGCGTCTCGAACGCCCGCTCGGGCAGCCGGCTGCCGCATGCCGTGCTGAGGGCGAGCAGCGCGGTGAGGAGGAGCGCCGCTGCCGCCTCAGCAGCCCGGAACGGTCGCACCGCTGAGCTGCACCAGGCCGCAGAGGGTCTTCACGGACACCTTCCAGGTGTCGTCCTGGAGGACGGAGGTGCCCTTGGAGTCGGGCAGGGCGGGTGCGCCACTGACGAGCAGGTCGTACGTCACGTCGGCGCCGGTCGCCGAGGTGAACGCGATGCCGGTGACCTTCACCGAGGTCGTGGCGGCGTTCGGGTTGCTTCCGAGGGCGGCGAGGACGGGCTGCATCTGCTCGCCGTTCTCCAGGAGCTTCACCTTGTCGGCCGTCGGCGTCTTCGGGTCGAAGAAGGCGGTCCAGTTCTTGGTGATCTCGGCCTTGGCCGCTGCCGGGTCGGCGGGCTCTGCCGCCGTCGTCGGCGCGGGCGGTACCACGGGGGTCGTCTCGCTCGGCGTGCCGCCGTTGTCGTCCCCGCAGCCGACGAGTGCCGGGCCGAGGAAGAGAGCCGTCGCGGCCGCCAGGGCCGCGAGACGCGAGCGTCCACCGATTCGTCTGAGAACCATCTGGCTCACCACCGGATGTCCGTACAGACCGGGCGGCCTGATGATTCCAGGGTGTGCCGGTTCCGGGCATAGTGCAAGAAAGAGGCGAGGGAGGCCCCGTGCCGACATCCCGGGTACTGCTGTGGGGCGGCCTCGCGGCGGCCGCCGCGGGTGCGGTGCTCTGCGTGCTGGGCTGGTACGGGATCTCGGGCGAGCGCTTCGCGGAGCGACAGCTGCCGTATCTCGCCTCGTGCACGGTGCCGGGGGCGGCACTGATCGTGGCGGGTGCGGTGCTCGTCGGGGCGGCGGTCCGGGCCCCGACGCCCGAGCGCCCACCGCCGTCCGACGCACCGGCGGACGCGCCCCCGCCCTCCTCGGAGGAGCCCCCGGTCCGGGTCCCCGGCGGGACGCTGGCCCACCGTCCGGACTGCCCGCTGGTGGCGGGGAAGGCCGAGGCCGTGCCGGTGGGGGACGCGGAGCTCGACCCCTGTCCGGTGTGTGAGCCGTGGCCTCGCTGACGTACGACCTCACGCTCGCCGGTCTCGCCGTCGGCAGCGCCGCCGCGCTCACCGGCATCGGACTGATCGTCACGTACCGCGCGACGGGCGTGCTCAATCTGGCGCACGGCGCGATCGCCATGGTCTGCGCCTATGTGCTGCGGCAGTTGGTGGTGGAGTGGGGCTGGCCGCTGGGGCCGGCCGCTCTGATGACCCTGCTGGTCGTCGCCCCCGGCATCGGACTCGTCCTCGACCGGGCCGTGTTCCGGCCGCTGGCGCTCCTCGGCTCCAACCCGGCGCAGACCCTGGTGGCCTCCATCGGGGTCTTCGTCCTGCTCGTGGGCGGCGCGGCGCTGGTGTGGGGCACCGGGGCGCGGGCGGACGCCCCGGTGCTGCTCGGCGACGACCCGTGGACCCAGCTCACGGCGGTGGTGCTGCTGGCCCTGCTGGTCGGGGCGGTGACGCGGTGGACCCGCTTCGGCCGGGAGCTGCGGGCGGTGGTCGACAACCGGCCGCTGGCGATGCTGGGCGGGATCGACGCGGACCGGGTGTCGGCGGTGGGCTGGGCGTTCGGCGCGTTCACGGCGGGCCTGACGGGGGTGCTGCTCGCCCCGTACGTACGGCTCGACCCGTACGGGATGCCGCTGCTGGTCGTCGAGGTGATCGCGGTCGCGGTGGTGGCCCGGATGCGGAGCCTGCCGGTCGCGATCGTGACGGCCCTCGCGCTGGGGGTGGCGCAGGCGCAGCTGACCCGGTTCCACCCGGAGGGCTTCGCGGGGCCCTTGATGCAGGCGGTCGGGGCGAACCTGTTCGTCGTGGCGCTGCTGGTGGCGGCGCTGGTCCTGCCGGGGGTCGGGGGGCGGGGGCAGGACGCGCTGCCGCCGCCGACGGCTTCGGCGGGCCGGGTCCCGGGGGGCGTGTGGGTGACGGCCGGGATCCTCTTCCTGCTCCCCTTCGGGTTCGCGGGCACCGACCTGCACACCGCGGTGCAGGTGCCGGCGCTGGCGATCGTGCTGCTGTCCCTGGTGGTGGTGACGGGGCGCGGCGGGCAGATCGCGCTGGGGCAGGCGGCGTACGCGGGTCTCGGCGCCCTGTTCACGGCGCTCCTCGCGGCCGGCGGCCTGCCGGAGCTGGTGGCGCTGGGGGTCGCGGTGCTGCTGGTGGCCCCGCTGGGCCTGGTCACGGGGTGGCCGGCGATCCGCCGGCACGGCCTCGCGCTGGCGCTCGCGACGCTGGCGGTGGGCGTGGCGGTGAGCCGGTTCGTCTTCGCGCAGCCGTACGCGACGGCCGGCCTGGACCTCGGACGCCCGGCGGGCTTCGCGGACGACCGCCGTTACTACGCCCTGGAGCTCGTGGTCCTGGCCGGCTGCCTGCTCCTGGTCGCGGCCCTGCGCCGGGGCCGTACGGGCAGGGCGCTCGCCGCGCTGCGCGACCACGAGGCGGGCGCGGAGGCGGCCGGGGTACGGGTGAGCCTGCTCAAGCTCCTGGCCTTCGTCCTGGGCGCGGCCCTGGCCGCCCTGGGCGGCGGCCTCCTGGGCATGGGCCTGCGCGCCTTCGACCCGGAGGCCTACGACCCGGTGCGCGGCCTGCTCTGGTTCGCCGCGATCATCGTCCTGGGCGCCGACAGTCTCCTCTCCCCCCTGGCCGCCGCGGCCCTCCTGGTCGCCCTCGACGCGGGCACCAGGGGCGGCGTGGCGGCGGCGGCGGTGGGCATCCTGGCGGCATTGGTGGGCCGGGTGCCCCCGCTGACGTCCTGGCTCCCGGAGCGAAGGCCGTCGGCTTCGGCCGTGACCGCGAAGGAGCCACCCCCTGGTCGCCGGGCACGGGCGGCCGCCCGGCCGCCGGGGGCCGACCGGACGCGCCCCGCGGTCGCCGACGGCGGGCGACCACCCACAGGTGGACCCGCACCTCTGTCACTCAGCGGTACGGGTGGTGCGGGTGGGAACTCCAGCCCGGCCGGAGGCCGGGCGCACCCCCGGCCCGCACCGGCCCCCCGCCTCCGCGCCCACGACCTCACCCTCGTCTACCCCGGCGGCCTCACCGCCCTCTCCCACGTCTCCCTCGCCCTCACCCCCGGCCGCGTCACCGCCCTCGTCGGCCCCAACGGCGCCGGCAAGAGCACCCTCTTCGACTGCCTCGCCGGCACCCTGCGCCCCACCCACGGCCGCGTCACCCTCGACGACGCCGACATCACCGCCCGCCCCGCCCACGCCCGCACCCGGCTCGGCATCGCCCGCTCCTTCCAGCAGCTCGCCGTGTTCCCCTCCCTCACCGTCGAGGACAACGTCCGCCTCGGCACCGAACAGGGCCACGCCCACGCCCCCAGCCCCGCCGCCACCGAACAGGCCCTCCGCCTCCTCGGCCTCGCCGGAGCCGTCCGCCACCGGCCCGCCGCCGGCCTGCCCACCGGGACCCTGCGCCGGGTCGAGCTGGCCCGCGCGCTCGCCGGGGGCCCGCACACCCTCCTCCTGGACGAGCCCGCCGCCGGTCTGGACGCCGCGGAGACCGACGCCCTCGCCCGGGTCCTCGCCGCGCTCGCCGCCGACGGCCTGACCGTCCTCGTCGTCGAGCACGACCCGGACCTCGTCGCCGGCATCGCCCACACCGTGCACACCATGGAGGGAGGCCGGATCGTGTCATGAGCGTCGAGATCGCCCTGCGCGCCGCCCGCGTCCGCTACGGCCCCCTGGAGGCCCTGCACGGCATCGACCTGCCCGTGCCGCCCGCGACCGTCACCGTCCTCGTCGGCCGCAACGGCTCCGGCCGTACGACCGCCCTGCGCGCGCTCGCCGGGACGGTCCCCCTCGCCGCCGGCCGGGTCCTGTGGCGCGGCGCGGACGTGACCCGCCTCCACGCCCACGACCGGGCGCGGCGCGGCCTGTGCTTCGTACCGGATCTGCGGGCCGTGTACGCCACGCTCACCGTCGCCGAGAACCTGGACCTGGCCCCCGGGGACCGCGCGCGGGCACTGGAGGCGTACCCCGAGCTCGAACCGCTCCTCGCCCACCCCGCGGGGATCCTCTCCGGTGGAGAGCGCCGGATGCTCGCGCTCTCCCGGGCCCTGCTGACGCCCGCGCGCGTGGTCCTGGTGGACGAGCCGTCCCTCGGCATGTCCCCGGCGGTCTCCTCGCGTACCTACCGCCTGCTCGCCGAACTCGCCCGGCCGGGCGGCGCCGCCGTCGTCCTCGCCGAGCAGCGGCCCCCGCCCGGTCTGCCGCCCGGCACGCTGCTGCACGAGCTGCGCCGCGGCTCCCTCGCGTTCAGCGGGGAGGCCGCCGAGTTCAGCGCAGGACGGTGAGCGGGGCGATCCTCAGCATCGTCCCGGTCAGGAGCCGGTTCGGGTCGGCCCCGATCAGGCTCCGGTTCGCCTCGTACAGCGCCGGCCAGCCGCCCACGATCCCGAAGCGCCGGGCGACCGAGCTGAGCGTGTCGCCCGGCTGGACCGTGTGGACCCGCCCGCTCAGCCCGTACCGCTTCGAGCAGACCGGCCAGGCCCCCCACCCCTGGGTGCGCAGCACCTCCTCCGCGATGGTGATCTGCTGCGGGCGGGTGGCCAGGTCGGCCCGCCGGGCGTAGCGCAGTCCGCCGTGTTCGACCCACGTCGGCTGCCAGAACTGAAGCCCGCCGTAGTAGCCGTTGCCGGTGTTGACGTGCCAGCGGCCGCTGCTCTCGCACTCGGCGACACAGCCCCACGGCCACTGGTCGACGGCGCAGGCGTACGCGGGGGCCGCGGGCACCTGCTGTGTCCGCGGCTGCGCCTGCGCCTGCGCCCGCGACGGCGCTTGCGCTTGCGACGGCGCGGGAAGCAGGGCCATCAGCGCCGCGGCGGAGGCGCCGACTGTCCACAATCTGATCTTCGACATCGCGGCAGGCTAGGCACCCCACGGCCGCCCCGTGCCCGTGCCGCGCGGAAGGAGCCTCATCACCCACCCGGTCGGAGTCACACAAGTTGCCGGACCCGAACGCGTGACCCCGGCCGAGCCTCTCCCGTTGAACTCGTCATGAGACGAGCCGGGATCCGCCCGGCGTCGCACGTACCGAGTCCAGGGAGCCCCCCGTGCCGCGCATGCTCGACGTCAGCGAGGACGTACGCGCCGAGATCGGCGACGAAGAAGCCGACCGGCTGCTCGCCGGCGACAATGCCCCGGGCAGCTACGACTGCACCTCCTGCCGCACGCCGGGCGACTCCGAGCAGGAGCGTACGAGCACGGTGCTGTTCGTCGGCGAGGAGACCGCCGTCCTGGCGTTCGCCCACGCCAGCTGCATTCCGTCCCAGGTCGTCAAGGTCGCCGAGGAACAGCTCCAGGGCGCCGTCCGCTCCATCGCCGCGACGGACGCGGCGGACACGCTGAGCGCGGCCCACCCCGAGCAGGCCGTCCTGGGTGTCACCAGCGGGCTCGTCCTGATCGCGGGCGAGCTGCACCCGGCGCTCGTCGTCGAGCCGACCGCCCCGGTCGCCCGCCCCGGTTCGGACGGCCTGAGCGACGAGTTCCTGCCGCTCCTGATCGAGCAGGGCTTCCAGCCGGTCGCCGACGTGAACCAGCGGCCGGCCACGCTGCCCGGCTGGTCCGTGCTCGTCGCGATGGGCCAGCTGCACTCCGTGCTCCAGCCGGGTACGGGCGGCACCGGCCAGGCCGCCTGGTGGCAGGCCCACCAGCCGCTCCAGGTCACCGAGGGATGGCGCGCTGCGGCCAACAAGTCCCACACGGTGCTGGTCTTCGCCGCTCCGGTCGGCTCGATCGGTCAGCAGCCGCGCGAGGACCTGCTGCGTGACGCCCTGGAGAAGGCGGCGGCCAACGGGCGTCTGGTGGCTGCGGCGATGCCGCTGGCCGGTACGTGAGGCAAGAGGGGCACTCCGTCGGCTCGGGTCCCTTGGGACCGGCGGGCCTCTCCGGCGTTCCGACGATTCCCCGCCCACGGCGGGCGCCTCTTTCGGAGAGCCGCCCGCATCCGACGGACGACGAGGTCGTTGGCACGTACGTGCACACATACGACCCACTCCGCCAGCCGTATCCGAGCCAGATCCCTTCCATGCGCCCGGCGCAGGACGTCACGGCCGGCCAGTCGGCGACGCCGATCTACGACGCTCTGTACTCGGAGTACCGCCGGTCGTTCCGCGCGCTGCCGGGCGACCGCAGCGGCGAGGAGGACCTGGGCTTCCGGGCCTTCGGTACGCCGGTGAGCACGGGGCTCTACGGGCAGGGACTCGGCCACGGGTACGGGCACGGAAGCCGCTACACGGCGCAGCCTGCGGCGTGGTCGGCGCAGCACTCCCCCACCCCGGCGGCACTGCCACCGGGGCCGCGCAGGGGGCTGTAGGAGAGGCGTGAACGGCTGAGGGCCGGGGCACATCGCCCCGGCCCTCAGCCGTGTCCTGGACTGCTCCGGATTCCTCCGGATCCGGATTCCTCCGGACCAGCTCCGGACTACTTCTTGCGGCCGCGCTTCTCGCGGACCCGGACCGAGATGTGGATCGGGGTGCCCTCGAAGCCGAACTCCTCGCGCAGCCGGCGCTCGACGAAGCGGCGGTAGCCGGCCTCCAGGAAGCCGGAGGCGAAGAGGACGAACCGGGGCGGCTTGGTGCCCGCCTGCGTGCCGAAGAGGATGCGGGGCTGCTTGCCGCCGCGGATCGGGTGCGGGTGGGCCGCGACCAGCTCACCGAGGAAGGCGTTCAGGCGGCCGGTGGGGACGCGGGTCTCCCAGCCGGCGAGCGCGGTCTCGATCGCCGGGACGAGCCGGTCCATGTGGCGGCCGGTCTTGGCGGAGACGTTGACCCGGGGCGCCCAGGCGACCTGCTGCATCTCGGTCTCGATCTCGCGCTCCAGGTAGTAGCGCCGCTCCTCGTCGAGCTCGTCCCACTTGTTGTACGCGATGACGAGCGCGCGGCCCGACTCGACCGCCATGGTGATGATGCGCTGGTCCTGGACCGAGATGTTGTCGGTGGTGTCGATCAGGACGACGGCGACCTCGGCCTTCTCGACCGCGGCGGCGGTGCGCAGGGAGGCGTAGTAGTCCGCGCCCTCCTGGAGGTGGACCTTCTTGCGGATACCGGCGGTGTCCACGAACTTCCAGGTCTTGCCGCCGAGCTCGATCAGCTCGTCGACCGGGTCGCGCGTGGTGCCGGCCAGCTCGTTGACGACCACGCGGTCCTCGTTGGCGACCTTGTTCAGGAGCGAGGACTTGCCGACGTTCGGGCGGCCGATGAGGGCGATGCGGCGGGGGCCGCCGATCGCGCTGCCGAAGGTCTGGGCCGGGGCCTCGGGCAGGGCCTCCAGGACGGCGTCGAGCATGTCGCCCGTACCGCGGCCGTGCAGCGAGGAGACGGGGTACGGCTCGCCGAGGCCCAGCGACCACAGGGCGGTGGCGTCGGCCTCGCCGGACGGGCCGTCGACCTTGTTGGCGCAGAGGACGACGGGCTTGCCGGCGCGGCGCAGCAGCTTGACGACGGCCTCGTCGGTGTCGGTGGCGCCGACGGTGGCGTCCACGACGAAGACACAGGCGTCGGCGGCCTCGATGGCGTACTCGGCCTGGGCGGCGACGGAGGCGTCGATGCCGAGGACGTCCTGCTCCCAGCCGCCGGTGTCGACGACCTTGAAGCGGCGGCCCGCCCACTCGGCCTCGTACGTGACACGGTCGCGGGTGACGCCGGGCTTGTCCTCGACGACGGCCTCACGGCGGCCGATGATCCGGTTCACCAGGGTCGACTTGCCGACATTGGGGCGGCCGACGACGGCGAGGACGGGGAGCGGGCCGTGCCCGGCCTCCTCGATCGCGCCCTCGACCTCCTCGATGTCGAAGCCCTCTTCCGCGGCGAGCTCCATGAACTCCGCGTACTCGGCGTCGCCAAGTGCCCCGTGGTCGTGCTGGTCGTTCATGAAGTCCGTTCCTTGATCATTCGTGGTCGGTGGGTGCGAACCCACTACTCAGAGTCTCACTCAGCGCCCGGTGAGGCGCCTGGCGTTTTTCAGGTGGGCGGTGAGCCGCTCCTGAATCCGTACGGTGGCCTCGTCCAGCGCCTTGCGGGTGCGGCGCCCGCTGCCGTCGCCGGCCTCGAAGGCGTCGCCGAAGACGACGTCGACGCGGCTGCGCAGCGGGGGCAGCGCCTTGATCAACCGTCCGGGGCGGTCGGAACTTCCCAGGACCGCGACCGGGACGATCGGCGCCCCGCTGCGTACGGCGAAGTACGCGAGCCCGGCGCGCAGGGAGGCGAAGTCGCCCTCGCCGCGGGTGCCCTCGGGGAAGATCCCGAGGACGCCGCCGTGCTCCAGGACCGCGAGGGCGTTGCCTATCGCGGCCCGGTCCGTGCTGTCCCGGTCCACCTTGAGCTGCCCGATGCCCTCCAGGAAGGGCCCGAGGGGCCCGACGAACGCTTCCTTCTTGATCAGGAAGTGCACCGGGCGGGGGGCCGTGCCCATGAGCATGGGGCCGTCGATGTTGTGCGCGTGGTTGACGGCGAGGATGACGGGTCCGGAGGCCGGCACCCGCCAGGCACCGAGGACGCGCGGCTTCCACAGGCCGTACATCAGCCCGATGCCGATGCCACGCCCGACGGCGGCGCCCTTCTCGGAGGGCTGGGTCACTTGGCGGCCGCCCTCTTCTCTGTGCTTTCGGTCGCGCTCCGCCTCGACTCCGCTGCGGCCGAGTGCCCCTCGCTCGTTCCTCACTCGGGACCCTCAACCTGCGCTGTGTCTCGGCTGCGCAGCTCCTCCACCAGGGTCACGACGCACTCGATGACCTGGTCCAGAGTCAGGTCCGTGGTGTCGACCTCGACGGCGTCGTCGGCCTTGGCGAGCGGGGAGGTCTTACGGCTGGAGTCCGCCGCGTCCCGCTTGATCAGGGCCTGCTGGGTGGCCGCCACGTCGACGCCCTTGAGCTCGCCGGAGCGGCGGGCGGCACGGGCCTCGGGGGAGGCGGTGAGGAAGATCTTGAGGTCGGCGTCGGGCAGGACGGTGGTGCCGATGTCCCGGCCCTCGACGACGATGCCGCCGTCGGTGTTCTTGGCGATGGACCGCTGCAGCTCGGTGATCCGGGCCCGCACCTCGGGGACGGCGCTGACGGCGCTGACCTTGGAGGTGACCTCTTCGGTACGGATCGGGCCGGCGGCGTCGGCCCCGTCGACGGTGATCGTCGGACGGGCCGGGTCGGTGCCGGAGACGATGACGGGCTTGGCGGCGGCGTTGGCGACGGCCTCGGCGTCGCTGACGTCGACGCCGTTGCTGATCATCCACCAGGTGATCGCGCGGTACTGCGCGCCGGTGTCCAGGTAGCTCAGCCCCAGCTTGGCGGCAACCGCCTTCGAGGTGCTCGACTTGCCCGTGCCGGAGGGCCCGTCGATGGCGACGATCACGGTTTCCACGGTGGGGAACACCTTCCTGGGGTGAGCGGTGAGGCCTCGCGGACGTGCGCGGCCTACACAAGGTTACCGAGTCCCGGCCACCCATCTGGCCGAGCCGGGCTCACCCCGCCCTGAGCGCCCAGCCCCGCTCCCGCAGCGCGGCCCCCAGCACCGGCGCGGCCGACGGCTCCACCATCAGCTGGACCAGGCCCGCCTGCTGCCCCGTCGCGTGCTCGATGCGGACGTCCTCGATGTTGACCCCCGCGCGGCCGGCGTCCGCGAAGATACGGGCGAGCTCGCCCGGCTGGTCGCTGATGAGGACGGCGACGGTCTCGTACAGCGTCGGCGCGGCACCGTGCTTGCCCGGGACCCGCGCGCGGCCCGCGTTGCCGCGGCGCAGCACGTCCTCGACCCCGCTCGTGCCCTCCCGGCGCTTGTCGTCGTCGGTGGACTGGAGCGAGCGGAGCGCCCGGACCGTCTCGTCCAGGTCCGCCGCGACGCCCGCGAGGACGTCCGCGACAGGCCCGGGGTTCGCCGACAGGATCTCGACCCACATGCGCGGGTCGGAGGCCGCGATCCGGGTGACGTCACGGATGCCCTGCCCACAGAGCCGTACCGCCGTCTCGTCCGCCTCCTCCAGGCGCGCCGCGACCATCGACGAGACCAGCTGCGGGGTGTGCGAGACGAGCGCGACCGCCCGGTCGTGGGCGTCCGCGTCCATGACGACGGGGACGGCGCGGCAGAGCGCGACCAGCTCCAGGGCGAGGTTCAGGACCTCGGTGTCGGTGTCCCGGGTCGGGGTGAGCACCCACGGCCGCCCCTCGAAGAGGTCGGCGGTCGCCGCGAGCGGGCCCGAGCGCTCCTTCCCGGACATCGGGTGCGTGCCGATGTACGCGGTGAGGTCGAGCCCCAGCTCCTCCAGCTCCCGCTTCGGTCCGCCCTTGACGCTCGCCACGTCCAGGTAGCCGCGCGCGAGCCCGTCGCGCATCGCCGCGGCGAGCGTGGCGGCCACATGTGCCGGAGGTACGGCGACGATCGCGAGGTCGACGGGCCCCTCGGGCGCCTCGTCCGTGCCGGCGCCGAGCGCCGCGGCCGTACGCGCGCGGGCCGGGTCGTGGTCGCGGAGGTGGACGGCGATGCCCCGCCCGGCGAGCGCGAGCGCCGCCGAGGTGCCGATGAGGCCGGTTCCGATGACGAGCGCGGTTCTCACTGGGCGATGTCCTTGCGCAGGGCGGCCGCGGCACCGAGGTAGACGTGCGCGATCGCGGACTTGGGCAGTTCCGACTCGACGTGCGCGAGGAGCCGTACGACCCTCGGCATCGCACCCTCGATGTCCAGCTCCTGCGCGCAGATCAGGGGCACGTCGACGATCCCGATCCGGCGTGCCGCCGCTGCCGGGAAGTCGCTGTGCAGATCGGGCGTGGCCGTGAACCAGATGCTGATCAGGTCGTCGGCGGTGAGCCCGTTGCGCTCCAGGACGGCGGTGAGCAGTTCCTCGACCTGCTCGTGCATGTGTCCGGCCTCGTCCCGTTCCAGCTGGACGGCGCCTCGGACCGCTCGTACCGCCACGTGGTGCTCCTTCGAAGTGCGAGAGTGCTCCGTTCAGCCTAGTCAGCCGCCCGGACCCGCAGCGGCGGCGACCGCCCTCCGAGACGGACGGGGAGGGCGGTCGCGGCGCGCACGCGTGCGGGTTCGGTGCGACTGCCGTGGTCCTGTCCTTCGCCGGGGCGGAAACACGCCCAATGTCACCTGAACCGGGGCGTGCCGCCACTCGGGGTGTTCAGGTCCCCTGGGCGTAGGCGTGTTGCCCGGTCCGGCACCGCCCCCGGACCAAGCTGTACGGCATGACTTCAGATGCCACGCCCCGTCGTACCGTGCTGCTGGCCGGTGCGGGTTCGGTCACCGCCGCGCTGGCCACCGGCTGCGGCTCGGACGGCGACAAGGAGGGCGGTACGACCGCCGGCCCGACGACGCCCCTGCCCACGGGCCCGACGACCCCGGGTACGGCGCCCGCCGGGACATCGCTCGGCAGCACCTCCCAGATCCCGGTCGGGGGCGGCACCGTCTTCAAGGACGAGAAGGTGGTCGTCACCCAGCCCACGGACGGCGAGTTCAAGGCGTTCTCGGCGGTCTGCACCCACCAGGGCTGCACGGTGAACAAGGTCGCGAACGGCACCATCGACTGTCCCTGCCACGGCTCCAAGTACCGCATCGCGGACGGCTCGGTGGCCGCCGGACCGGCTCCGCGCCCCCTCCCGGCCGAGGAGATCACCGTGTCCGGGGACACCATCACCCTCGCGTAATCTGACCCGCATGACTCCAGCAGACCTGGTGCGCGACCACACGATCTATTCCTGCGTCATGGGGTCGCGTGCCTTCGGTCTGGACACCGAGGGGAGCGACACCGATCGCCGGGGCGTCTTCCTCGCCCCGACCCCGCTCTTCTGGCGCTTCGAGAAGCCGCCGGCGCATGTGGAGGGGCCGGAGGAGGAGCAGTTCAGCTGGGAGCTGGAGCGCTTCTGCGAGCTGGCCCTGCGCGCCAACCCCAACGTCCTGGAGTGTCTGCACTCCCCCGTCGTCGAGCACATCGACGACATGGGCCGCGAACTGGTCGCGCTGCGCGAGGCGTTCCTCTCCCGCCAGGCCCACCAGACCTTCGTCCGGTACGCCGGGGGCCAGCGCAGGAAGCTCGACGCCGACGTCCGCCAGTACGGGCAGCCGCGCTGGAAGCACGCCATGCACCTGCTGCGCCTGCTCATGAGCTGCCGCGACCTGCTGCGCACGGGCGAGCTGACCATCCATGTCGGCGACGACCGCGAGCGTCTGCTCGCGGTGAAGCGCGGCGAGGTCCCCTGGTCCGAGATCGAGTCCTGGATGACCCGCCTCACGGAGGAGGCGGACGCCGCGGCGACCACCTCCCCCCTCCCCTCGACCCCGGACCACGCCCGCGTCGAGGACTTCCTGATCCGCGCCCGCCGCGCGTCGGCCCTGCGCGCGCTCTAGACCGCGCTGCCCAGCCGAGTCCGCACGACGAAGTCGTGCAGGGCGCCGTGCGCCTCTGGGGCGTCCCCGAGCGCCGAGGCCGCCTGCGCCGCGTCCAGCACCCCGTGCAGCGCCTCCACGTCACGGCGGACCCGCTCGACATCCACCTCCGCGAGCCCGTGCTCGGCCGCCGCCTTCGCCGCGATCAGCCGCGGCACGTACGCGGGAGCCTCGGCCACCTGCCCCGCCAGCGTGGGCAGATGGGCCTGGACCTCGCCGGAGCGCATCAGATGGATGCCGGTGAGCAGTGCGCGGAAGGTGTAGAGCAGCGGCTTCAGCTCCTCGGTCTTCTCGAAGAGCCGCCACTGCGTCGCGGCGAACCCACGGTAGTGATGCGCGTGGTGGGTGGTGAGCACATGCGGCACCAGGGAGATCAGCTCGGCATGGGCCTCCGAGGTGTGTGCCACCAACGGGGACAGCAGCTGCTCCAGTACGTAGCCGTTGCGCCGCAGCATCAGCCGGACGAACTTCCGCAGGTCGTGCGTGACGAGGTCCATCTCCACCCCGTCCTGGTCCCACATCCGGGACCGGGTCTCCTCGGGCTCGTGCAGCCCGATCAGCCCGGCCACCGGCAGCAGGTGCACGCCGCGCAGGTCCACGTCCGAGTCGCGGGACGGGAATCCGTACAGATGCGCGCCGGAGACGGTCGCGAACAGCAGGGGGTCGGGCTGCTCCGCGACGACGGCGGAGAGGTCGACCTCGGGTATGAGGGCCACGGTCATGGATCAAGCGTCCCAGAGCGCCCCGAACGTCAACAGATCGCTGCGGTACTCGATCTGCTCCTCCCACTCCTTCGGCCACGCGTCGGCGCCCAGGTGGGCGCCCGCGAACGCGCCCGCCAGGCAGGCGATCGAGTCGGAGTCGCCGCGGGTGCAGGCGGCGCGGCGCAGGGCCGTGAGCGGCTCGTCGGGGAAGAGCAGGAAGCACAGGAGGCCGGTGGCCAGGGCCTCTTCCGCGATCCAGCCGTCGCCGGTGTACATGCACGGGTCCAGCTCGGGGTCGGCGGTCCGCTGGACGGCGTCCAGCTTCTCCAGGACGGCCAGGCACTCGTCCCAGCCGCGCTCGATGAAGTGCCGGGCCGAGGGGTCCTGGGAGCGGGTCCACAGGTCGCCGAGCCAGGTGTCGCGGTACACGGAGCGGTTCTCGTAGGCGTACGAGCGCAGGTGGCCCACCAGCCCCGTCGGGTCGACGCCCTGGGTGAGCAGGTACACCGCACGGGCCGTCAGGTCGGACGCGGCCAGCGCCGTCGGGTGGCCGTGGGTGAGCGCCGACTGCAGCTGGGCCGCGCCGGACCGCTGCTCCTCGCTCAGGCCGGGCACGAGCCCGAGGGGCGCGACGCGCATGTTGGCCCCGCAGCCCTTGGAGTGGATCTGGCTGGCGTCCTGCCACGCACGGTCGCTGTCGAGGAGCATGCACGCGCGCAGACACGTGTTCCCCGGCGCCCGGTTGTTCTCCGGGGAGTGGTACCAGTCGACGAACTCCTCCCGGACCGGCCGCGCGAGCCGCAGCGGGGCGAGCACGCCGCGGTCCATGGCGGTCCTGATGCCCCGCGCGAGGGCCAGCGTCATCTGCGTGTCGTCCGTGACGTACGCCTTGCCGCGCTTGACGGGCAGCTCCATCTCCCGCCACGGGCCGAACTTCGCCAGGATCGACGGCACGTCGTCGAACTCCGTCGGGAAGCCGAGGGCGTCTCCGAGCGCGAGCCCGACCAGCGCCCCGGTGGCGGCCTGCTTCGTCATGTGGATCGTCATGTGGATCGTCCTTCCGGTCGCAGAAGTGGCGGGTGGAGGGCCGTGGCCTCTCCCGCCCGGTAGAGAGCGGCCGGTTTCCCCCGTCCGCCGGTGAGGCGCGGCGGTCCTTCCACGGCCTGGACGAAGCCGGGCGTGGCGAGGACCTTGCGCCGGAAGTTGGGGCGGTCGAGCTCGACGCCCCAGACCGTCTCGTACACCTGCCGCAGCTCGCCGATCGTGAACTCGGGCGGGCAGAAGGCGGTGGCGAGACAGGTGTACTCGAGCTTGGCGCCGACCCGTTCGTGGGCGTCGGCGAGGATCCGGTCGTGGTCGAAGGCGAGAGGCCCGTACGACCCGTACGGCATCCACCGCGCCCGTACCGCGTCGCCACCACCGCGTGGCTCGGGCGGGTCGGGCACGAGCGCGGTGTACGCGACGGACACGACCCGCATCCTCGGGTCGCGGTCCGGCTCGCTGTAGGTCCGCAGCTGTTCGAGGTGGAGTCCGGCGACGGTGTCCTCCGACAGGCCGGTCTCCTCGGCGAGTTCGCGACGGGCCGCCTGCTCCGAGGACTCACGAGGCCGCACGAACCCTCCGGGCAGGGCCCAGGCGCCCGCGTACGGCTCCTGGCCGCGCTCGACGAGCAGGACGTGCAGGCGCTCCTCGCGGAGGGTGAAGACGGCGAGGTCGGCGGTGACGGCGAAGGGCTCGAAGGCGGAGGCGTCGTAGCCCTGGGGGGCTCGTGCGGCGCTGGTCATCGGCGGCCCTCCGGAGGGAGATCGGCGAGCAGCTCGTCCACGGCCGCGACGGCGGTGGCGAGCCGCTCCTCGTGCGGCCCGGTGAGGAGAACCATGGGGCGGCCCGTGTGGGTGAGCTGGGTGAGGAGGCGGGCCGTCATCCAGGCCCGCAGCTGCCCGGCGTCGTCGGCCCTGTCCCGGTCGAAGGGCACACCCCGGTGGTCGGTGAGAAGCCAGAGGTGCTGCCGGCTCCGGGCGGCGATCTCGCCGGTGGCGGGGCTCGCGGTGCCGAGGTACCGCTCGTGGCGTATGGCGGTGGCGAAGGCGTCGCCGTCGCAGAAGAGCACCGGCGAGCCGGCCCGTGCCGCCTCCTCCTCCAGCTCGGCCTGGCGCTGGGCGACGACCGGGAAGTCTTCCGAGCGGCGGCCGGCGCCGAGCGGTGCGGTGATGTCCGGTACGCACCGGGTGCGGGCCCAGACCCCGCCGCGGCGCCGGTAGTGGTCGGTCAGCGCCAGGGCCGTCGTGGTGGCACCGGTGGACTCGCCGCCCAGGACGACCACGCGGCGGGTGAGGGCCGCCCGTACCGGCGGCTCCAGGGCGTCCCAGTGGCCGGCGGGGTCCCTGCGGACGTCGGCGGAGGTGACGGGGGAGAGCCGGGGGCCCGGGTCGACGTGCACGGGCTGGGCTCCGAAGCGGCGGCCGAAGACGGCGTCGACCCGTTCGGTCACGGCGGCGCGCAGGACGTCGTCCGCACCGGCATCCGTACCGGCGTCCCTGTCGGCGTCCGTGCCGATGACCAGGACGTCGGGGTGGATCTCGCGCATCCACGCGACCCGGTCGGCGAGCGGCAGCGGGTCGTCGTCGCGCCCCAGGACGAGGACGGTGAGACGCTCGCAGCGGTCCAGGGCGGTGCGGACGAGATAGTGGTGGCCGGCGTGGGGCGGGCAGAAGCGGCCGAGAACCAGACCGTGTCCGTAGCGCTTCATGTCACCACCCCATGCCGTGCCGGGGGTGGACCTGGTCCACCCCCGTGGGTCCAGGTCCACCGAGCTCTTTAAGAGTCACTTTGACTATAAAGCGGGGGAGGGCTCGACCACAAGCGCGAAGAAGCCCGTGACCGCACGCGGTCACGGGCTTCTCTCTCGTACGAGAGGTTCCTGCGGGTTCCTACAGGCCGACTTCCTTCATCAGCATGCCGACCTCGGTGTTGGTCAGCCGGCGCAGCCAGCCGGACTTCTGGTCACCGAGACCGATCGGGCCGAACGCCGTACGGACGAGCTTCTCGACCGGGAAGCCCGCCTCGGCGAGCATGCGGCGGACGATGTGCTTGCGGCCCTCGTGGAGCTGCACCTCGACCAGGTAGTTCTTGCCGGTCTGCTCGACCACGCGGAAGTGGTCGGCGCGGGCGTAGCCGTCCTCCAGCTGGATGCCGTCCTTGAGCCGCTTGCCGACCTCGCGCGGCAGCGGGCCGGTGATGGCGGCCAGGTAGGTCTTCTTCACGCCGTACTTCGGGTGCGTGAGGCGGTGGGCCAGCTCACCGTGGTTGGTGAGGAGGATGATGCCCTCGGTCTCGGTGTCGAGCCGGCCGACGTGGAAGAGCCGGGTCTCGCGGTTGGTGACGTAGTCCCCGAGGCACTGGCGGCCGTCGGGGTCCTCCATGGTGGAGACGACACCGGCGGGCTTGTTCAGGGCGAAGAAGAGGTACGACTGGGTCGCGACGGTCAGGCCGTCGACCTTGATCTCGTCCTTCTCCGGGTCCACGCGCTTGCCCTGCTCGAGGACGATCTCGCCGTTGACCTCGACACGGGCCTGCTCGATCAGCTCCTCGCAGGCGCGTCGGGAGCCCATGCCGGCGCGGGCGAGCACCTTCTGCAGCCGCTCGCCCTCCTGCTCGGCGCCCGGGAAGGTCTTCGGGGTCTTGATCTCCGGCCTGTTCGCGTAGCGGTCCCGGTTGCGCTGCTCGATCGTGGCGTCGAGTTCGCGCGAGCGGGCCGGGGCCTGCCGCTGCCCGTGCGGGCCGCGACGCGGCTGGCTGCCGCCCTGGGGGGCCTTGGGGCCACCCTTGGCGCCACCGCGGGCCGCGGCGCCGCGGCCCTTCTTCGGGGCCTCGGAGGGGCCGCCGACGTCGTAGCGGCGCTCCTCGGGGCGCGGGTTGCGCGGCCGGTCGCCGCCCTGCCTGTCGTCACGGCCACCGCCGGCACCGCGGTAGTCACCGCGCCCGCCGCCACCGCCACCGGTGCCCCGGTAGCCGCCACCGCTGCCGCCGCGGCCGCCGCTGCTGCTGCCGCTGCCGCGACCGCCGCTGTTGCCACCACGGCTCCCGCCGTTGTTTCCGCTGCTGTTCCTGCCGCTGCTGCTTCGCATCAAATTTCCGTCGTCTTGTCGTCTGCGTCCTCACGATCCGGTGCGTCCGGATCGAACGACGGGACTCCTTCCAGCGTCTCCGCCTCGATCGCGTCCGCCTCGGGGAGGAAGGGCGCGAGCTCCGGGAGCTCGTCAAGGCCGCGCAGGCCCATCCGCTCCAGGAAGTAGTTCGTCGTCCTGTACAGGATCGCACCTGTTTCGGGTTCCGCGCCCGCCTCCTCCACGAGACCGCGCTGGAGGAGGGTGCGCATGACGCCGTCGCAGTTCACTCCGCGGACCGCGGAGACCCGGGAACGGCTGACCGGCTGGCGGTACGCGACGACCGCGAGGGTCTCCAGAGCCGCCTGGGTGAGCCGGGCCTGCTGCCCGTCCAGGACGAAGGCCTCGACGGCGGGGGCGTACTCCGCCCGGCTGTAGAAGCGCCAGCCGCCGGCGACCAGGCGCAGCTCGAAGCCGCGGCCCTGGAGGGTGTACTCGTCGGCGAGCTCGCGCAGGGCGTCGCCCACCTCGCGCGGGGTCCGCTCCAGGACCTTGGCGAGGTGGGCCTCGGTGGCGGGCTCGTCGACGACCATGAGGACGGCTTCGAGGGCCGGTTTGAGGTCGCTCACTCCGGAGCCTCCGTTTCTTGATCGAACTCGTCGGTGACGCGGGCGTCCTCGTCGCCGCCGGCCCAGGTGACGGTGAGGTCGCCGAGGGCGTCCTCCTGGTCGAGGACGACGGCCTTCTCGCGGTAGAGCTCCAGGAGGGCGAGGAAGCGGGCGACGACGGTGAGGGTGTCGCCGGCCCCTTCGGCGAGCTCCCGGAAGCTGACGGTCCCGCGCTCCTTGAGGAGGGCGACGACGAGCCGGGCCTGTTCACGGACGCTGACGAGGGGGGCGTGGATGTGGTCGACGTACACCTGGGGCTTGGCCTTGGGCTGCATGGCCTTGACGGCGAGCTTGGCGAAGCCCTCGGCGCCGATGGAGATGACGACCTCGGGGAGCAGCTCGGCGTGATGGGCTTCGAGCCCGACGGTCCTGGGGTGGCGCCGCCCCTCGGCTTCCCACCGCTCCTCGAAGATCGTGGCGATCTGTTTGTACGCGCGGTACTGCAGGAGCCGGGCGAAGAGGAGGTCCCGCGCTTCGAGGAGCGCGAGATCGGCCTCGTCCTCCACCTCGGCGGCGGGCAGCAGCCGGGCGGCCTTGAGGTCGAGCAGCGTGGCGGCGACGACGAGGAACTCGGTGGTCTGGTCGAGGTCCCAGTCGGGTCCCATGGCCCGGATGTGGGCCATGAACTCGTCGGTGACCTTGGAGAGGGCGACCTCGGTGACGTCGAGCTTGTGCTTCGAGATGAGCTGAAGCAGCAGATCGAACGGCCCCTCGAAGTTCGCCAGCCGCACGGTGAACCGCCCGTCCTCGACGCCGGCGTCCCCGGGCACGACCGCCTCGGCGCCGGGGCCGACGGGGGTCTCGGGGGCGTTCCGCGGCACGCGGGCGCGTCCGGCATCGGAGGCGGCGCCGGACGGGTGAGCGGCGACGCCTCCGTCCGCGAGGTGCTCGGCACTGGCAGCGCCCTCGGCCGAGACGGCAACGGTGTCGGACATGACCGTGTCACCGGACGGGTGGGCGGCGACGCCTCCGTCCGCCAGGGCGTGGCCGACGGGGACAACCTCGGCCGGGGCCTGCGCAGTCGCCCAGGCCGTGGCCGTACCACCCGCGGCGCCGAGCATCGCTGTCGCCTCCGGCTGCGCACCCGCCGACGGGGTGGAGCCGGACAGGTGGGCGGCGGCCCCGCCCTCGGGCGGGGCCTCGCCGTTCGTGGGCGGGTCGGACTCGGCGGCGGGCGCGCCGGTCTGCGGAGTCTCGAGGTCCGGCAGGTCCCCGGCCGAGCCGGACGGCGCCCGCGTGGCACGGTCGGTCGCCGTCGGCGCGGGCTCCGGCCCCTCCCCCGAGGCGGCCTCAGGCTCCCCGGGGCGCCCCGGGCGGGGTGTGCCCGGGCCGCGGCCCAGCGGGCGGCGGCGGGATGGGAGGGACGTTTCGTCGGAGGGCGGGGGCATCGGGGTCCAGGGAGGAGCAGGAGCGCGGCAGCCCGCAGGCTACCCTCAGCGGCCGCGCAGGCGGCGCACGAGGATGCTCGCGTCGCCGCGGGACTCCAGGTCCGCCAGGACCACCGCGACCGCCTCGCGGACGATCCGGCCGCGGTCCACCGCGAGACCGTGCTCGCCGCGGAGCACCAGCCGTGCGTGCTCCAGGTCCATCAGCTCCTCGGCGGAGACGTAGACCGTGATCTTCTCGTCGTGCCGCTCACGCCCGCTCGGCCGCCGGTTGGGCGACCTGCCGCGCCGGCGCGCCGCCGGAGCCGCCTGGGCGGGCGCGGGCGCGGGTGCCGGCGTGGGCTCCGGCGTCCGGGCCCGCGGTTCGGCGGTCTCCGACTGGGCCGCCGAGTGCTCGGCGGAGCCCTCCGCCGCGTCCGTGTCGCTCTCGCCCGCCGGAGCCGGGACCCGGGCCCGGGGCGAGGACGACTGCAGCGCCATCCCCCCGGTCGTACGGAACAGTTCGTCGGCGCCGGGCAGACTCACTCGGCGTGACACCGGGCGAGCACCTCCCTGGCGAGCTGGCGATAGGCGGCGGCACCCACCGAGTTCGACGCGTACGTCGTGATCGGCTCACCGGCGACCGTGGTCTCCGGGAAGCGGACGGTCCGGCCGATGACCGTGTGGTACACGTGGTCGTCGAAGGCCTCGACGACCCGCGCGAGCACCTCACGGCTGTGCACGGTCCGGGAGTCGTACATCGTGGCGAGGATTCCGTCGAGCTCCAGCTCGGGGTTGAGCCGCTCCTGGACCTTCTCGATCGTCTCGGTCAGCAGGGCCACACCGCGCAGCGCGAAGAACTCGCATTCCAGCGGCACGATGACCTTGTGAGCCGCCGTCAGCGCGTTGACGGTCAGCAGACCGAGCGAGGGCTGACAGTCGATCACGATGTAGTCGTAGTCGTTCATCAGCGGCTTCAGGGCGCGCTGCAGCGTGGACTCGCGCGCGACCTCGCTGACCAACTGCACCTCGGCGGCCGAGAGGTCGATATTGCTCGGCAGCAGGTCCATGTTGGGCACGGCGGTCTTGAGCAGCACCTCGTCCGCCGACATGCCCCGCTCCATGAGCAGGTTGTAGACGGTGAGGTCGAGCTCCATCGGGTTCACACCGAGACCGACCGACAGGGCTCCCTGCGGGTCGAAGTCGACGAGCAGCACCCGCCGTCCGTACTCCGCGAGTGCGGCACCCAGGTTGATGGTCGACGTGGTCTTGCCGACACCACCCTTCTGGTTGCACATCGCGATGATCTTCGCGGGTCCGTGATCGGTCAGCGGACCCGGGATCGGGAAGTACGGCAGGGGCCGTCCGGTGGGGCCGATCCGCTCGCGGCGCTGGCGGGCAGCGTCGGGTGCGAGGGTGGCCGCGTACTCCGGATCGGGCTCGTACTCGGCGTCGGGGTCGTAGAAGTGCCCCTCGGGCACCTCGTCGTAGGCGGCGAAGTGGGTGGACTCTCGGCCACTCTCGTTGCCGGCCGTGGCGTTCACGTGTAGGCCGTCCATCATCTTCATCGTGTGGGCTGTCGTCATGGGCTGATGCGTCGCGTTGGTCGCGAAGGTCCGGACAGCGACGGAGCCGACAGGGATTCCTGGCTGTCCGCCCCCGGGAGTAAATGTCGACTCATTCACAAGTCGTCTTACCTCCTTGGATGTGACCAGGAACATTTATCGATAGGTCAGCGTGGCACCATGCCGACGGTTGGCGACTCTATGGCGTGTCACCGGTCCGCAGCAACACAATCCGCCGGACCCGGCCCGATGTGTCGGCAACGGAACACCCCTCTGTCAAGGGTGCACAGCCACGCATCCGCACGTTTCAGGGGTGTGCGAAACGGTTAAAGGGTTACGTTCGAGGCGAGTTGAACAAGCCTCGTGAAGTGGCCGGATGCACATCCGGCCGGACCTTGGCGCACAAGGTCCGGCCGGATGTGTGAGGTTGACGGCGCGCGTTGACGCCCCGTCCAAGAGCGTCAGCCCAGGAGGCTGCTCAGCTCGACGTGCTCGAGGCCGTGCGCCTGAGCGACCTCCTTGTAAACCACCTTGCCGTCATGGGTGTTGAGGCCCAGGGCGAGCGCGGCGTCGCGGCGCAGCGCCTCGACCCAGCCGTTGTTCGCCAGCGACACGATGTAGGGCAGCGTGGCGTTGGTGAGGGCGTACGTGGAGGTGTTCGGCACCGCGCCCGGCATGTTGGCGACGCAGTAGAAGACCGAGTTGTGGACCTGGAAGGTCGGCTCGGCGTGGGTGGTCGGGTGCGAGTCCTCGAAGCAGCCGCCCTGGTCGATCGCAATGTCGACAAGGACACTTCCGGGCTTCATCTTGGCGACGAGCTCGTTGGTGACCAGCTTCGGGGCCTTGGCGCCCGGGATGAGGACGGCACCGATGACGAGGTCGGCCTCGACGACGGCCTTCTCCAGCTCGAAGGCGTTGGAGACGATCGTCTTCACCTTGGTGCCGAAGATCTTGTCGGCCTCACGGAGCTTGTTGATGTCACGGTCGAGCAGGGTGACGTGGAAGCCCATGCCGACGGCGATCTGGGTGGCGTTCCAGCCGGAGACGCCGCCGCCGATGACGACGCACTCGCCGGCGTGGGTGCCGGGGACGCCGCCGGGGAGCACGCCACGGCCGCCGACCGAGCGCATCAGGTGGTAGGCGCCGACCTGCGGGGCCAGGCGGCCCGCGACCTCGGACATCGGGGCGAGCAGCGGCAGGGCGCGGTTCGCGGTCTCGACGGTCTCGTAGGCGATGGCGGTGGTGCCGGACTCGAGCAGCGCGTCCGTGCACTCGCGGGAGGCGGCGAGGTGCAGGTACGTGAAGAGGGTCTGGTCCTTGCGGAGGCGGTGGTACTCCTCGGCGATGGGCTCCTTGACCTTCAGCAGCAGGTCGGCCGTGGCCCAGACCTCGTCCGCGGTGGGCAGGATCTGCGCACCCGCGGACACGTACTCCTCGTCCGTGATCGAGGAGCCCACACCGGCGTTCTGCTCGATGAAGACCTGGTGGCCGTTGCGGACGAGCTCATGGACACCCGCAGGGGTGATGGCCACGCGGAACTCGTTGTTCTTGACCTCGCGGGGGATGCCGACCTTCATCGTCGATCACGGTCCTTGAATCAGGGGATAACGGGGGTGCACTGCGATACATACCCGGATGCACCATGGCGCACCGGGACAGACCGCGGTCGAACGCGGCGCACCCAGTCTAATGAAGGAGTTCCCCGTGTCTAGCCTTGCAAAGCATTAATCTTCGACGGAAGCACTACGGATTTCGCAGGCGGAAGCCTCCCCTCCAAGGAGTCTTTCGGCCGCGGACCGATGCAGACGGGCCGCCGCGGGGTCGCCGAGCCGGTCGAGCGTGTCGGCCAGCCTGAGCTGCAGTGCCGCCTGGAGCCGTACGTCCTGGGCCCGCCGCGCCCACTCCACCGCCTCCTCGCAGGTCCGCAGGGACTCCTCGGGCCGTCCGGCGTACTCCTGGACCCGCGCCGCCTCGCTCAACGCCCGTGCGTAGCCGGGGAGATCGGCCAGCCGCCGGTAGCCGGCGGCCGCGGCGCGCCAGTACCGCAGCGCCTCGCCGTAGCGGCCCGCGTAGGTCTGCACCGCGCCGAGCCGTGCGTACAGCCGGGCCTGGTCGGCCCGCTCGTCCCGGGCGAGGCGCTGGGCGAGCGCGCGGCCGTACCAGTCGCCGGCCCGCTGCCAGTCCCCCAGCTCCTGGTAGGAGCCGCCTACGGATTCCATCGCCCGGCCGATCGCGTACGGGTCGTTCGCGGCCCGTCCGGCGTCGAGCGCGGTCCGGTAGCGGGCCAGGGCGTCCTGGGTGCGGCCGGTCCTGGCGTCGAGATCGGCGAGGTTCAGCAGGGCCGCGGCCCGCTCCCGGTGCAGGCCGCGGCGCTCGGCCACGTCCAGGACCAGCCGGTGCAGGCCGTACAGCTCGGGCGCCGCGGCCTCGGCGCCCCGGTGCGCGGTCTCCGCCCGGACCAGGGCGGCGACCAGGCGGCGGGCCAGGGTGTCGAGCTCGCCGTCGGCGACGGCGAGGCGGGCGGAGGCCAGCAGCACGGGCCGGCGGCTGTCCAGCCACTCGGCGGCGGCCGGCATGTTCGGGAAGCGCAGGGCGCGGGGCAGTCCGGCGAGCTTCTTGCGGGCGGAGGACCCCTCGGGCTCGGTGATCGCGCGGCAGGACTGGAGGAGCCGTACGGTCCGCTCCAGCATCCGGGCGCGGGCGAGCTGCACCTCGGCGGGCCGGTCGCGCTCCTCCAGCTGCGCGCGCAGGAGAGGGACGAGATGGCCGGGGACCTCGTACTGACCATCCTCGCCCTCGGTCACGAGCCCCAGCGCGACGAAGCCGGCGAGGGTGGTCGCGGCCGCCGAGACGGAGCAGCCGGCCAGGGCGGAGGCGGTGTGGGCGTCGGCCCGGCCGAGGGGGGCGAGGCAGAGGTATCGCAGTATCCGGGCGGCGGGCTGGGCCAGGGATTCGTGGACCAGCTCGAAGGCGCGGGAGAGCGGGTCGCCGGAGCGGGCGCGCAGCTGCTTGGCGAGGTCGGCGACGGAGGCCTTGGGGCGGGCGGCGAGCCAGCCGCCGGCCAGGACGACGGCGGCGGGCTGGCCGCCGCACTCCTCGACGAGGGTCTCGGCGGCCTGCGGGTCGACCGTCACGCGTACGGATCCGGTGAAGGCGGTGAGCAGCTCGATGGCCGACTTGGGGTCGAGTCCGCCGAGGGTGCAGGGGCGGACGTCGGCGATCCCGGTGAGCGGCCCCTTGGCCACGGCGACGACGAGGGCGGCGGGGTTGTCCGGGATCAGCGGATCGACCTGCTCGGCGTCGACGGCGTCGTCGAGCACGAGGACGGTACGGCGTACGGCGAGGGCCTCGCGGACCATCTCGGTCAGCTCGTCCTCGGCGGCGCCGGGGGGTTCCGCGACGCCCAGGTCCCGGAGCAGCGCCTGGGCGACCCGCGCGGTGGGGACCGGGTCACCGCCGGGCTCGGTCAGCCGGGCCCGGAACACCCCGTCGGGGTAGGCCGCGCCGAGTCCGGCGACGAGTTCCCCGGCGAGGGCGGTCCGGCCGGAGCCGGGCCGCCCGGCGATCAGCAGGACGCGGGCGCGGGGGGCCTTGCGGCCGGTGAGGGTGTCGAGTCCGGTCCGTTCGATGTCGGCGCGCAGGGCCTTCAACTCCCGTTGCCGGCCGAAGAAGTTCCGTACCCCGCCCGCTGCCACCGCCTGATCCCTCACGGGCCACGCTCCCGTCCACCTGCGCACGAGCCGATCCCGCGGGGGGCTCCGCACGGGCGATCCCGAGCGTAGTTCAGGGCATGCGCCGGACCCGGCGGAGCAGGGCGGACAGATCCCCCGATCGGATCAGCAGATCGTCAGACCGGTGGGTGCGTACGGCGCCGTACGAGTACGGCGTCCTACGACTCGAACGGGCGCGCCGGCCACGGCGCGTCCGCCGGGCGCAGCGCCTCGAGGCCTTCGCCCGCGCGGGCCGCCGCCAGCGAGAGAACGCCCACCACCAGGCAGCTGTTGTGCAGCTCCCCCGCCAGCACGCCGCGCACCAGGTCCGCCAGCGGGACGCGGGCCACCTCCATGTCGGCCTCCTCGTCGGCGACCTCGAAGCGCTCGCCCTCCGCCTCGGACAGGTCCCGCGCGAGGAAGATCCGTACCGCCTCGTCGGAGCCGCCGGGCGTCGTGTACAGGTCGGTCAGGACCCGCCAGTCCGCGGCCTTGACGTGCGCCTCCTCGTACAGCTCGCGCTGCGCGGCGACCAGCGGGTTCTCGCCCGGCACGTCGAGGAGACCCGCCGGGATCTCCCACAGCTTCTGGCGCACGGGGTGCCGGTACTGCTTGATCAGCAGCACGCGGTCCTGGTCGTCGACGGCGAGGACCGCGACCGAGCCGGGGTGGACCTGGTAGTCGCGGCGCGCGACCGTGCCGTCGGGCATGGCCACGTCGTCCGTGCGGACACTCGTCTTCTTTCCCTGGAACGGGGTCGTCGTCGCGACGACCTGCCACTCCTGCGGGGTGTCCTGCAACTCCATCTGCGTCCTCCCACACACGAAACCGGGGTACGTGTCCATAAGGACCCGTACCCCGGCAACGTTAACGCCTTGTCCTACTGACCCGTCTTGCGCTCGACGGCCGCCTTGACCAGGCCGGCGAAGAGCGGGTGCGGACGCGTCGGACGCGAACGCAGCTCCGGGTGGGCCTGGGTCGCGACCAGGTAGGGGTGCGTCTCGCGCGGGTACTCGACGTACTCGACGAGCTTGTTGTCCGGGGAGGTGCCGGAGAAGACCAGACCGGCCTTCTTCTCCAGCTCCGCGCGGTAGGCGTTGTTCACCTCGTAGCGGTGGCGGTGGCGCTCCTCCACGTACGGCTGGTCGTCGTAGACCTCGCGGACGATCGAGCCATCGGCGAGCTTCGCCGGGTACAGGCCCAGGCGCATCGTTCCGCCCAGGTCGCCGGCGCCCTCGACGTACGCGAGCTGCTCCTCCATCGTCGAGACGACGGGGTGGGCGGTGGCGGGGTCGAACTCGGTGGAGTTCGCCTCCGGGATGTCGGCCAGGTTCCGGGCGGCCTCGATCACGATGCACTGCAGGCCCAGGCAGATGCCGAGCAGCGGCACCTTGTTCTCACGGGCGTACTGGATGGCGCCGACCTTGCCGCTCACGCCGCGGTCGCCGAAGCCGCCGGGGATCAGGATCCCGTCGACGTCGCCGAGCTGCTTCTTCGCGCCGGCCGGGGTCTTGCAGTCGTCGGAGGTGACCCACTTGACCTTGACCCGCGCCTTGTTGGCGAAGCCGCCGGCACGCATGGCCTCGGTGACCGAGAGGTACGCGTCGGGCAGGTCGATGTACTTGCCGACGAGCGCGATCGTGACCTCGTGCTCCGGGTTGTGGACGCGGTCGAGCAGGTCGTCCCAGGTGGACCAGTCCACGTCGCGGAACGGCAGGTCGAGCTTGCGCACGACGTAGGCGTCCAGGCCCTCGGTGTGCAGCACCTTCGGGATGTCGTAGATCGACTTGGCGTCGATGGCGGCGACGACGGCGGCCTCGTCCACGTCGCACATCAGCGAGATCTTGCGCTTGATGGCGGTGGGGACGTCACGGTCGGCGCGCAGCACGATGGCGTCGGGCTGGATACCGATGTTGCGCAGGGCGGCGACCGAGTGCTGGGTCGGCTTGGTCTTCAGCTCGCCGGAGGGGCCGATGTAGGGCAGCAGCGAGATGTGCACGACGAAGACGTTGTCGCGGCCGACCTCGTGGCGGACCTGGCGGACGGTCTCCAGGAACGGCAGCGACTCGATGTCGCCGACCGTGCCGCCGACCTCGGTGATGACGACGTCGACGTCGTCGGTCGCCATACGGCGGATCCGGGACTTGATCTCGTTGGTGATGTGCGGGATGACCTGGACGGTGTCGCCGAGGTACTCGCCGCGCCGCTCCTTGGCGATGACCTGCGAGTAGACCTGGCCGGTGGTGACGTTGGCCGAGCCGTCGAGGTCGACGTCGAGGAAGCGCTCGTAGTGGCCGATGTCCAGGTCGGTCTCGGCGCCGTCGTTGGTGACGAACACCTCGCCGTGCTGGAAGGGGTTCATCGTGCCGGGGTCGACGTTGAGGTACGGGTCGAGCTTCTGCATCGTGACCCGCAGGCCCCGCGCCTTGAGGAGCGCACCCAGGCTGGAGGCGGTCAGGCCCTTGCCGAGGGAGGAGGCGACACCCCCGGTGACGAAGATGTGCTTGGTCGTCGTGGTTTTGGGCGGCATCGCCAAGAGGGGGCTCCCGTGGTCGCGTTCTGGAGGTGCGTTCCGGCGTACCCTCCGGAAGAATCGGGGGGTGCCGTCGCTGCGGTTGCGGGGTCCTCGGCTGTCGCCGTTTCCCACCGGTCCACGGGATACCAGGGTATCAGCGACATCGGGAGACCGCTTCCGGCCACACGGGGCAGTCGAGTGCATACGGACGGCGACGCGCCCTCCGCGCGCACAGGCCTCGACCGGGGTCGGCACGGAGTCAAGCCCTACTCACCCGATTGGAGCAACGGCGTTACGAGAGTGCAAGGAAAGGCGTCGTATCCTGCTCGGACACTCGCCGCCGACCGTCAACATCAGTTGACCGCAGACCTGGAGCGAGCGCCCTGCGGGGCGGACGTGGCCGTTCGACTGGAGAGAGCACGTGGCCGGGCGCATCGAGGATTACGCACTCATCGGAGACATGCAGACCGCCGCACTGGTCTGCCGGGACGGCAGCGTCGACTGGCTCTGCCTCCCCCGCTTCGATTCGCACGCCGTCTTCGCGGGTCTCCTCGGCACGGAGGAGCACGGATTCTGGCGGGTCGGTCCCGCCGTGGCCGAGGGCTCCACGCCGCCGGCCGCCGACCGGCGCCGCTACCGCGGCGACTCGCTCATCCTGGAGTCCGAGTGGGACACCCAGCGCGGCACGGTCCGGGTGACCGACTTCATGCCGCCGCGTGACGGCGCGCCGCAGCTGATCCGGATCGTGGAGGGCGTCACCGGCCGGGTGCGGATGCGTTCGTCGCTGCGGATGCGGTTCAGCTACGGCCGGGTGGTGCCGTGGGTGCACAAGGTCGGGGACCGTACGGTCGCCGTCGCCGGACCCGACTCGGTGTGGCTGGACACGGACGTCGAGACGCACGGCCACGACCTCACGACGTACTCCGAGTTCGTCGTCACGCCCGGCGACCGGATCACTTTCACGATCAGCTGGCAGCCCTCGCACAAGGAACCGCCCGCGCTGCCGGATCCGGAAGGGGCCCTGGACGCGACCGTCGACTTCTGGCGCGACTGGGTGGAGCACTGCACGTACCACGGCCCGTACAAGGAGGCCGTCGTCCGCTCGCTGATCACGCTGAAGGCGCTGACGTACGCCCCCACGGGCGGCATCGTCGCCGCGCCGACCACCTCCCTGCCGGAGGAGATCGGCGGCGTACGGAACTGGGACTACCGCTACACCTGGCTGCGCGACGCGGCGATCACCCTGTCGTCGATGCTGCGCACCGGCTACCGCGAGGAGGCCCGCGCCTGGCGGGACTGGCTGCTGCGGGCGGTCGCGGGCGACCCGGAGAACCTGCAGATCATGTACGGGATCGCCGGTGAGCGGGAGCTCGGCGAGGCCGAGCTCGACTGGCTGCCCGGGTACGAGAACTCGGGCCCGGTCCGGGTGGGCAACGGGGCGGCCAACCAGCTCCAGCTCGATGTGTACGGCGAGGTCACCGAGGCCCTGCACCTGGCGCACATGACGGGTCTGTCCCGCAACGACTACGCCTCGCTGCTGCAGCTCAAGCTGATCCGGTACCTGGAGATGCACTGGGACCAGCCCGACGAGGGCATCTGGGAGGTGCGCGGCCCGCGCCGGCACTTCGTGCACTCCAAGGTGATGGCCTGGGTGGCCGTCGACCGCACGATCAAGCTCATCGAGTCCGGGGACGCCGACGGCCCGCTGGAGCGCTGGCGCGAGCTGCGCGACGACATCCACCGCGATGTCTGCGAGAAGGGCTACGACAAGGACCGGAACACGTTCACGCAGTCGTACGGCTCCAAGGAGCTGGACGCCTCGCTGCTGCTGATTCCGCAGATGGGTTTCCTGCCGCCGGACGACAAGCGGGTCATCGGCACGATCGAGGCGATCCAGCGGGAGCTGTCCACGGAGGACGGCTTCGTGCTGCGCTACCCGACCGCGGGCGAGGAGGCCGGCGTGGACGGCCTGGAGGGCGACGAGGGCGCGTTCCTCGCGTGCTCGTTCTGGCTCGCCGACGACCTGGCGATGATCGGACGGGTGGACGAGGCCCGCAAGCTCTTCGAGAAGCTGCTCTCGCTCCGCAACGACCTGGGCCTCCTCGCGGAGGAGTGGGACCCGCGGCTGCAGCGCCAGGTGGGCAACTTCCCGCAGGCGTTCAGCCATGTCCCGCTGATCGACACGGCGCTGCGGCTGACCGCGAGCGGGGCGTACGGCGGCTGACGCGTCCACGGCTGCCGAGGCGCGCGCCACCGCCTCCCGGAATACGCTGAAAGGGTCCTGTCCCCCTCCCGGAAAGGGGGGCGTGCCATGGCTCCCCGCAGTGTGCCGCCCAGCGCCCTGACCGGGCTTCGTGAGGATCTGGCCGGCGAGGTGTACGTGTCCGGCGATCCCGGCTACGACGAGGCCCGGACGATCCACAACGGCATGATCGACCGGCGTCCCGCGGTCATCGCTCAGTGCGAGACCCAGGAGGACGTCTCCAACGCGGTCCTCTTCGGCCGGGAGACCGAGCTGCCGATCGCGGTGCGCGGCGGCGGCCACAGCGTCGCCGGGACCTCGGTCGTCGACGACGGTCTCGTCATCGACCTGCGCCGGATGCACAAGGTCGTCGTCGACCCCGAGGACATGACGGTACGGGTCGAGGGCGGCGCCACCATGAGCCATCTGGACCACGCCTGCCAGCCGTTCCATGTGGCGACGACGGGCGGGCGGGTGTCCACCACGGGCGTCGGCGGCTTCACGCTGGGTGGCGGGTCGGGCTGGCTGGAGCGCAAGTTCGGGCTCGCCAGCGACAACCTCCTCGCGGCGGAGCTGATCACCTCCGAGGGCAAGCACGTGCACACGGACGCGGATCAGAACCCCGAGCTGTTCTGGGCGCTGCACGGCGGCGGCGGGAACTTCGGGGTGGCGACCTCACTCACCCTGCGCCTGCACGAGCTGCCGGCGATGAGCATCGCGATGCTGTTCTTCCTGCCCGAGAAGGCCCCCGAGGTGGTGCGCGCCTTCCGTGATCTGGGCGAGTCCGCCCCGGACGAGGTGGGCGGCGGCGTCGTCTACTTCCCCGCGCCGCCCGAGCCGTTCGTTCCCGAGCATCTCGTCGGCAAGCTGGTCTGCGCAACGCTCCTCACCTGCGCCGGGCCGGTCGCCGAGGTCCGTGAGCTGGCGGCGCCGCTGTTCGCGCTGGGGCCCGTGATCGAGATCGTCACGGACATCGCGTACACGGATCTCCAGTGCATGATCGACGACCCGCCCGGGCTGCGGAACTACTGGTCGGCGGAGTATCTGAGCGGCTTCCCGGACGAGGCTGTGGACGTCTTCTGCTCCCGCGCCGAGGCGATCCCGATGCCCACCGCCACCCAGCAGGTGCTGTTCCTGATGGGCGGCGCGGTGGCGGCCGGGCCGGCCGAGCATCCGATCCCGTGGCGCTCCGCGCCCTGGGCCGTCCACCCCTTCGCCACCTGGGAGGACCCGGCCGACGACGAGCGGACGGTCCAGTGGGTGCGGGACGTGCGGGCCGATGTGAGGCCGTGGTCCACCGGAGCCGTGTACCTCAACTTCATCGGCTCGGAGGGCGAGGAGCGGGTGGTGGCCGGCTTCGGCGCCGAGAACTACCGCCGGCTCGCCGCCGTCAAGGCCGCGTACGACCCCGACAACGTCTTCCGCTTCAACCACAACATCACACCGGCCCGCTGACTCACCTCAGGGCCGCGATCACCTCCCGCGCGGCCCGCTCGCCCTCGGTGGCGCCGCCTTCCATGAAGCCCTGGAAGTCGTAGCTGCAGTGCTCGCCGCCGATGTGGACATTGCCCTGGGCGGTGCCCTCGTACCCCGCGTACCGGTGCAGATAGCCGACCGGCCAGCAGGAGTACGCGCCGAGCGTGTACGGGTCGCGGTGCCAGGCGGAGAGCTGGGCACGGCCGGTGTACGCCTTCGAGGTGCCGGGGAAGAAGGCGTCGATGCCGCCGAGGTAGCGGGTGACCAGGGCCCGTACGTACGGGTCGGACTCGGTGGAGAACGGCCCTGCCGGGGTCAGGGACTTGGCGAGGGTGCCGCCTCCGTACTGGATGAGGATGCCTCCCGTGCCGCCCTGGATCTTGGTGGTGTCCCAGGTCTGCTGGACCTCGGTGTCGGTGAAGCAGTCACCGGCCGAGACACCGGGCCAGGCGCCGGTGCCGCGCCACGGGCGGGTGCCGAACTGCATGTTGAGCTTGGTGCAGTAGCCCATCCGCGCGTCCCGCAGCAGGTTGGTCATCAGCGGGTCGAACCCGGCCCGGGTGAGGTCGAGTTGCTTCAGGATCGGCAGCGGGACGCACAGGATCGTGTGGTCGGCGGTGACGGTCCGGGTGGCGCCGGCCTCGGTGAAGGTCAGGGTCTGGGTGCCGTCGGCGTTGGCGCGTACGGCGGTGAGCGACCAGCCCTGGCGCAGGGTGCCGGGGGCGAGGGCGCCCGCGATGGCGTTCGGGAGCCGGTCGTTGCCGCCGGTGATGTGGTAACGCTCGTTGGACAGGCCCCAGATGTTGAAGTGCCCCGGATTGGTCTGGTAGCCCATGAGCAGGACGAGGGCGAGCGAGGACTGTTCGGTGGTGTCGGCGCCGTACTCGACGTTGTAGGCGACGTCGATGAAGCGGCCGAGCGGCGAGGAGTGGCCGCCGGGGACCCTCGACTCGATCCATTCGTGGATCGACATGTTGTCGAGTGCGGTGCCGGTGGGCGTGGTCTGGTTCCAGAACACCTCGCCCGCCTCGGACAGATCGCGGCGCAGCGCCTGGTAGACCGCCTTGAAGTCCTCGTCGGCCTGGTGGCGTGGGTAGTACGTGCCGTTGAACCAGAGGACACCTTCGGCGCCGTTGGGCCCGCCTCCGAGGAAGTCCTCCACCGGGAGATCGAAGCGGCGGCAGAGCTGCAGGATCTTCTTGTGGCTGGTGTCGATCAGCTCGCCGCCGATCTCGGAGGTCTGTCCGTACGCCCAGTGGTCGCGCTGGGTCCACATGCGGCCGCCGACGCGGGAGGGGTTGGCCTCGTAGAGGGTCGGGGACACGCCCGCGTCCTGGAGGGTGAGGGCGGCGGTGAGGCCGGAGATGCCGGCGCCGACGACCGCGACGCGGGCCGGCGTCACCGCGCGCGCCACGGCGGGCCGGGAGGCGACCGTGCCCGCGGAGACGGCGATCCCCGCCGCGGCGGCGTACTTGAGGAGGGAACGGCGCCCGACCGCGTCGGACCTCATCGCTCGCAACTCATCGACGGGAAGGTTCAGCCGTCGGGCGTCGGCGTGCTCGGCGGCGAGTCGGTTCAGGAGGTGCATCGGGTTGGTGCGTGCCATGGGGCGCTCCTGGAAGGGTGAGGGTTCAGCTCTGCGGTACGGCGGTGGGGACGGGGGCGGCCTGCTCGTCGTCGTCGCGCTCGATCGCGTCCTCCAGGACGATCCGGCCGATGATCTCGTACCGCTCGGGCCGCCGGACCTTGAGGTGGAAGCCGAGTCCGAGGCCGCCGAAGAAGACCACTCCGACGATCCAGGGGATCGCCTTGAAGAGGAGCGAGTCGGCGGCGAGTCCCGCCGCGGTCTCCATGTTCATGATCAGCAGCACGACCACGGCGGTCATCCCGATGCCGCCGAGCAGCGGCGCGGTGAGGGTCTTGAACCAGTGCCGGTCCTCGGGGTGGTTCTTGCGGAAGTAGCCGATGACGGCGAAGGAGCAGAGCGTCTGGACGATCAGGATCGACATCGTGCCGAGGATGGCGAGCAGGGTGTAGAGGTGGCTGTACGGGTCCTGGCCGGTGAGCCAGAAGGCACCGACGAGAACGACGGCGATCGTGCTCTGGACGAAGGAGGCGATGTACGGGGAGCCGTGCTTGGCGTGCGTGCGGCCGAGCGCCGGGTGGAGGAAGCCCTCGCGGCCGATCGCGTACAGATAGCGGGAGGCGCACTGGTGGAAGGCCATCCCGCAGGCGAAGGAGCCGGTGAGCAGCAGCCACTGGAAGGCGTCGACTGCCCAGGCGCCGATGAAGGACCGGGTGGGCGCGAAGAACAGGTCGAGGGGGTTGGCGGAGGACGACAGCTCGACCGACCCCGCGAGCCCGTTGCCGGCGATCGTCATCCAGGAGACGTAGATGTAGAAGAGGCCGACGCCGATGACGGAGATCAGCGTGGCGCGGGGGATGACGCGCTTGGGGTCCCGGGACTCCTCGCCGTACATCGCGGTCGACTCGAAGCCGACCCAGGACCAGAAGGCGAAGAAGAGGCCGAGGCCGGCGGAGGCGCCGGTGAAGGCGTTCTTGGGGTTGAGGGGCTCGACCGGGATCCCTTCGGGGCCGCCGCCGGCGATCAGTACGGCGGTGGCGACGGCGAAGAGGACCGCGATCTCGGCGACGAGCATCACGCCGAGCGCCTTGGCGGTGAGGTTGATGTCGAAGTACGCGAGGACGGCGGTCACGGCGAGCATCGCCGCCGCGTACACGATCCACGGCAGGTCCACACCGAGCTGGTCGGCGACCGTCGTCTTGGTGAAGTACGCGAAGACGCCGACGATCGAGGCCTCGAAGACGATGTAGGCGAGGACGGCGAGCATGCCGGAGGCCATGCCGGCGATCCGGCCCAGGCCGTGCGAGATGTAGCCGTAGAAGGCGCCGGCGGCGGTGATCCGCTTGGCCATGGCGACATAGCCGACCGAGAAGACGGTCAGGACGACCGTCGCGAAGAGATAGCCGGCGGGCGCGCCGGTGCCGTTTCCGAAGCCGACCGCGATGGGGAGGTTGCCGGTCATCGCCGTGATGGGGGCGGCGGTCGCGACGGCCATGAAGACGACGCCGACGAGACCGACCGAGTTCGCTTTGAGGCGGTGCACCTCAGGGGTGGAGTTCTCTGCCATGCCGGGAGAGCATCCTCTGGGGTGATGTACGCCACAATCGACAGGCGGTCGCACAATTGGCCTATTGGGGCGACGAGTTGTCGGGCAGAGCGACCACTTGTAACGGTCGGGTGATGTCGCCGGAACATGGACGCGGGTAGCGTCCGGGCCCATGGACAGTCAGGGCGGGATCACCGTGCAGCGGGCGCTGGAGCTGCCCGGACTCCGCAGCGGGCTCCCCGAGGTCGTCGCCGGGGCGGAGCGGCTGAACCGCACCGTGCGATGGGTGCACGCGGGCGAGGTCCCGAACATCGCGTCCCTGCTCAAGGGCGGCGAGCTGCTGCTCACGACGGGGCTGGGTCTGGGTACGCGCCCGGCGGAGCAGCGCGCGTTCGTACGGCGGCTCGCGGACCGGGGCATCGCGGCGCTGGTGGTGGAGCTGGGCCCGCGTTTCTCGCGGCTGCCGGCGACGATCGTGGACACGGCGCGGGCCGCGGGCCTGCCGCTGGTGCAGCTGCATCGCGAGGTCCCCTTCGTCGCCGTGACGGAGGAGATCCACACCGAGATCGTCAACGGCCACTACGCGCTTCTCCGGCAGGCGGAGGAGGTGCACCGCAGGTGCACGGAGGCGCTGCTCGGCGGGGGCGGGGTGCCGCAGGTGCTGCGGATCCTGGCCGACTTCACCGCGAACCCGGTCTTCCTGGAGACGGCGGACGGCCAGCTGCTGTACGCGGCGGGTACGGAGTCGGCTCCGGCGGACCCGCTGCAGGTGTGGGACGGGCTACGGGGACAGCGGGCGGCACGGGAGTCGGGGCCGCCGACGGGGTCGGTGCTGGTGGACGTGCCGGGCGGTGGTCCGGGTACGGGGAAGGGGGCGGCCTCGGTCCGCGCCCGCCTGGTGCTGCTGTCCGTCTCGGCCCCTCTCTCCCTGGTGCACCGGATGGCGGCGGAGCGGGCGGCGGGGATCCTGGCGGTCGTCCTGATGCAGGCGCGCCAGGAGGAGGAGCTGGCGGCGCGCGGCAGGGGCGACTTCCTGACGGACCTGGCGGAGGGCCGGATCACGGCGGAGGACGCTCCGGCGCAGGCGCGGGTGCTCGGCTTCAAGCCGGGCGACGGCCCGCTGCTGCCGGTCGTCATGCGACTGGCCTCGGAACTGGCCCCCTCGGGCAACTGGGCGCTGCTCGCCCGGGCGGTCCTGGAGGAACTCTCCTCCGTGGGAGTCCCGGTGCTGCTGGGCGTCCGCCCGGTGGAGGGGCGGGTGCCGCTGCTGCTCGGCCTGCGGTCGGAGTCGGAGCGTACGGCGGTGGCGGACCGGGTCGCGGCGGCGCTGCGCGCGGGCGTGGAGCGGGCGGGCCTCATGGGGGCACCCCCGGGCGGAGCCCGGGGGAGCGCGGGCGCGCACCCGCCGGTGGTCGTGGTGGGCGTCGCGGGCGGCTGGGCGGCGGCGTCGGCGTCCCTGCGCCATGCGGGGGAGACGGCGACGGCGGCCCAGGGCCTCTCGGACCGCCCCTGGTACGACGCCCGGCGCCTGGACATCGACCTGCTGCTGTGGCGCCTACGGGAACACCCGGACCTGGCGGCCTTCGTGGACCGCGCGATCGGCCCCCTCCGCGACCACGACCAGACCTCGCGCCCACCACTGCTCCCGACGCTGGAGACGTACCTGGCGCACGCGGGCCGCAAGGCGGAGACGGCGAGGGAACTCCACCTGAACCGCCAGACGCTCTACAACCGCCTGGCCCGCATCTCCGAACTCCTCGGCACGGACCTGGACGACCCACAGACGGTCCTGGCCCTGTCCCTGGCCCTACGGGCCCGAAGGCACACGACGTAACCCCTCACGGCGACCGGCCCCCAGGATTCGGCGCCCACGCCGGGCCACGCCCGCGTGGTCACCGGGCCCCCGTGATTGGACGCGCCCGCCAGGGCGCCGTCCGTTGCGCCCACAACGGGAGTCGCCATGCCCTCCCCGACGGCGCGAAGCCGCCGCAGGGCGGGGCTTCGGGGCGAAAGCCCCCGGTCCCGTCAGGGTTTCGGGGAGGGGCGGGGTGGGGGAATTCCCGCCCCACCCCACCCACGCGTCACCGGCGGCCCGAGAGCTCGTCGTACACGCTCAGCACGTGCGCGATCGTCTCGTCCTCCGTCGGCCACGTGCCCGCCTGGACGCGGCCCGCCGCCGCCAGGTCCATGCGGCGGTCCGTGTCCGACAGGAGGCCCGCCACCGCGCCCGCCAGCGCCTCCGCGTCGCCCCACGGCACCAACTCCGCCGCGTCACCGACCAGTTCCGGCACCCCGCCCACCGCCGTCGCCACCAGCGGCACGCCGAGTCGCAGGGCCTCCTGCGCCAGCAGGGAGCGGGCCTCCCAGCGCGACGGGAGGACCGCCACGTCCGCCGCCGCCAGCAGCTCCGCCACGTCGTCACGGCGGCCGATCAGCCGGACCGCCAGCCCCTCCGCCTCGATCCGCCGCTGCAGCGCCGCCCGTTCGCGCCCCTCCCCCGCGATCACCAGCAGCGGCTGCGGGTCGAGGTCCCGCCACAGCCGCGCCGCGTCCAGCAGCATCCCGTACCCGCGCTCCGGCACCAGCGCGCCGACCGCCATCAGCAACGGCCGGTCCACCGCCCCCAGTTCCGCCCGCGCCTTCCCGTCGTGCAGACAGACCGGCGCCCGTGACGCGGGCACCGTCACCGGCGCGAGCCGCGCGTCCCGCGCCCCCCGCCGCCGCGCCCGGTCGACGAGCTCCGAGGACGTGCCGAGGACGACGGTCGCCGCCCGCACCGTCCTGCGCTCGAGAAGCCGCAGCAGCCCGCCCCGCGCCCCGTCCACATGGTTCCGGGTGTGCCACGTCGTCACCAGCGAAGGCACCGGCGCCCGTACCCCGCCCGACAGCGCGAGCGTCGCCCGCACCGAGGCGTGCAGGCCGTGCGCGTGCACGACGTCCGCGCCGATGCAGGCGTTGCGCAGCGCCGCGACCGTCGCGGGGTCGTTGCGGCGCGGGACGGGCACGAAGCGCGCGCCGGCGCCGATGAAGTCGTAGGCGCGGTCGAGTTCGGGAGGGGCGCACACGGTCACCCGCACGCCCCTCGCCACCAGCCCCGAGGCAAGTGATCTGACGTGAGCGCTGCTGCCCGCGCTGCCGCCGCCCAGCACTTGGACCGTACGGAGCTGTGTCACGCGCCCAAGGATGCCAGCCCGTACGCACGTTCCGGCACCGAAGCCGCGTCGTTCCCTTGTCCGAAGCCTCAACCCGCCGGTCGGTATCACTCACATGGGTGAGCGCGCGAGGGTGCTGACATGGTCTCCGTACGCCGCCGCGGCGACGAGCCCGGCCGCGTGGACGGCGAGTCCGACCCGCCCGTTCCCGGCGGCGATCGCGCTCCCGACGGCCGCGCCGAGCGCGTGCGCGCCCGTGTCTCCGAGCATCGTGCGCTCACCGAGGTCCTCGGCGAGGACGGCGGCCGCGGCGCCCATCGGCGCGGCGGCGAGCGTCCCGCGCAGCAGTCCCGGCGCACCGAGCCCGAGCACGGTCAGCACGGCCCGCCCGGGGGCCACATCCACGAGGTTGACGAGGTGCGCGGTCCCCGCGATCACCACGCCCGCCAGGACCTTGTCGACGGGCCGCTCCTTGAGCAGCGCCCCGGCCACGAGCCCGGCCGCGCCGATCCCCAGGAGCTTCACGGCCCCGCTGGTGACCTCGCCGTGCCGCAGGGCCCCGAGGTGCGCCCGGAAGCCCCTGCGGTCGTCGCCCTTCACGTCGTCGTACGCCCCGCAGGCACCGGCGGCGAGGACGGCGAAGGCCGCCGGTCCGTTCCCGACGGCCCCCAGGGCCGCGCCCGCTCCGAGGGCGGTCGCGGGACCGGCGTACAGATCGACGCTCCGCCCGGCACGGTTCTCGCGCCGCCACCGTTCGTCGTCCCGTCGCCGCAGCCCGGCGTACACGGCCCGGCTCACGCCCGCGGCCACGACGAACGCCCCCACCCTGCCCGGTTTCCCGATCATGCGCCCAGCCTAGGCCAGGGGGCCGGCCGCCGGCCGGCCGCTCAGCCGTCCGCCCGCGCCGTCGCCAGCAGTTCCTCCGCGTGCGCGCGCGCCGTCTCCGAGTCCTCCTGGCCGGCCAGCATCCGCGACAGCTCGCGGACCCGGTCCTCACCCTCCAGAACGATGACGCCCGAGCGGGTCACGGACCCGTCGTTGGTCTTCTCCACCAGCAACTGCCGGTCGGCGAAGGCCGCGACCTGCGGCAGGTGGGTGACCACGACGACCTGGGCCGACTTGGCGAGCTTGGCGAGCCGGCGGCCGATCTCCACCGCCGCCTTGCCGCCGACGCCCGCGTCGACCTCGTCGAAGAGATACGTCGGCACCGGATCCGTACCGGCGAAGACGACCTCGACCGCGAGCATCACCCGCGACAGCTCACCACCGGACGCGCCCTTCGCGATCGGTCGCGGCGGGGCGCCCGGGTGCGGGGCGAGGAGCAGCTCGACCTCGTCGGCGCCGGACGGCGAGTAGGCGACCCGGCGGCCGCCTACCTCGACGCCCTCGGGGTCCTCGGTCTGCCGGATGTCGAAGCACACGCGCGCGTGGGGCATGGCGAGCGAGGCCAGTTCGGCGGTGACGGCGTCGGCGAACCGGGCCGCGGCCTCCGTACGGGCGTCGGTGAGCGCCTGCGCGAGCACCGACAGTTCGGCCCGCAGCGCGTCCCGCTCGGCCGTCAGCGCGCCGATGCGGTCGTCGTCGCCCTCCAGCTCGGTGAGACGGGCCGCGCTCTCCTGCGCCCACGCGAGGACGGCGGAGACGTCCTCGCCGTACTTCCGGGTGAGCTGGGTCAGCGCCGCACGCCGCTCCTCGACGGCCGCGAGCCGCCGCGGATCGGCGTCCAGGTTGTCGGCGTATCCGGCGAGCTCCCCGGCCACATCGGCGAGCAGGATGGAGATCTCCCCCATCCGGTCCGCGAGCGCGGCGAGCGCCGGATCGTGGAGGCGTACGGCTTCCAGGGCGCGCCCCGCACCCGCGACCAGGGTCGTCGCGTCGACGGCCTCCGGGTCCTCGGGCTGACCGGCGAGCGCGCCGTGCGCCAGGGCGGCGGCGGAGGCGAGGGCCTCGGCATGCCCGAGCCGCTCCGCCTCCGCGGCCAGCTCGACGTCTTCTCCGGCCCGCGGCTCGACGGCCTCGATCTCACCGAGCCCGAAGCGCAGCAGATCGGCCTCCTGGGCCCGTTCACGCGCGCGTGTGGTGATCTCTTCCAGCTCGGCGACGACGGCCCGCAGCCGGCGGTACGCCTCCCCGTACGCGGCCAGCGGTACGGCGACGGCCTCGCCCGCGTACCGGTCCAGGGCCCCGCGCTGCCGGGCCGGCTTGAGCAGGCCCTGCTGGTCGGTCTGGCCGTGCACGGCGACGAGTTCGTCGGCGAGCTCGGAGAGCAGGCCGACGGGCACGGAACGCCCGCCGAGATGGGCGCGCGAGCGCCCCTCGGCCGAGATGGTCCGGCTGACGAGCAGCACACCGTCGTCGAGCTCGGCGCCCGCCTCCTCGGCCCGTGCGGCGACGTTCCCGCCCTCGGGCAGGGTGATCCGCCCCTCGACGACGGCCGAGCCCGCGCCGATCCGCACCAGGGCAGGGTCGGCGCGCCCGCCGAGCAGCAGCCCCAGGCTGGTCACGACCATGGTCTTGCCCGCACCGGTCTCGCCCGTCACCGCGGTGAAACCGGGCGACAGCTCGACAACAGCGTCGTCGATGACCCCGAGCGACCGTATCCGCATCTCCTCCAACACGGGGAAGACCTTACGAGGTCGAGGCCCGGCTGTGCGACGGCCCCTGCCGGAACGGGACGAACTCGCAGGTCGGGAACGCGGCTGTCACCCGTGGGGGTGGGCACCCCTGAGCCGCCCCGGGCTCCCCGGGCAGCGGGCCCGGGCAGCGGGCCCGGGCCAGTGGAAACGGCCGAACCCCAGGCCCGCGGGGAACGGCCACCCCGGCCCGTGCGAACAACCACCGCGGCCCCGCCCGTACCGACTAGTGCGGCGCGCCCCGCCAGCCCGACACCGGCAGCGCGAACTTCGCCACCAGCCGGTCCGTGAACGAGGCGTGGTGCAGGCGGGCCAGCCGTACCGGCACCTCACCGCGCCGGACCTCGACCCGTGCGCCCGCGGGGAGTTCCACCGTGCGCCGCCCGTCGCACCACAGCACCCCGTTCGGCGTGTGCGGCTCCACCTCCACCGCGAGCACCGACTCCGGCGTGGTCACCAGCGGCTTGGCGAACAGCGCGTGCGCCCCGATCGGAACCATGAGGAGCGCCTCGACCTCGGGCCAGATCACCGGCCCGCCGGCGGAGAAGGCGTACGCCGTCGAGCCCGTCGGGGTCGCGCAGATCACCCCGTCGCAACCGAACCCGGTGACCGGCCGGCCGTCGATCGCGAGCACGACCTCCAGCATCCGCTCCGGGGAGACCTTCTGCACGGCCGCCTCGTTGAGCGCCCAGTCCCGGTGCAGCACGTCACCGTTCTCGTACACGACGACGTCGAGGGTCATCCGCTCCTCGACCTCGTACGCGCGCGTGACCACCCGGTCGACGACCTTGTCGAGGTCGTCCCGCTCGGCCTCCGCGAGGAAGCCGACCCGGCCCAGGTTGACGCCGAGCATCGGCACGCCCGACGCCCGCGAGAACTCCGAGCCGCGCAGCAGCGTCCCGTCGCCGCCGAGGACGACCAGCAGCTCACAGCCCTCGAGCGCGTCGGAGCAGGCCTCCGGCACGGTCTCCACGGACGGCGGCAGCGGCAGGTCGGCCGCCTCCGCCTCCAGGACTCGCACCCCGATCCCGCTCCGCAACAGCCCCAGGACGACGAGTTCGGCGCTGCGCACCGCGGCCGGCCGGCCGGTGTGCGCGAGCAGGAAAACAGTGCGCGGTGCTGCTGTCGTTGAGCTCAACGAGGTCCCTCCGCCACGGCGCGGTCGACATCCGCCGGATCCAGCGCGGGCGCCCCTGCCCGCAGCCACAGAAAGTACTCGACGTTGCCGGAGGGTCCGGGCAGCGGGCTCGCGGTCACGCCCAGGACCCCGAGCCCGAGCTCGCCGGCCTGCCGCGCCACGTTCTTCACCGCGTCGGCCCGCAGCTCCGTGCTGCGCACCACACCCCCCGTACCGAGCCGCTCCTTGCCCACCTCGAACTGCGGCTTGACCATCAGCACCAGATCCGCGTCGGGGGCGGTGCAGCGCACCAGGGCGGGCAGCACGAGGCCGAGCGGGATGAAGGAGAGGTCGCCGACGACGAGGTCGACGGGCGTGCCGTCGATCGCGTCGAGCGTCAACTCGCGTACGTTCGTCCGGTCCTTCACGGTGACGCGGTCGTCGCTCTGCAGGGACCAGGCGAGCTGTCCGTAACCGACGTCGACGGCGACGACGTGCGCGGCGCCCGCGCGCAGCAGGACGTCCGTGAAGCCGCCGGTCGACGCGCCCGCGTCGAGGGCGCGCCGGCCTTCGACCTTCAGCCCCTGCGGTACGAAGGCGGCGAAGGCACCGGCGAGCTTGTGGCCGCCGCGGGAGACGTAGTCCGGGTCGGCGTCGTCCTGGGCGACGACGATGGCCGCGGCGGTCTCGACCTGGGTGGCGGGCTTGGTCGCGACCGTCTTGCCGACGGTCACCCGCCCGGCGGCGATCAGCTGGCTGGCGTGCTCGCGCGAGCGGGCGAGCTTGCGGCGTACCAGCTCGGCGTCCAGACGGCGGCGTGCCACTCCTGCCACGTTGGGTCAGCTCCTGGGGTTGTACGGGTTGTCTGCGGGGGTCGGTCCGGGGCATACAGCGTCGAGCGAGGTCAGCTCGTCGCGCAGCCCACGGTGTACATCCTCGTACACCTCAAGGTGTCCGTCCGCCGGGAGGTGGTCGGCGTCGCCGAGACGCTCCAGGAGGGCGTCCACCGCGGGACGCCCGGTGGGGGTGCGCTCGACACCGAGGGCCGCGGGGGCGACGGGCTCGTACGCGGTGCTCTCGGCGGCGCCCGGTTCTTCCCCGGGCCCCGGGTCCGGCGTGTGATCCGTTGCGTCGTCGCTCATGCCCTGACGCTACCGCGAAGCCCTGGGGTACGGTCGACGGCGATGGCGACGATCACGGAGTGCCGCGGCGCACTCGAGAGACTTTCGGACAACCTGCTGCGTGCGGACGGTGAGGTGCGCGACGCGGTCGCGCTCGACCGCACCCTGAGCTGCCACATCACGGACCTCGACGTCACGTTCATGGGCCGTCTCGCGGACGGCCGGATCGAGCTCCATGACACGGTCCCGGGCCGGCCGGGCACCAAGGCCCAGATCCGGCTGTCGATGGCCGGTGACGACCTGGTGGCCATGGTCGAAGGGCAGCTGAACTTCGCCCGCGCCTGGGCGGCGGGCCGGGTCCGGCTGGAGGCCGGCATCCGCGACCTGATGCGCCTGCGGAAGCTGCTGTAGGTCGGGTCGCTAGCGCGGCTCGGCCCGCGGGCCCGGCGCGTCTCGGTCTCACTTCCGCAGCGCGGGCTCCTGCGAGGACTCCTGCTCCTGCGCCTTCCGGTTCTGCTCCTGCGTCGCGGACCTGCGGGTCGCACGGGCCTGACGCCCCGCCGGGACGACCAGCGGCGTCCCCGTCTGCGGGTCGTCGATGACCTGGCAGCGCAGCCCGAAGACCCGCTCGACCAGCTCGGCCGTCACGACCTCGGCCGGCGGACCCTCCGCGACGACCTCGCCGCCGCGGACGGCGATGAGGTGGGTGGCGTACCGGGCGGCGTGGTTGAGGTCGTGCAGGACGGCGACCAGGGTGCGGCCCTGGGTCTCGTGCAGCTCCGCGCACAGGTCGAGGACGTCGATCTGGTGCTGGATGTCGAGGAAGGTCGTCGGCTCGTCGAGCAGGAGCAGCGGCGTCTGCTGGGCGAGTGCCATGGCGATCCACACGCGCTGGCGCTGGCCGCCGGAGAGCTCGTCGACGTACCGCTCACCCAGCTCGGCGACACCGGTCGCCGCCATCGACTCCTGGACGATCCGCTCGTCCTCCGGGGACCACTGGCGCAGCAGCCCCTGGTGCGGATAGCGGCCGCGGGCCACCAGGTCGGCGACCGTGATGCCGTCGGGGGCGATGGAGGACTGGGGCAGCAGGCCGAGGGTCTTGGCGACCTTCTTGGCGGGCATGGTGTGGATGGTCTGCCCGTCGAGGAGCACGCGCCCCTGGGAGGGCTTGAGCATCCGGGACAGGGCGCGCAGGAGCGTCGACTTGCCGCAGGCGTTGGGGCCGACGATGACCGTGAAGGAGTTGTCGGGGATCGCGACGGACAGATCGCGGGCGATGATCCGCTGGTCGTAGGCGAGGGTGACCGACTCCGCGCTGAGCCGCTGTGGCTGGGTCTGGGGCTGAGTCCGGGTCTGGGTCTGGGTCTGACCGTCCATGGAGGTGCTCCTGAGGTTCTTCTCGTTCATATCCGTCCCGCCTTGCGCTCGGTGACGAGCAGCCACAGCAGATAGCAGCCGCCGAGCACACCGGTGATGACGCCGACGGGCAGCTGCCGGTCGCCGAAGGCGTTGGTCGCGGTCCAGTCGGCGACCAGCAGCAGCGCGGAGCCCATGAGGGCGGAGGCGGCGAGGTTCGGCCCGGGCGAGCGGGTCAGCCGGCGGGCCAGCTGGGGCGCGCTGAGCGAGACGAAGACGATGGGTCCCGCGGCGGCGGTCGCGACGGCGACGAGGAGCACGGCGGAGCCCATCAGCACGATGCGGGTCCGCTCGACCTTCACGCCGAGGGCGTACGCGGCGTCGTCGCCCATCTCCAGCATCCGCAGCGCCCGTCCGTGCCCCAGGACCAGCGGTACGAGCACACAGCTGACGGCGAACAGGGGCCAGAACTGGGCCCAGTCGCGCCCGTCCAGCGAACCGGTCATCCAGACCGTGGCGCGGGTGGCGTCGACCAGGTTGGCCTTGGTGATGAGGTAGTGGATGACGGCGGTGAGCATGGCGGCCGCGCCGATGCCGACGAGGACGAGGCGGTAGCCGTGGACGCCGCGCTTCCAGGCGAGCAGATAGATCGTGACGCCGGTGACCAGGGCGCCGATGACGGCTCCGGCGGCGGTGGCGCCCGCGCTGCCCTGGAAGAGCACGATGACGAGCAGCGCGCCGACGGAGGCGCCCTGGCCGAAGCCGATGACGTCGGGGCTGCCGAGCGGGTTGCGGGAGATGGACTGGAAGACGGCGCCGCCGATGCCGAGCGCGGCGCCGACGAACACGGCGACGAGCACGCGCGGCAGCCGCAGGTCCTGGACGACGAACTCCTGGACGGTGGTGCCGTCGCCGAGGAGGGTGGCGACGACGTCGCCGGGGGCGATGGGGAAGTCTCCGCTGCCGATGAGGACGACGCCGCCGGCGAGGGTGAGGACGAGCAGCGCGAGCACGGAGAGCGCGGCGCGCGGCTCGTACCGTACGGAGAGCCCGCCACCGGTCCGTATCGACTTGGTGGTCACAGCTGGGCCATCCTCTTGCGGCGTACGAGGTGGATGAAGACGGGTCCGCCGACGAGCGCGGTGACGATGCCGACCTGGAGCTCGGAGGGCCGGGCGACGAGCCGCCCGATCACGTCGGAGCCGAGGAGCAGGGCGGGCGAGAGGACGGCGGCGTACGGGAGGATCCACCGCATGTCGGGCCCGGTGATGGCGCGTACGAGGTACGGGACCATCAGCCCGAGGAACACGATGGGCCCGCAGGCGGCGGTCGCGGCGCCGCACATCAGGGTGACCGCCACCATCGCGAGGACGCGGGTGCGGTTGAGGTCGGCACCGAGGGCGCGGGCGGTGTCGTCGCCCATCTCCATGGCGTTGAGGGGCCGGGAGATGAGCAGGGCGAGGACCACACCGACGAGGATGAACGGGGCGACGCGGCGCACCGTCTCCATGTCGGCGGAGGCGAGCGAGCCGACGGTCCAGAAGCGGAGCCGGTCCAGGGCGGCGGAGTTCAGCAGCTGTACGGCGTTGACGTAGCCGTACAGCGCGGCGGTGGCGGCGGTTCCGGCGAGCGCGAGGCGCACGGGGGTGGAGCTGCGGCTGCCGCCGAGGACGTACACGACTACGGAGACGACGGCGGCGCCGAGGAACGCGAACCAGACGTAGTCGCTGACGTCGGTGACCCCGAGGAACGCGATCGCGGAGACGACGGCCGCGGCGGCACCGGCGTTGACACCGAGCAGCCCGGGCTCGGCGAGCGGGTTGCGGGTGAGGCCCTGCATGACGGCGCCGGAGAGGCCGAGCGCGACGCCGACGAGCAGTCCGAGGAGGGTGCGCGGGACGCGTACGTCATGGATGATGACGTCGTTTCCGACACCGCTGTTCTGGAACAGCCCGTGCCACACATCGCCGAGCGGCATCGGTTTGGCGCCGATCATGATGCTCAGGACACAGACCAGCAGCAGGACTCCGACGGCCACGACCAACCCGACGGCGCGCACGGAGTGCCGGCGCGTCGGCGTCTGGACAGGGCCGGTCGACTCCGCGCTCGCTCGGGAGGGACTCTCGACCAACACGGAGTTAGGTTAGCCTACCCTCCCCACCCCTCCGACCTGCGGGCCTCGTCTCCCTGCGCATCATCCGCCCCAAGGCCCCCGCCGGCCCGCGAACAGACCGTCGCGCCTCCGGGCCGACGGGGCGTCCCCGCCCTCGGCACGAGCTGCGGACCCGAACCCGCCCGGCGCGAAGCTGCCGGGCCGAACGGCCCCGAGGCCGCCCGACGCCCCACCCGCGGCGCGAAGCTGCCGCCCCGGGGGCGCGGGTGCGGAGCCCCGGCTCTCGTCAGAGTTTCGGGAAGGGGCGGGGTGGGGGAATCACCCCACCGTCACCACCCCAACCGCTCCAACGCCTTCCCCGCGTCCAGCCCGCACGCCCCAGCCCCCGCATCCGACCACGCCGCCCCGCACAACGCCCGCACCCCGTCCATCACGTCCAGCCCGTCCCGCTCCGCCTCCAGCACCAGCGCTCCCCCGCTCACCGACGCCGTCCATCCCCCACACACGAAGTCCCCGCCGGCCTCCACCACTTCCGGCTGCCCCACCAGCAACCCGCGCAGATCCGCGTCCACATACGTCGGCCGGTGCTCCGGCACCGCCGTGAGCAGCTGCGCCACATTCGTCACCCCGGTCAACACGAGCAGCGAGTCCACGCCCCCGTTGAACGCGCCTTCGATGTCCGTGTCCAGCCGATCCCCGACCACCAGCGGCCGCTGCGCCCCGGTCCGCAGCACCGTCTCCCGGTGCATCGGAGGCAACGGCTTCCCCGCCACCTTCGGCTCCGCGACGCCGCCCGTGGCGATCCGTACGACCTCCACCGCCGCCCCGTTCCCCGGCCCGATCCCCCGCGCCCCCGGAATCGTCAGGTCCGTGTTCGACGCGTACCACGGCACCCCACGCGCCACGGCGTAGCTCGCCTCCGCGAGCCGCCCCCACGGCAGCTCCGGCCCACCGTTCCCCTGGACCACCGCCGCCAGGCCGTCCACGTCCGCCGACTCCACCGGCTCCAGGCCACGCTCCCGCAGCGCCACCCGAAGCCCCTCCCCGCCGATCACCAACACCGGTGATCCGGCCGGTACTTCGTCGGCGATCAGCCGCGCCACCGCCTGCGCCGACGTGATGACGTCGCCCGCCTCCGCCGGGACACCCAGCTCGGTCAGATGCGCGGCCACCGCGTCCGGGGTGCGCAGCGCGTTGTTGGTGACGTAGGCGAGATGCATCCCGCCGGCCCGCGCCGTACCCAGCGCCTCGACCGCGTGCGCAATCGCCTCGCCCCCCGCGTACACCACCCCGTCCAGGTCGAGCAGCGCCGTGTCGTACGCCTCGCTCAGCGCCCGCGCGCTGCCGCCCGGCCGATTCCTGCCCTGTCGACCCTGGCCGCCGTCACCCATGACCTCGTCCTCCCTCACGTCACGGCGAACACCACCGCGAACATCACCGCGCGAGACTCCCCCGCTCCCCCGATCATCGCTCATTGCCACCACCCACTTACGATGACGCAATGAACACCAGAGGTCCTGCGGCCAACGACGGTCTGCACCTGGTCCCGTTCCGGGGACTCCGCTACGTTCCCGAACGGGTCGGCAGCCTGGCCGCCGTGACCTCACCGCCGTACGACGTCGTCGTACGCCCCGACGGACTGCACCACCTCGAGTCCGCCGACCCCCACAACATCGTCCGGCTGATCCTGCCGCAGGCCATCACCGCCGGCACCCGCCACCGCAAGGCCGCCGTCACGCTCGACCGCTGGCTCGCCGACGGCGTCCTCGCCCCGGACCCCGAGCCCGCCCTGTACGTCTACGAACAGAGCGGTGACGGCATCCTCCAGCGCGGCATCATCGGCGCGCTGGAACTCTCCACCCCGGCCGAGGGCATCGTGCTCCCCCACGAGGACGTGATGCCGCACGTCGTCGAGGACCGCGCCGCGCTGATGCGGACCACCGCCGCCAACCTCGAGCCGCTCCTCCTCACCTACCGGGGCAACGGCAACGGGGCCGCGGACGTCATCGAGCGCACCGTCCAGCGCGAGCCCCTGCTCTCCACGACCACGGAGGACGGCTTCAGCCACCGCCTCTGGTCGGTCACGGACCCCGCCGAACTGGCGGAGGTCTCCGCCGGCCTCGCCGAGCACCAGGCGCTGATCGCCGACGGCCACCACCGCTGGGCGACCTACCTCCGGCTCCGCGAGGAACACGCCCAGCCCAGCCCGTGGAACTACGGCCTGGTGCTCCTCATCGACACGGCCCGCTACCCCCTCCGGGTCCGCGCCATCCACCGCCTCCTCAACCGCCTCCCGGTCGCGGACGCGCTCGCGGCGCTCGGTGACGGCTTCCGCGTCCGCCGGCTCGAGGGCGCGCTGCCGACGGCCCTGGAGTCCCTGGAGTCCGCCGCGGCCGAGGGCAACGCCTTCCTCCTGGCCGGTGGCGGCGCCTTCCACCTCGTCGACCGGCCCGCCCCTGAGCTCCTCGCCCGCACGATCCGCACCGACCGCCCCGAGGCGTGGCGCACCCTGGACGCCACGGTCCTGCACTCCACGCTCCTCGACCACGTCTGGCACATCCCGGACGCCCCCGAGGACATCAGCTACATCCACGACACCGAGGCGGCCGTCGCCCAGGCCGAACGCCGTGGCGGTACGGCGGTGCTCATGCATCCCGTACGGGAGGAAGTCGTACGGGACCTGGCCCGGCAAGGCGTCACCATGCCCCGCAAGTCGACGTCCTTCGGGCCGAAGCCGGCGACGGGCCTGGTGCTCAGAAGCCTGGCGCTGGACTGAGGAAACGACAAAGGGCGGCACCCCGGGAAGGGGTGCCGCCCTTTGTCACACGACGTCAGTCCTTGTCGTCGAACTCGTCGTCCTCGTCGACGTCGTCCGCCTGGGCCACGGCGTCGGTCTCGTCGATCTCCTCGGACTCCAGCTCGTCGATGGCGTCCACGAACTCGACGCCGTCCAGCTCGGCGAGCCGGTCGGACGCGTCCGTGGCCCCGTCCTTGTCCGACTCGAGGGCCTTGGCGAACCACTCACGTGCCTCGGGCTCACGCCCGGCCGCGAGCAGCGCGTCGGCGTAGGCGTACCGCAGGCGCGCGGTCCACGGGTGGACGGCGGTGGACGCGAGCTCGGGGCTCTGCAGGGTCACGATGGCCGCGTCGAGCTGCCCCATGTCCCGGCGGGCGCCGGCGGCGACGAGCCGCATCTCGACCTGCCCGGCCTTGTCCAGCTTCTGCACCTCGGGCTCACCGGCCATGGCGAGCGCCCGCTCGGGCCGGCCCATGCCGCGCTCGCAGTCGGCCATCACGGGCCACAGCTCGACACCACCGGTCATCCGCCGCGCGGCCCGGAACTCGGCCAGCGCCTCGGAGTACTTCTGCGTCGCGTACGCGGCGAAACCGGCCGCCTCGCGGACCGCGGCGACACGGGACGCGAGACGCAGGGCGATACGGGAGTACGCGTACGCCTTCTCCGGGTCCTCGTCGATCAGGTTGGCGACCATGACGAGGTTGCGGGCGACGTCCTCGGCCAGGCCCTTGGGCAGGCTCATGAGCTCCTGGCGCACGTCCTGGTCGATCTCGTCACCGGTGACGTCGTCCGGGATCGGCAGCCGCTTGATCGGCGCCCGGTCCGGCCGGTCACGGTCACGGTCGTCCCGACGCCCGTAGCCACCCCGGTCGTCCCGACCGCGGTACCCACCCCGGCTGTCGTCACGCCGATCGTCCCGGCCCCGGTAGCCGCCGCCACCGCGGCTGTCGTCACGACGGGGCCCACGGGGACGGTCGTCCCGGCGGTCGTCGCGCCGGTCGTCACGGGGACGGTCGTCGCGGCGGAAGCCGCCACCACGGTTGTCATCGCGCCGGTCATCGCGCCGGTCGTCACGACGGAAGGCCGGCCGCTCATCACGCCGGTCGTCGCGGCGGAAGCCGCCGCCACGGTTGTCGTCACGACGGTCGTCACGACGGAACGGGGGACGGTCATCACGCCGGTCGTCGCGGCGGAAGCCGCCACCACGGTTGTCATCGCGCCGGTCATCACGACGGAAGCCGCCGCCACGGTTGTCGTCACGACGGTCGTCACGACGGAACGACGGACGGTCATCACGCCGGTCGTCACGCGGACGGTCGTCGCGACGGAAACCGCCACCACGGTTGTCATCGCGGCGGAAGCCACCGCCGCTGCCGCCACCACGGTTGTCATCGCGGCGGAAGCCACCGCCGCTGCCGCCACCACGGTTGTCGTCACGACGGTCGTCACGACGGAACGGGGGACGGTCATCACGCCGGTCGTCACGGGGACGGTCGTCCCGGCGGAAGCCGCCACCACGGTTGTCATCGCGCCGGTCATCACGACGGAAGGCCGGCCGCTCGTCACGACGCTCATCACGACGGAACGACGGACGGTCATCACGGCGGTCGTCACGCCGGTCGTCTCGCGGACGGTCGTCGCGACGGAAACCGCCACCACGGTTGTCATCGCGGCGGAAGCCACCGCCGCTGCCGCCACCACGGTTGTCGTCACGACGGTCATCGCGACGGAACGGGGGACGGTCATCACGGCGGTCGCCACGGGGACGATCGTCACGCCGGTCGTCGCGGGGACGATCGTCGCGGCGGAAGCCGCCACCACGGTTGTCATCGCGGCGGTCGTCACGACGGAAGCCGCCACCACGGTTGTCGTCACGACGCGGCCCACGGAAGCCGCCCCGCTCGCCACCGTCCCTACGACGCGGCTCGCGCTCCGGACGATCGCCGGGAGAGTTGGTGGACATCGACGTGACTCCTGTCTTCGGGTACTGCAGTCATTCTCGCGCAGTCGGCACCCCGACGCGCTTCGAAAAGTTCTAAGGAAAAACAAAAGGACCCTTGGTCCCAGCGTGAACGCTGGGACCAAGGGTCCTGAAAGATTGTTCGGCGGCGTCCTACTCTCCCACAGGGTCCCCCCTGCAGTACCATCGGCGCTGAAAGGCTTAGCTTCCGGGTTCGGAATGTAACCGGGCGTTTCCCTAACGCTATGACCACCGAAACCCTATCGGGTTCTAGCGAACAAGCACACTTTTCAATTAAGTAAGTGAAACTGGTTCAACCGGTGCGACTGTTCGCAACCCGGGAACCACACAGTGGACGCGAGCAACTGAGGACAAGCCCTCGGCCTATTAGTACCGGTCAGCTCCACCCATTACTGGGCTTCCACATCCGGCCTATCAACCCAGTCGTCTACTGGGAGCCTTACCCTCTCAAGGAGGTGGGAATACTCATCTCGAAGCAGGCTTCCCGCTTAGATGCTTTCAGCGGTTATCCCTCCCGAACGTAGCCAACCAGCCATGCCCTTGGCAGGACAACTGGCACACCAGAGGTTCGTCCGTCCCGGTCCTCTCGTACTAGGGACAGCCCTTCTCAATATTCCTACGCGCACAGCGGATAGGGACCGAACTGTCTCACGACGTTCTAAACCCAGCTCGCGTACCGCTTTAATGGGCGAACAGCCCAACCCTTGGGACCGACTCCAGCCCCAGGATGCGACGAGCCGACATCGAGGTGCCAAACCATCCCGTCGATATGGACTCTTGGGGAAGATCAGCCTGTTATCCCCGGGGTACCTTTTATCCGTTGAGCGACGGCGCTTCCACAAGCCACCGCCGGATCACTAGTCCCGACTTTCGTCCCTGCTCGACCCGTCGGTCTCACAGTCAAGCTCCCTTGTGCACTTACACTCAACACCTGATTGCCAACCAGGCTGAGGGAACCTTTGGGCGCCTCCGTTACCCTTTGGGAGGCAACCGCCCCAGTTAAACTACCCATCAGACACTGTCCCTGATCCGGATCACGGACCGAGGTTAGACATCCAGCACGACCAGAGTGGTATTTCAACGGCGACTCCACCATGACTGGCGTCACGGCTTCAAAGTCTCCCACCTATCCTACACAAGCCGAACCGAACACCAATATCAAACTGTAGTAAAGGTCCCGGGGTCTTTCCGTCCTGCTGCGCGAAACGAGCATCTTTACTCGTAGTGCAATTTCACCGGGCCTATGGTTGAGACAGTCGAGAAGTCGTTACGCCATTCGTGCAGGTCGGAACTTACCCGACAAGGAATTTCGCTACCTTAGGATGGTTATAGTTACCACCGCCGTTTACTGGCGCTTAAGTTCTCAGCTTCGCCCTGTCGAAACAGAGCTAACCGGTCCCCTTAACGTTCCAGCACCGGGCAGGCGTCAGTCCGTATACATCGCCTTACGGCTTCGCACGGACCTGTGTTTTTAGTAAACAGTCGCTTCTCGCTGGTCTCTGCGGCCACCCCCAGCTCACGGAGTAAATCCGATCACCAGTGATGGCCCCCCTTCTCCCGAAGTTACGGGGGCATTTTGCCGAGTTCCTTAACCATAGTTCACCCGAACGCCTCGGTATTCTCTACCTGACCACCTGAGTCGGTTTAGGGTACGGGCCGCCATGAAACTCGCTAGAGGCTTTTCTCGACAGCATAGGATCATCCACTTCACCACAATCGGCTCGGCATCAGGTCTCAGGCTATGTGCTGTCCGGATTTGCCTAGACAGCGCCCTACACCCTTACCCCGGGACAACCACCGCCCGGGCTGGACTACCTTCCTGCGTCACCCCATCGCTTACCTACTACCACCTTGGGTCAGCGGCTCCACCACTCCCCTTTGCCCGAAGGCTCCGGGGCGGCTTCACGGCCTTAGCATTAATGGGCTCGATATTGGGCGTTTCAAAGCGGGTACCGGAATATCAACCGGTTGTCCATCGACTACGCCTGTCGGCCTCGCCTTAGGTCCCGACTTACCCTGGGCAGATCAGCTTGACCCAGGAACCCTTAGTCAATCGGCGCACACGTTTCTCACGTGTGTATCGCTACTCATGCCTGCATTCTCACTCGTGAACCGTCCACAACTCGCTTCCGCGGCTGCTTCACCCGGCACACGACGCTCCCCTACCCATCACAGTCCCCGTTGGGGGTATGTACTGCAATGACACGACTTCGGCGGTACGCTTGAGCCCCGCTACATTGTCGGCGCGGAATCACTTGACCAGTGAGCTATTACGCACTCTTTCAAGGGTGGCTGCTTCTAAGCCAACCTCCTGGTTGTCTCTGCGACTCCACATCCTTTCCCACTTAGCGTACGCTTAGGGGCCTTAGTCGATGCTCTGGGCTGTTTCCCTCTCGACCATGGAGCTTATCCCCCACAGTCTCACTGCCGCGCTCTCACTTACCGGCATTCGGAGTTTGGCTAAGGTCAGTAACCCGGTAGGGCCCATCGCCTATCCAGTGCTCTACCTCCGGCAAGAAACACACGACGCTGCACCTAAATGCATTTCGGGGAGAACCAGCTATCACGGAGTTTGATTGGCCTTTCACCCCTAACCACAGGTCATCCCCCAGGTTTTCAACCCTGGTGGGTTCGGTCCTCCACGAAGTCTTACCTCCGCTTCAACCTGCCCATGGCTAGATCACTCCGCTTCGGGTCTTGAGCGTGCTACTGAATCGCCCTATTCGGACTCGCTTTCGCTACGGCTTCCCCACACGGGTTAACCTCGCAACACACCGCAAACTCGCAGGCTCATTCTTCAAAAGGCACGCAGTCACGAGATGGAAGCAAGCTCCCATCCGACGCTCCCACGGCTTGTAGGCACACGGTTTCAGGTACTATTTCACTCCGCTCCCGCGGTACTTTTCACCATTCCCTCACGGTACTATCCGCTATCGGTCACCAGGGAATATTTAGGCTTAGCGGGTGGTCCCGCCAGATTCACACGGGATTTCTCGGGCCCCGTGCTACTTGGGTGTCTCTCAAACGAGCCGTATGAATTTCAGCTACGGGGGTCTTACCCTCTACGCCGGACCTTTCGCATGTCCTTCGCCTATCCATACGGTTTCTGACTCGTCTCACAGCCGGCAGACTGTGAAAGAGAGATCCCACAACCCCGTATGCGCAACCCCTGCCGGGTATCACACGCATACGGTTTGGCCTCATCCGGTTTCGCTCGCCACTACTCCCGGAATCACGGTTGTTTTCTCTTCCTGAGGGTACTGAGATGTTTCACTTCCCCTCGTTCCCTCCACATGCCCTATGTGTTCAGGCATGGGTGACAGCCCATGACGACTGCCGGGTTTCCCCATTCGGAAACCCCCGGATCAAAGCCTGGTTGACGGCTCCCCGGGGACTATCGTGGCCTCCCACGTCCTTCATCGGTTCCTGGTGCCAAGGCATCCACCGTGCGCCCTTAAAAACTTGGCCACAGATGCTCGCGTCCACTGTGTAGTTCTCAAGCAACGACCAGCCACCCATCACCCCACCACGACGTGGCGAGTTCACTGGGGCCGGCATCGCGAAGATACAAACCTTACGGCCGTACCCTCAGATACCCAACAACGTGCCAAGCGCGAGCCACCCTCCGTGTTCTCCGTTCCACGCCGAAGCAGTACTGGAAGAACCATCAGGTCACTCACGCCAACTAATCAACGTTCCACCCATGAGCTGACCGTGCGAGACGTTTGCTCGCAATCGGTACTGTGCTCCTTAGAAAGGAGGTGATCCAGCCGCACCTTCCGGTACGGCTACCTTGTTACGACTTCGTCCCAATCGCCAGTCCCACCTTCGACAGCTCCCTCCCACAAGGGGTTGGGCCACCGGCTTCGGGTGTTACCGACTTTCGTGACGTGACGGGCGGTGTGTACAAGGCCCGGGAACGTATTCACCGCAGCAATGCTGATCTGCGATTACTAGCAACTCCGACTTCATGGGGTCGAGTTGCAGACCCCAATCCGAACTGAGACCGGCTTTTTGAGATTCGCTCCGCCTCGCGGCATCGCAGCTCTTTGTACCGGCCATTGTAGCACGTGTGCAGCCCAAGACATAAGGGGCATGATGACTTGACGTCGTCCCCACCTTCCTCCGAGTTGACCCCGGCGGTCTCCTGTGAGTCCCCATCACCCCGAAGGGCATGCTGGCAACACAGGACAAGGGTTGCGCTCGTTGCGGGACTTAACCCAACATCTCACGACACGAGCTGACGACAGCCATGCACCACCTGTATACCGACCACAAGGGGGGCACTATCTCTAATGCTTTCCGGTATATGTCAAGCCTTGGTAAGGTTCTTCGCGTTGCGTCGAATTAAGCCACATGCTCCGCTGCTTGTGCGGGCCCCCGTCAATTCCTTTGAGTTTTAGCCTTGCGGCCGTACTCCCCAGGCGGGGAACTTAATGCGTTAGCTGCGGCACCGACGACGTGGAATGTCGCCAACACCTAGTTCCCAACGTTTACGGCGTGGACTACCAGGGTATCTAATCCTGTTCGCTCCCCACGCTTTCGCTCCTCAGCGTCAGTAATGGCCCAGAGATCCGCCTTCGCCACCGGTGTTCCTCCTGATATCTGCGCATTTCACCGCTACACCAGGAATTCCGATCTCCCCTACCACACTCTAGCCTGCCCGTATCGGATGCAGACCCGGGGTTAAGCCCCGGGCTTTCACACCCGACGTGACAAGCCGCCTACGAGCTCTTTACGCCCAATAATTCCGGACAACGCTTGCGCCCTACGTATTACCGCGGCTGCTGGCACGTAGTTAGCCGGCGCTTCTTCTGCAGGTACCGTCACTTTCGCTTCTTCCCTGCTGAAAGAGGTTTACAACCCGAAGGCCGTCATCCCTCACGCGGCGTCGCTGCATCAGGCTTTCGCCCATTGTGCAATATTCCCCACTGCTGCCTCCCGTAGGAGTCTGGGCCGTGTCTCAGTCCCAGTGTGGCCGGTCGCCCTCTCAGGCCGGCTACCCGTCGTCGCCTTGGTGGGCCATTACCCCACCAACAAGCTGATAGGCCGCGGGCTCATCCTTCACCGCCGGAGCTTTCAACCAGCTTCCATGCGGAAGCCGGTGTTATCCGGTATTAGACCCCGTTTCCAGGGCTTGTCCCAGAGTGAAGGGCAGATTGCCCACGTGTTACTCACCCGTTCGCCACTAATCCACCCCGAAGGGCTTCATCGTTCGACTTGCATGTGTTAAGCACGCCGCCAGCGTTCGTCCTGAGCCAGGATCAAACTCTCCGTGAATGTTTACCGGTTATCCGGTGCACACCACGAGAGCGGAACGACCGGTCGGAATAGGACCAGTCGTTCACAGCGTCCTCGCTGTGTTGTTGCCTACCCGCCGCATGGGCCGGTAGGACTTTCAAAGGAACCTCGCCATCCGAAGATGGACGGGGTATCAACTAATCTGGCGTTGATTTTTGGCACGCTGTTGAGTTCTCAAGGAACGGACGCTTCCTTCGTACTCACCCTCTCGGGCTTTCCTCCGGGCTTTTCCCTTCGGTCTTTCGTGTTTCCAACCTTACCAGATCCTTTTCCGTTCCGTTTCCGGTTCGGATTTCGTTTCCGGTGGCCTGTTGGCGGCCTTTGCCTTTCGGCGTGGTCACTACTTTAGCCGAATTCCCCGGCGACTCATAATCGAGCCATTCGGACCAGATTTCGGCATGCCGAAAACCGCACCCGTTGGGGTTCGTCGTAGGTAGTGGATGGCCGCTCCGAGGTGCTTGAACAAGCACTGCCCGTTTCAAGCGGCTCGGGCTACGTTAGGCGTCCCAAGCACCCGAGTCAAGTTGGGTCAAGAGGTCCTCTTGCGTGGCGCATGGGCCCGGTACGGGCTCACCGTCGGGTCGTCGTCGATCCAGAAGCGCCAGGGGTGCGGGGCGCCCTCGCCGCCCACTCCCGTGCGCGGTCCGTTGCGGACCTGGTCAGCCGGGGGTGGGGTGCCGGTGAGGAGGGACAGAGGGGAGTCCGGGCCGGCGCAGGTGTCGGTGCCGTTCAGGGAGAGGGCCACGTCGAGGGCGCTCGCCAGGCGGGCCGGGCCTTTGGCCAGTTCTGTGTCGTATCGGGCCGAGAGTCGACGTTTGCGGGCCTCTTCCGCGCCGACCAGGATCTCGCCCGCGCGCAGCAGGACTCCGCTCGCGTGGCCCTCGGGGCCGCACACCAGGTTGAGGCAGTGCCACATGCCGTAGGTGAAGTAGACGTACGCGTGTCCGGGCGGGCCGAACATGACCGCGTTGCGGGCGGTGCGGCCGCGGAAGGCGTGGGAGCCGGGGTCGATCGCACCGGCGTACGCCTCCACCTCCGTGAGGCGGAGTTCGATGCGGCCTTCCTTCGATGTCCGTACGAGGGTGCGGCCCAGCAGATCGGGCGCGACCTCGAGGACGGGGCGATCGAAGAAGGCCCGCGTGAGCGGCGTACGGTCGGGGCTCTCGCTCATGGCGCACGAGCGTACTGGGGAACCGGCTACGGTCGTCGCGCGTATGTAGGCGTATGTAGGGGTCAGGACCTAGAAGGAGTGGACCATGGGGTTCAAGAAGCTGCTCGCGAGCCTGGGTGCCGGTGGGGCGTCCGTGGAGACCGTGCTCACCGAGGAGAACGTCGTTCCGGGCGGGGTCGTCCAGGGTGAGGTGCGGATCCAGGGCGGCTCGGTCGACCAGCAGATCGAGGGGCTGTCCGTGGGTCTCCAGGCCCGGGTCGAGGTCGAGGGTGGCGACCAGGAGTTCAAGCAGGACATCGAGTTCGTCAAGGTCCGGCTGGGCGGTGCCTTCGTGGTGCAGGCGGGCGCGGTGCACGTGGTGCCGTTCGGCTTCGAGATTCCGTGGGAGACGCCGGTCACCGCCATCGCGGGGCAGCAGCTGCGCGGGATGAACATCGGTGTGACCACCGAGCTGGAGATCGCGCGTGCGGTCGACTCGGGCGACCTGGACCCGATCAACGTCCACCCGCTGCCGGCACAGCAGGCGATCCTGGACGCCTTCATCCAGCTGGGCTTCCGCTTCAAGAACGCGGACATGGAGCGCGGGCACATCCGTGGGACCCGGCAGAAGCTGCCGTTCTACCAGGAGATCGAGTTCTTCCCGCCGCAGCAGTACCGGGGGCTGAACCAGGTCGAGGTCAGCTTCGTCGCGGACGACCGTGAGATGGACGTCGTCCTGGAGATGGACAAGAAGCCGGGGCTGTTCAGTGAGAGCAGCGACTCCTTCCGTGCCTTCAAGGTGGGGCTGCACGACTTCCACACGACCGATTGGGCCGCTTACCTCAACCAGTGGCTCGCCGACGTCGGTGGCAAGCGCAACTGGCTCTAGGCTCGGCCCCGTACGGCAGGTCAGGCGATACGGAGGTACAGACGTGGCCGAGGGGAAGAGGGCGCCGCTCCCTCACGACTTCCATCCGCAGGTTCCGGCGTTCACCGTGGTGAGCGACGACATCGTGCCGGGCGGTGTGCTGAAGGACGCGCAGGTGTACGCGGCGGGGAACACCTCGCCCCAGCTGAGCTGGGAGGGCTTCCCTACGGGGACGAAGAGCTTCGCCGTCACCTGCTTCGACCCGGACGCGCCGACGGGCAGCGGGTTCTGGCACTGGGTGCTTTTCGACATCCCGGCGTCGGTGACCGAGCTGCCGGCGGGCGCGGGCACGGGGTCGTTCGAGGGACTGCCGGCCGGTGCCGTGCATGCCCGTAACGACTACGGGTCGAAGGACTTCGGTGGTGCCGCTCCCCCGGCCGGCGACGGGCCGCACCGGTATGTGTTCACGGTGTACGCCGTGGACCAGGAGAGGCTGGGGCCGGACGCGGACGCCTCGCCCGCGGCCGTCGGCTTCAATCTGCGCTTCCACACGCTGGGGCGTGCCCAGCTGATCGGCGAGTACGAGAATCCCGCGGACAGCTGAGCGTTCGTCTGTTGTTTGCCCGCTTCTGGTCTTGGAGAGATCAGAAGCGGGCATCTTTCGTTGCGCACGATATTGCGTTGTCCAACCCGGCGCGCCCGGCCAGAGTTGATCCAAGCCCGGAAGCCCTACGACGGGGCTGGGCCGGCACACGGGAGGTGGGCACAATGCGGGACACGCTGGTACTGAACGCGAGCTTCGAGCCGCTTTCGACGGTCACACTCAACCGTGCGGTGGTGCTTGTCCTGCAGGACAAGGCCGTCGTGGAGCAGGAACATCCCGATCTCCGTATGCGTGCCGCCGCCGTCGACATCCCGGTTCCCCGGGTGATCAGGCTCTGCCGTTACGTACGGGTGCCGTTCCGAAGACAGGCTCCGTGGTCGAGGCGGGGTGTGCTGGTCCGGGACCAGCACCGGTGCGCGTACTGCGGGAGGCGCGCGACGACCGTGGACCATGTGGTGCCGCGGGCGCAGGGTGGTGGGGACAGCTGGCTGAACACGGTGGCGTCCTGCGCGGAGGACAATCACCGCAAAGCGGACCGGACTCCGGAGCAGGCGGGGATGCCGCTGCTGCACGAGCCGTTCGTGCCGACGCCGGCGGACGCGATGCTGCTGGCGATGCGGGCCGGTGAGCGGTCCGAGCTGCCGGAGTGGCTGGCCAACTCGGCGGCGTGATCCGCGATGTGTGGACGTGTACGTGTACGGGCCCGCTCCCTCCCCGGGGGCGGGCCCGTTGCCGTTCAGCGGAGCAGGAGCTGCACGATGGCGACGGTGCCGACGGCGACGATGACGCCGCGCAGGACCGGGGGCGGGAGGCGGCGGCCTACCTTGGCGCCGATCTGGCCGCCGATGGCCGAGCCGACGGCGATGAGCAGGACGGCGGTCCAGTCGAAGTCGGCGACGAAGAGGAAGAAGAGCGCGGCGATGCTGTTGACGATCGCGGCGAGGACGTTCTTGACGGCGTTGAGGCGCTGGAGGGTGTCCGCGAGGAGCATGCCCATGAGGGAGAGGTAGATGATCCCCTGGGCGGCGGTGAAGTAGCCGCCGTACAGGCTGGCGAGGAACAGTCCGGTCAGCAGGAGCGGGCCGCCGTCGGGATCTCCGTGGGTGCCGTTGCGTTCGCGGCGGGCCTGGACGGCCTTGGAGAGGCGCGGCTGGAGGACGACCAGGATCAGCGCGAGGGCGACCAGGACGGGGACGATGGTCTCGAACGCCCGGGCGGGGAGCATCAGCAGGAGGACGGCTCCGCCGAGTCCGCCGGTCGCGGCGACGGTCCCGAGGCGCAGGACGCGGCGGCGCTGGCCCTTGAGTTCCTCGCGGTAGCCGATGGCTCCGCTGATGGAGCCGGGGATGAGGCCGAGGGCGTTGGAGACGGTGGCCGTGACCGGAGGCAGTCCGGTGAGGAGGAGGACCGGGAACGTGATCAGCGTTCCCGATCCGACGATGGTGTTGATGGTGCCGGCTCCCACGCCGGCGGCGAAGACTGCCAGGACTTCCCAGATGGACAACGCCATCTCCTTACAAGATCGGTGGCTCTGCCTCCCCGCCCTGACGTCCGTCGGGGTCGAGGGGCTCGCACCGATCATGCACGATTACGTGTACGTGTCAGTCAACCGGTCCCGGTCACTCGACCGGGGGTTCCTCGCGGCGCTCCTTACCGGTGTTGAAGCCGGGGGTTCCGCCGCCGAGGTTGCCGAAGGCGCCGGAGAGGCCCTTGAGGGCGTCGCCGATCTCGCTGGGCACGATCCAGAGCTTGTTGGCGTCGCCCTCGGCGATCTTCGGGAGCATCTGGAGGTACTGGTACGAGAGGAGCTTCTGGTCCGGGTCTCCGGCGTGGATGGCCTCGAAGACCGTGCGTACGGCCTGGGCCTCGCCCTCGGCGCGCAGGGCGGCGGCCTTGGCCTCACCCTCGGCGCGGAGGATCGCGGACTGCTTCTCGCCCTCGGCGGTCAGGATCTGCGATTGCCGGATGCCCTCGGCGGTGAGGATCGCGGCGCGCTTGTCACGGTCGGCGCGCATCTGCTTCTCCATCGAGTCCTGGATGGAGGTCGGCGGCTCGATGGCCTTGAGCTCGACGCGGTTGACGCGGATGCCCCACTTGCCGGTGGCCTCGTCGAGGACGCCGCGCAGGGCCGCGTTGATCTCCTCGCGGGAGGTGAGGGTCCGCTCCAGGTCCATGCCGCCGATGATGTTGCGCAGGGTGGTGACGGTGAGCTGCTCGATCGCCTGGATGTAGCTGGCGACCTCGTAGGTCGCGGCCCGGGCGTCGGTCACCTGGTAGTAGATGACGGTGTCGATGTTGACGACCAGGTTGTCCTGGGTGATCACCGGCTGGGGCGGGAACGGGACGACCTGCTCGCGGAGGTCGATCCTGTTGCGGATCGAGTCTATGAACGGGACGACGATGTTCAGGCCGGCGTTGAGCGTGCGGGTGTAGCGGCCGAACCGTTCGACGATCGCGGCGCTTGCCTGCGGGATGACCTGGATCGTCTTGATCAGGGCGATGAAGACAAGCACCACCAGAATGATCAGGACGATGATGACTGCTGACATCGTGTTTCCCCGTGCCCTTCGCTACCGGTTGACTGCCGGGTTGATTTCGATGATCGATTTTCCCAGACGGCGCGCCGTCGTGTGGGGGGTTCGGGGCGTTCGGTCACATGACCACGGCGGTCGCCCCGTCGATCTCGACCACGTCGACGTGGGCGCCGGCTTCGAAGCTCTGCTCGGGGTCGTAGGTGCGGGCCGACCAGACCTCACCGGCGAGCTTGATGCGGCCGCCGTTGCCGTCCACCCGTTCCAGGACGACGGCTTGACGGCCTTTCAGCGCGTCGATGCCGCTGGCGTGTTCGGGCGGTCCGTTGCGTTGCCGGGCCGCGATCGGGCGGACCACCGCGAGCAGCGCCACCGAGACGATGACGAAGACGACCACCTGCGCGACGATGCCGAAGCCGAGACCGGCGGTCACGGCTCCGGCGATCGCGCCGACGGAGAACATGCCGAATTCAGGCATTGCGGTCAGGACGAGCGGAATGCCCAGTCCCACCGCGCCGATCAGCCACCAGACCCACGCGTCGATGTCCACATGGTCATGGTAGGGCGGTGGGAACTCCGGGGACAGGGCGCGGCTCTGTGCGGAGTCGCAACGCCCGGCGACCGGAGGTTACTTGAGCGGGAGGCCCTGGGCGGTGTAGCGGTCGCCGACGTGCTCGACGACGAGCGGGAGGCCGAAGCAGAGCGACAGGTTGCGGGAGGTCAGCTCGGTCTCCATCGGGCCGGCGGCGAGCACCTTGCCCTGGCGGATCATCAGGACGTGGGTGAAGCCCGGGGCGATCTCCTCGACATGGTGGGTGACCATGATCATGGAGGGGGCGTACGGGTCACGGGCGAGGCGGCCCAGGCGGCGGACGAGGTCCTCGCGGCCGCCGAGGTCGAGTCCGGCGGCGGGCTCGTCGAGGAGGAGGAGCTCGGGGTCGGTCATCATCGCGCGGGCGATGAGGGTGCGCTTGCGCTCGCCCTCGGAGAGGGTGCCGAACTTGCGGTCCAGGTACTCGGTCATGCCGAGCCGGTCGAGGAAGGCGCGGGCGCGCTCCTCGTCGACGGCGTCGTAGTCCTCGTGCCAGGTGGCGGTCATGCCGTACGCGGCGGTGAGGACGGTCTGCAGGACGGTCTGGCGCTTGGGGAGCTTCTCGGCCATGGCGATGCCGGCCACGCCGATGCGGGGGCGGAGGTCGAAGACGTCGACCTTGCCGAGCGTCTCGTCGAGGATCTTGGCCGTGCCCGTGGTGGGGAAGAGGTAGCTGGAGGCGATGTTGAGGAGGGTGGTCTTGCCGGCGCCGTTGGGGCCGAGAATGACCCAGCGCTCGCCCTCCTTGACCGACCAGGAGACATCGTCCACCAGAGCCCGTCCGTCGCGGACCACGGATACGTCCACCAGCTCCAGTACATCGCTCATGAGCGCGTTGTCTCCCCTTGCGGTCGAGTCGGGTCGTCGCCTTGCGCCTGTGGGCGCGGCGTCCAGGGAAAACCTACGCCACCGGTCGAGCGGGCCGGTCCTTAGGTGGGTCCTAACGACTGGTAGGTCCCTGTTCCGGTGCCGGGAGTCCCTAGGCTGGGTGCATGCTTTCGGAACCACGCTCAGGACGCCTGGCCGCTTGGGGCAATGCCCTGTTGGCCGGATCGGTATCGCCGGACGACGCGGTGCTGGCCATTGTCGGGGAGGACGCGGTGCACCGCGTCGAGGGGCTGCCGGGCGAGGCGGGTCAGGTCGGCCTGACGCTGGCGCTGGGGCGGCTGCGGCGGCTCGGGGTGACCGGGTGGCGGGTGGCGCTGCCGGCGCCGGGGCATCCGCTGGGGCTGAGCGGGCCGCCCGACTTCAACGCGCGGGCGCTGGAGGCGGAGGAGGCGGTGGTGGGTTTCGGCGCTCCGTACGGTCTTGTGCCGCAGATCACGGAGGCGGGGCCCGCGGGGGACGTGCATGTGGAGGTGGTCTGGCAGTGCCTGACCGTCCGGGAGGCGCCGCCCGCGGATGTGCCGTCGCTCGGTGAGGCGGAGCGGGAGCTGGCGGAGGCGCTGCGTGAGGCGACCGCGGTGCTGACCCAGCTGGACGTGGCGGCCTCGGGCCCGGTGGCGGACGCGGCCCGCGAGGCGTACCGGGCGCGCGCGGAGGCGGGCCGTGAGGTGCTGGCCCCGGGGTATCCGGCGCGTGCGGTCCGGGTCCTCGAGCTGGCCCAGCGGGTGGGCCTGCTGATCGACCTGGCGTACGACCACGGCCACGGCGGCGCGGTGAGCGCCTCGGAAATGGCGGCGCGGGGGGCGGCGCTGCGGCCGGTGGAGCGGGTGGCCAGGCGGGCGCAGGTGGCGGCGTACAACGCGTACGTGGAGGAGAAGGAACGCGAGCGCTGACGCCGCTGCCGCCGGGCGGAGTGCGGCGCAACGGAAGGAAGCCCGCGAGGCGCCCCGGCGCCGAGCGGTGCGAGCGACGCGTCGAGAAGGAGGGGCCGGGGGCGCGGGGGCGGCGCTGCGGCGGGCAAGGGGAGAGCCCGGCCCCCGGGGGATCGTCCGGGGGCCGGGCTCGTCGCGGGGGCGCGTCAGTGGTTGACGGCGCCGTTTCCGAAGGCCGGGTTGAGCAGGCCGATCACGTTGACCGTGTTGCCGGAGACGTTCACCGGGACGTGGACCGGGGCCTGCACCAGGTTGCCGGACGCGACGCCCGGCGAGTTGAGGGCCTTGCCGTGCGCGTCCGCGCCGCCGTGGGCGGAGGCGACACCCGCACCCGCGGCGACGATGCCACCGGCGACCATGGTGAGGGCAGCGGCCTTCTTGAGGTTCTTCACTTTCAGGTTCCTCCTGGTATTCGCCGCGGCCGGCCGCCGCAGCACGCCCTGAAGAACGCCCCCGCCCCCGGCGGGTTGCGCCAAACGGGGGACATACACCCGACGGTATGAAAAGGGGAACGGAAGTGCCTCTTCCGCCTCAGGCGTTTCACGAGGTCAGGCCGTGCCTCACCGCCCAGAGCGCCGCCTGCGTCCGGTCCGCCAGGTCGAGCTTCATCAGGATGTTCGAGACATGCGTCTTGACCGTCTTCTCCGACAGGACGAGCGCCCGCGCGATCTCCCGGTTGGACCGCCCGTCCGCGATCAGCCCGAGCACCTCCCGCTCCCGCTCCGTGAGCGTCGTCCCGCGCCCCGTGCCGCTGTGCGCCTCCTCCTGGGAGAGCAGCGCCCCCGCCACCTCGGGCTGGAGCAGCACATGCCCGGCGTGTACGGAGCGGATGGCACCGGCCAGGGCGTCCGGGTCCACGTCCTTGTAGACGTACCCGGACGCGCCCGCCCGCAGCGCGGGGACGACCGTGCGCTGCTCGGTGAAGCTGGTGACGATCAGGACCTTCGCCGGGTTGGCCAGCTCGCGCAGCCTCCGCAGCGCCTCGATGCCGTCCGTGCCGGGCATCTTGACGTCCATCAGCACGACGTCGGGCCGCAGCTCCTCGGCCCGGGCGACCCCCTCGTCGCCGTCGGACGCCTCTCCCACGACCTCTATGTCGTCCTGGACCTCCAGGAACGTGCGCAGGCCGCGCCGGACCACCTGGTGGTCGTCGACCAGCAGCACGCGAATGATCCGGTCAGCCACCGGGGACCTCCATCTCGATCGTGGTGCCTCGGCCCGGTGCCGATGTCACGGTGAGTATGCCGCCGACGCCGCCGGCCCGGTCCCGCATGGAGACGAGGCCGAGGTGCCGGCCGGCCCTGCGGACCGTACGGGGGTCGAAGCCCTTGCCGTCGTCGGTGACGGTGAGCAGCGCGCCCTGGCCGTGGCGGACCAGGGAGACGGCGACCAGCTCCGGCTCGGCATGCCGCAGCGCGTTGTGCAGGGCCTCCTGGGCGACGCGGAGCATGGCCTCCTCCTGGGCCGCGGGCAGCGCGCGCACCCCGGAGCTGTCGAAGGTGACCCGGGCGCTGTGGGCCCGGTCGAGGACCTGGATCTGCGTGCGCAGGGTATGGACGAGTCCGTCCTCGTCGAGGGCGGCGGGGCGCAGCTCGACGACGGCGGCGCGCAGCTCGTCCACGGCCTCGGCGGCGAGCGCGGCGACCTGCTGGAGCTCGCCCTTCGCGCGGGCCGGGTCGCGGTCGACGAGGGCGGCCGCGGCCTGGGCGGTGAGCCGGAGCGAGAAGAGCTTCTGGCTGACGGCGTCGTGCAGCTCGTGGGCGAGGCGCGAGCGCTCCTCGGCGATGGTGAGCTCGCGGCTGCGCTCGTAGAGCCGGGCGTTGGTCAGGGCGATGGCGGCGTGCTGGGCGAGGATCCCGAGCAGTTCCTCGTCCTCGGCGGTGAAGCCGCAGCCGCCGTCCTCCCTGGGGCAGCGCTTGTTGGCGAGGAAGAGCGCCCCGATGGTCTCCTCGCCGTCCAGGATGGGCAGGCCGAGGAAGTCGGACATCTCCGGGTGGGCCGCGGGCCAGCCCTCGAAGCGGGGGTCCTTGCGCACGTCGGCGAGGCGCTCGGGCTCGGCCTTGTGGAGCATGGCCGCGAGGATGCCGTGCTGGCGGGGCAGCGGTCCGATGGCCCGCCACTGCTCCTCGCTGACGCCGTCGACGACGAACTGGGCGAAGCCGCCGTGGTCGTCCGGGACACCGAGCGCCGCGTACTCGGCGTCGAGCAGCTCACGGGCGGAGGCCACGATCGTCTTGAGGACGTCGCGCACCTCCAGGTGGCGGCTCATGGCCAGCAGCGCGGTGCTCACGGCGGCGAGGCCGGAGCCGGGTCGGTGACTCATGGATTCACCGTACCGGTGGGTTGTGACGGTGCGTATCCGCCTGGGGACGGCCGTCGCCTAGGACCGGGGGACTAGGTCGAAGTGCCTTGTGCGGTCGGGGCCCGCGGACGAGGCGGTGGGCGGGGCGGCGGCCGGAGGCTGGATCCATCCGTGGAAGAAGAGGGGATGGATGTCATGCCTGTCGCGATCATCACAGGGGCGTCGAAGGGGCTGGGGCGGGCTCTGGCCGGCGCGCTGGCCGAGCGGGGCTGGGATCTGGTGCTCGACGCCCGGACGGCGAAGGTGCTCGAGGAGAGTGCGGAGGCGGCACGCGCGCGTGGGGTGCGGGTGGTGGCGCGGGCGGGGGACGTGACGGACACGGCGCACCGGCGTGAGCTGGTGGCGGCGGCGCGGGAGCTCGGCGGGCTGGATCTGCTGGTGAACAACGCGGGGATCCTGGGCGCCGAGCCGCTGCCACGGCTCGACAGCCACTCTCTGGACGGTTTCCGGGCCGCCCTGGAGGTGAACGTGGTGGCTCCGCTGGGGCTGCTGCAGGAGGCGCTGCCGCTGCTGCGCACGGCACCGGCCGGAGCCGTGATCAACCTGAGTTCGGACGCGGCCGTGGAGGCGTACCGGACCTGGGGCGCGTACGGGGCGACGAAGGCGGCGCTGGACCAGCTGTCGGCGGTCCTGGCGGTGGAGGAGCCGGGGCTGCGCGTCTGGTGGGTGGACCCGGGCGGGATGCGGACGGACATGCTGGCCGCCGCGGAGCCCGACGAGGACCTGTCGGGGACTCCTGCTCCGGCCGAGGTCGCCCCTGTCTTCCTCCGGCTTCTCGACGAGCGCCCGGCGAGCGGCAGGTATACGGCACCGGCCCTCCTGGAGGAGCGATGACGTGGGCGGTGCACGTACCCGAGGGGTTGTCGGCGCGGCTGCCGGCGGAGCAGCGCGGGCCGGGCCGGGGGCGTGACGACGTGCGGCTGATGGTGTCGCGCGGGACGGAGGTGTCGCATCACGTCTTCCGGGAGCTGCCGGGGCAGCTGCGGGCCGGGGACGTGCTCGTCGTCAATACAAGTGCGACGCTCGCCGCCGCCGTGACCGGGCGGCTGGGCGGGGAAGAGGAAGGGGCTCGCGTAGCGATTCCTTGCAAGGGCGGTGGCGGGCGACGGGCGGGCTGGGAGCCGGTCGTCGTGCACTTCTCGACGCGTGGGGACGACGGCCGGTGGGCGGTGGAGCTGCGGGAGCCGGACGGCCGGGGAAGTACGGGGCCGCGGCCGGGCGGACCGGTGGGGGCCGTGGTGCGGCTGCCCGGGGGTCCCCCCAGCAGGGGCGTAGAGGCTCGGCTCGTCCTGACGGAGCCGCTGGTTCCGGGGGCGTCGCGGCTCTGGTGGGCCCGGGTGGACACGCCCGTACCGGCGCTGCTCGCGCGGTACGGGCGGCCGATCCGCTACGGGTACACGGAGCGGGACCAGCCGCTGTCCGCGTATCAGACGGTCTTCGCGCTCCCCTCCCCCGACGGCGCGGGTTCGGCGGAGATGCCGAGCGCGGGCCGGCCGTTCACGGCCGCCCTGGTGGCGGAGCTGGTGAGCCGGGGGGTGCAGTTCGCTCCGCTCACCCTGCATACGGGGGTGGCGTCGGCGGAGGTCCATGAGCCGCCGTACCCGGAGCGCTTCGAGGTCCCGGCGACGACGGCGTGGCTGGTGAACGCGGCGAAGGCGGGCGGGGGCCGGGTCGTGGCGGTGGGGACGACGGCGGTGCGCGCGCTCGAGTCCGCGGCCGATGAGGCCGGGCGGGTGCGGGCGGCTTCGGGGTGGACGGATCTGGTGGTGACCCCGGGGCGCGGGGTGCGGGTGGTGGACGGGCTGCTCACGGGGCTCCACGAGCCCGAGTCCTCGCATCTGCTGATGCTGGAGGCGGTCGCCGGGCGGCGTGCTGTGCACCGTGCCTGTACGGAGGCGCTGCGGGAGCGGTACCTCTGGCACGAGTTCGGCGACGTCCATCTCGTCCTCCCGGAGAAGGCCCCTCACTGTGCGCATTGCTGAAGCAACGCGTGGTGAGGTTGTTACGCGCCCGATGTGAGCCCGCGCATAGGACGCACGTCACTTACGAAGCACCCTAGTGGAACCATAAAGGTCAGATGGGACCGGAGTGAGCGGGTCCCGGGCGGGTTTCCGTGCGCCGTGCACGGGCCCCTGATCCACTACCCGGGATCGTACGTCACACCTTTGCCACAGGATTTTGCTGCCGCTAAGAATTGCAGCCGTCGCCGCCGAGAGGGCGCAGCGCCGCCCCGGCCTGAGCGACCCCCTGCTATTCGAAGAGGTAGTCCTGCATGTCCGCGAACACTCCTGGCCACTATCGGCTGAAGAAGACGCACAAGGCTTCCCTTGCCGGTGTCGCCGCCCTTGGTGCCGTCGCCCTGGGCTTCTCCCTCATCCCGAGCAACGCCGCCGCCGAGACCGAGCCGCAGGCGCTGAGCAACACCCAGCAGGTCGCGTGGGCCTACGACGCCGCCAGCCCGCAGGCCAAGGCGCTGCACGCGAGCCTCACGGAGCAGCAGAACGCGATCGACCTGAAGGCCAAGGCCGAGGCCGCCGCCAAGGCGCAGGCCGAGGCCAAGGCCAAGGCGGACGCCAAGGCCAAGGCGAAGGCCGCGGCTGAGGCCAAGGCCAAGGCCGAGGCGAAGAAGCGCGCCGAGGCGAAGGCGGCCGCGAGCCGTGCCGCCGCCCGCAAGCCGGTGTACGCGAACAACCTCGACGGCTGGATCCGCGAGGCGCTCGACATCATGAAGAAGCACAACATCCCGGGCACCTACGAGGGCATCCACCGCAACATCATGCGGGAGTCCAGCGGTAACCCGCGGGCCATCAACAACTGGGACATCAACGCCATCAACGGCGTCCCCTCGAAGGGCCTGCTCCAGGTCATCTACCCGACCTTCAAGGCCTACCACGTGCCGGGCACCAAGTTCGACCAGTACGACCCGGTCGCCAACATCGTCGCCGCCTGCAACTACGCGGCCGACCGCTACGGCTCCATGGACAACGTCAACAGCGCGTACTGAGCCACGCCTGTCCGCGCCGAAGGGCGGCACCCCGTGCAGGGGTGCCGCCCTTCGGCGTCGTACGGACGTGCTTACTTGCGCATGACCTCGGGCTCGTGGCGGCGCAGCAGACGCGCCACCGCGAAGCCGCAGGCGATGCCGATGAGCAGCAGGATCGTGAGGTTGAAGCCCCACTGGCCGACGGTGTGGTCCCACAGCGGGTCCAGGTTCGTCGGGTTCTTGTGGTCCCACGGCGGCATCAGGTGCGCGAGGTCGAGGGTCGAGCCCGCGGCGGCGATGGCCCAGCGCGAGGGCATCAGCCAGGCGAACTGCTCCAGGCCGGGCGAGCCGTACACCTGGAAGAGGATGCCGGTGAACACGACCTGGACGATCGCGAACATGACGAGCAGCGGCATCGTCTTCTCGGCGGTCTTCACCAGCGAGGAGATGACCAGGCCGAACATCATCGAGGTGAAGCCGAGCGCGATGATCGTGACGCACAGCTCGACGGCCGGCGGCATGACCAGGCCCTCTTCCGGCAGCTCACGGGTGGCGAAGCCGATCCCGCAGATGATCACGCCCTGGATGGCGGTGATCACGCCGAGGACGATGACCTTGGACATCAGGTACGCCGAGCGGGACAGGCCGGTGGCCCGCTCCCGTTCGTAGATGACCCGCTCCTTGATCAGCTCTCGTACGGAGTTCGCGGCGCCCGAGAAACACATGCCGACCGCGAGGATCAGCATGATCGTGCCGGCGTCGCCGTTGAAGCGGGACGGCGGCGTGGGCTTGCCGAGGCCGAAGTCGGCCGGGATGACGACCGAGACCAGGCCGAGGACGGCCGGCAGGATCACCATCAGGCCCATGAAGCCCTTGTCCGAGGCGATCACGGAGGAGTAGCGGCGGATCAGGGTCCACAGCTGGGAGCCCCAGCCCTGCGGCTTCGGCGGGCGGGCCATCGCCTGCTGCGGCATCTGCACGGGCTGCGCGGCGACGGCGTCGATGTCCGCGGCGTACATCTGGTAGTGCTGCGAGCCCTTCCAGCGGCCCGCCCAGTCGTAGTCGCGGTAGTTCTCGAAGGCGGAGAAGACGTCGGCCCAGGTGCTGTAGCCGAAGAAGTTCAGCGCCTCCTCCGGCGGACCGAAGTACGCCACCGAGCCACCGGGCGCCATGACGAGGAGCTTGTCGCACAGGCCGAGCTCCGCCACCGAGTGGGTGACGACGAGGACCGTGCGGCCGTCGTCGGCGAGGCCGCGCAGCAGCTGCATGACGTCGCGGTCCATGCCCGGGTCGAGGCCCGAGGTCGGCTCGTCCAGGAAGATCAGCGACGGCTTGGTGAGGAGCTCCAGGGCCACCGAGACGCGCTTGCGCTGGCCACCGGAGAGGGAGGTGACCTTCTTCTCCTTGTGGATGTCGAGCTTGAGCTCGCGCAGCACCTCGTCGATACGGGCCTCGCGCTCGGCCTCGGCGGTGTCGCCGGGGAAGCGGAGCTTGGCCGCGTAGCGCAGCGCCTTTTGGACGGTCAGCTCCTTGTGCAGGATGTCGTCCTGCGGGACCAGACCGATGCGCTGGCGCAGCTCGGCGAACTGCTTGTAGAGGCTTCGGTTGTCGTAGAGGACATCGCCCTCGTTGGCCGGGCGGTAGCCGGTGAGCGCCTTGAGCAGGGTCGACTTGCCGGAGCCGGAGGGGCCGATGACGCCGATCAGCGACTTCTCGGGGACGCCGAAGGAGACGTCCTTCAGGATCTGCTTGCCGCCGTCGACCGTGACGGTGAGGTGGCGGGCCGAGAAGGAGACCTCGCCGGTGTCGACGAACTCCTCGAGCTGGCCGCCGACCATCCGGAAGGTCGAGTGACCGACACCCACGATGTCGTTGGGGCCGATGAGGACGGAGCCGCCCTTGGCGATCGGCTGACCGTTGACGTACGTGCCGTTGTGGGAGCCGAGGTCGCGGATCTCGAAGCGGCCGTCGGGCGTGGCGTGGAACTCGGCGTGGTGGCGCGAGACCTGGAGGTCGGAGACGACCAACTCGTTCTCGAGCGCGCGACCGATGCGCATGACGTGGCCGAGGGCCAGCTGGTGGAACGTGGTGGGGCTGCGGTCGCCGTAGACCGGCGGCGCCCCCGCGGCGCCGCCACCCTGGCCGGGCACCTTCTGGGCCAACTGCTCGGCGGGGCCGCCCTGCTGGTGCGGGAACTGCGGCTGCTGAGGCTGGTGGGGCTGGTGGGGCTGCTGCTGCGGCTGGCCCTGCGGGGCCTGCTGCTGCCAGTTCTGCTGAGGCGGCGGGGCCTGGTGGGTGGCCCAGTCGGCCTGTGCCGCACCCTGGTGGGCGGGGGCCTGGTGGGCCTGCGCCGCCTGCTGTTGGGCCGCGGCGCCGGCGGCGAGATTCAGCCGCGGGCCGTCGGTCGCGTTGCCGAGGTGCACCGCGGAGCCGGGGCCGATCTCCATCTGGTGGATCCGCTGCCCCTGCACGAAGGTGCCGTTGGTCGAGCCGTGGTCCTCGATGACCCAACTCCGGCCGCCCCAGCTGATGGTGGCGTGCCGCCACGAGACCCTGGCGTCGTCGATCACCAGGTCGCCCTGCGGATCACGTCCGAGGGTGTACGACCTGGACGGATCGAGAGTCCAGGTCCTTCCGTTCAATTCCAGTACGAGTTCTGGCACTCCATGCCCCACTACTTGTCCCCCGATGTACCCCCGTCGCTGGGAGTCTAGGGATGGCGAACATCGGGGGGAACTATTTCAGGCCGGGCCCGTACTCCGAAAGTCGGGCGGTGTGAAGACCCCGCACAGGCATGCTTTTGCGGATCAGGTGGAAATGGGGCAACTCGCTGCGAACCGGTGGGTACTGACGGGTGCGGGCGGCATCGGTGGGTGGCCGACTCCGGCCGATGTGATTCTGGCCTCGATCATGGCGGGGACGGCGGTCGGGGGCGGCGGGCGAGGGCGGAGGCGGGGGCGGGACCGCGCGGCCTCCACAGGTGTCCTGCACAGGCGTCCTCCGGGCGCGCTTCCCCACCTGGGAGGGCTACCGTGGCAAGGGAGCGACCAGTCGGGTGTCCGGTACGCGGGACGGGGGGACTGGTGGCACCCAGTGCCCGATACGGTGGAAGCACCATGAGCGCATCGCAGACCTCAGACGTTCCCACCCTTCTCGTCAAGATCTTCGGGAAGGACCGTCCCGGGATCACCGCCGGGCTCTTCGACACCCTCGCCGCCTACTCCGTCGACGTCGTGGACATCGAGCAGGTCGTGTCCCGCGGCCGCCTCGTCCTGTGCGCGCTCGTCACCGAGCCGACCGTCGCCTCCGCGGGCGAGCTGCGGGCGACCGTCCACAGCTGGGCCGAGTCGCTGAAACTCCAGGCCGAGATCATCTCCGGCACCGGTGACAACCGTCCGCGCGGCAGTGGACGCTCGCACGTCACCGTGCTCGGGCACCCGCTGACCGCCGAGCAGACCGCCGCCATAACGGCGAGGATCGCCGAGAACGGCGGCAACATCGACCGTATCTTCCGCCTCGCGAAGTACCCGGTGACCGCGGTCGAGTTCGCCGTCTCGGGCTGCGAGACCGAGCCACTGCGGACCGCGCTGGCCACGGAGGCGCACGACATCGGTGTGGACGTGGCCGTGGTCTCCGCCGGGCTGCACCGCCGCGCCCAGCGACTGGTCGTCATGGACGTCGACTCGACGCTGATCCAGGACGAGGTGATCGAGCTCTTCGCGGCGCACGCGGGCTGCGAGGACAAGGTCGCCGAGGTCACGGCGGCCGCGATGCGCGGCGAGCTGGACTTCGAGCAGTCGCTGCACGCCCGGGTGGCGCTGCTGGCCGGGCTCGACGCCTCGGTGGTGGACAAGGTCCGTGCCGAGGTACGGCTCACCCCCGGCGCCCGCACCCTGATCCGTACGCTGAAGCGGCTGGGGTTCCAGGTCGGTGTGGTCTCGGGTGGATTCACCCAGGTCACGGACGACCTCAAGGAGCGGCTCGGGCTCGACTTCGCCTCGGCCAACACCCTGGAGATCGTCGACGGGAAGCTGACCGGCCGGGTCACCGGTGAGATCGTGGACCGGGCGGGCAAGGCGCGGCTGCTGCGCCGGTTCGCCTCGGAGGCGGGGGTGCCGCTGTCCCAGACCGTGGCGATCGGCGACGGCGCCAACGATCTGGACATGCTGAACGCGGCCGGACTCGGTGTGGCGTTCAACGCCAAGCCGGTGGTACGCCAGGCAGCCCACACGGCCGTGAACGTCCCCTTCCTCGACACCGTCCTCTATCTGCTGGGGATCACCCGCGAGGAGGTCGAGGCGGCGGACGGCGACGAGGAGCTGCTGCACTGATCTCACCCGCGCCACCGCCGCGGAAAGGCCCGGTCCCACTCGGCGACCGGGCCTTGTGCCGTATGGGGGCCGTACGGTCCCGCACGCGGTGGATCAGCTGTGCGGAGCCCAGTAGTCGACCAGCGTGCCCACGCCGTGCTCCACGGACTTCCAGGAGCCGTTGAAGGTGAGCACCGAGAAGGCGGCCGTCGGGAAGCCGCCCCGGTTCATCCGGGCCAGCGCGTCACCCTCGGCCTTGCCCGCGAGGGCGTCGGAGAGCGCGTGCATGCCGGGGTTGTGCCCGATGACGAGGAGGTCGCTCACCTCGTCGGAGACCTCGTTGAGCAGGGCGATCAGTTCGCCGAGCGAGGCCTCGTACAGCCGCTCCTCGTACACGGTCCTGGGGCGGTGCGGCAGCTCGTGCACGGCCAGCTTCCAGGTCTCGCGGGTCCTGGCGGCGGTCGAGCAGAGGGCCAGATCGAAGGTGATCCCGGTGTCGGCGAGCTTGCGGCCCGCTACGGGGGCGTCCGTGCGGCCGCGCTCGGCGAGCGGTCGCTCGTGGTCGGACACCTGAGGCCAGTCGGCCTTGGCATGCCGGAGCAGCACAATCCTGCGGGGTGTATCGACGCTCATGGGCTCCAGCTTCGCATGAAACGGGCCGCCGGGCGCAGGGTGTTGAGTCAGCGGGGCAGCGTCTGCTGGATCTGCTCCAGGAGATGCCCGACCGATGCCTCACCGCCGGCCGCGTGGGCCCCGCCCGGTCCCGTTATCAGCAGGAAGAGGGCGACGAACGCGGCGACCGGGAGAGCGAGCGCCCACCAGGGCAGCCGGGTGTCGACGCCGCCGACGGACGGTGACGGGGTCCGGGTGTGCGTACGGGCCGACATGGCCGCCTCCGTGGGTCGGGGGGACGTCCGCAGCGGTGACTGCCGCGGTGTCTCCACGCTACGGAGCGCGGTCCGCCGAGCCCATCAGGTGATCCACCCACTTCACCCTGACACTCACCCCCTAGGGGACGTCGGGTTGACCCCACCGGGTGGGGTCAGGGTGAGGCGATCGAGGCGATGAGGGCGATGACGACCGTGATTCCGAGCATCGCGCCGAGCACGATGAGGAGCTTCTTCTGGCCGTTCTGGGGGTTCGGGTCGAGCACTGGCATGGGGCCAGTCTCGCATCTCAGCATTCGTCCTCGACGGTCCGGTCCCGCCCCGCGAGGGTGCCCACGACCATCTGGGGCAGCATCAGTCCGGCCATCAGGGCGATGGGCAGGCCCCAGCCGCCGCTGTGCTGGTAGAGGACGCCGACCAGGAGCGGGCCGGGGATGGAGATGAGGTAGCCGACGCTCTGCGCGAAGGCGGAGAGCCGGACGACGCCGGCGCCGGTGCGCGAGCGCATGCCGATCATGGTGAGGGCGAGCGGGAAGGCGCAGTTGGAGACGCCGAGGAGCAGGGCCCAGGCCCAGGCTCCCGCGGCGGGCGCGACGTACAGGCCGGTGTAGCCGGCGAGGCCGCACAGACCCAGGCCGACGGCGATCGGCCCCTGGTTCCTGAGCCGGGTGGCCAGGCGCGGGATGACGAACGCGAGCGGTACGCCCATCACCATCGTGACGGCGAGCAGCACACCGGCCGTACCGGCCGGGACACCGGCGTCGCGGAAGATCTGCGGCATCCAGCCCATGGTGATGTACGCGCCGGTGGCCTGGAGACCGAAGAAGGCTCCGAGGGCCCAGGCGGTGCGGCTGCGCGTGATCCGGAGGGGGGCGCCCGCGGCCGGTGCGTGCGCCGCGCGGTCGGGGAAGGCGGCCGGCGAGCGCGTGCCCCGGTCGCGCAGCAGCGCGAGCCAGGGAAGTACGGCGAGGGCGGCGAGGATCGCCCAGGCGCCGAGGCCGGTGCGCCAACTGCCGCCCAGGGCGGTGGTCATGGGAACGGTCGCCGCGGCGGCCAGGGAGGTGCCGAGGGCGAGCGCCATGGAGTAGAGGCCGGTCATGGTGCCCACGCGGCCGGGGAAGTACCGCTTGACGATGACGGGCATCAGGACGTTGCTGACGGCGATGCCCATGAGGGCGAGGGCGCTGGCGGCGAGGAAGCCGGCGGTGCCGGAGGCGAAGGGGCGGACGGCGAGGCCCGCGAGGATCGCGGCCATGCCGGCGCAGACGACGGCGGCGTTGCCGAAGCGGCGGGCGAGGCGCGGGGCGGTGATGCCGAAGACGGCGAAGCAGAGCGGGGGTACGGAGGTGAGGACGCCGGCCACGCTGCCGCTCATGTGGAGCCCGTCGCGGACCTCTTCGAGGAGGGCGCCGAGGCTGGTGATGGCGGGGCGGAGGTTGAGGGCGGCGAGCACGAGTCCGACGACGACGAGCCGGGTGACCCAGAGGGCGGGCCGGCCGGGTGCGGAAGAATTCCCCGCGGTGGTGGCGGCCGGTGCGGTGGAACGGGCCGGCGGTGCGGCGGTCGTGAGGGTCTGCGGCTCGTCAGGCATGGCGCCATCATAGAATCATGGGATGATTGGTTGTCCAATCCGGAACGAAATGGAAGGTGCACCATGGCGCTCGGCTCTCCCCGGCGTTCCGGGCTCTCCGATCAGGTGATCACCGAGCTGCGGAACCAGATCACCTCCGGCGAGTGGCCGGTCGGGTCACGGATCCCGACCGAGCCGGAACTGGTCGAGCAGCTGGGCGTGGCCCGCAACACCGTGCGCGAGGCGGTCCGCGCGCTCGCGCACAACGGGCTGCTCGACATCCGGCAGGGCTCGGGCACCTATGTCGTCGCGACCAGCGAGCTGGCGGGGGTCATGCACCGGCGGTTCGCCGGGTCCGACCCGCGGCACATCGCGGAGGTGCGCTCGACGCTGGAGTCCTCGGCGGCGCGGCTCGCGGCGCAGCGGCGCACGGAGCGCGATCTGAAGCAGCTGGACGCGCTGCTCGCGGGGCGGGACGAGGCGTGGCGGTCGGGCGACGCCGAGCGGTTCGTGACGGCGGACGGCGCGTTCCATCACGCGGTGGTGGTCGCCTCGCACAACGACGTACTGACCGAGCTCTACGCCGACCTCGGCCACGTCCTGCGGCAGTGGCTGCGCGAGGACGTGGGCCAGGAGCTGCGGCCCGAGCACCACATGGACCACACGCGACTGGTGGAGGCGATCCGGGCCGGCGACGCGGACACGGCGGCGGCCGAGGCGGCCGGCTATCCGTTCATGTGCCTCAGGAGCCCGGGACCGGAGCGTCCTGCTCGACCGGGGCAGGCTGTTCCACCGGCTGGTGCGTGAGCCAGGCGGAGCGGACCTCCTTCCAGCAGCGGCCGGTCAGCCGGGCGTAGGCGGTGGGGCCCACGTCGACGGGGGCGCTGTCGGTGTCCACGTCCCACCAGCGCTCGCACTCGACGTGCAGCCGGACGCGGTCGGTGCCGGGGTAGGGGTTCTGGCAGTAGGCGGTGACCCGGGAGCCCTGGACGACCGTGCGGCAGGAGGCGCCGAAGTCCTCGGTCTCCTGGGCGGCGGGTATCGGGACCTCCTCCGTGGGAGACGGAGCGGCACGGACCTCGGCGGCGACGGTGATCCCGGCCAGCAGAGCGGCGACCGAGACGAGGACGGGGACCGAGGCGGGAGAAGCGGGAGAAGGGGCCCGGCGGTGTGGCGCGCGCATGCCCGTACCTCCTCCCCGTCAGTAGCCGGAATGTCACGCTCCGATCCAGTGTGAGGCGGTTCGCCGGACTTTTCGACTCGGGAGCCGGGCGCGGACACGACGAAGGCCGGGTGGCCCCTCGATGAGGGGCCACCCGGCCTTCGTACGTCTGCTCAGGCGCCGGTCGTCAGGCGCCGGTCGTCAGGCGCCGGTCGTCACGATCCGGTCGTCACGCGCCGATCGCGTGCAGGCCGCCGTCGACGTGGACGATCTCGCCGGTCGTCTTCGGGAACCAGTCGGACAGCAGCGCGACGATGGCGCGGCCCGCCGGCTCCGGGTCGGACAGGTCCCACTCCAGCGGGGAACGGCTGTCCCACACGGAGGCCAGCTCCGAGAAGCCGGGGATGGACTTGGCGGCCATCGAACCGAGCGGGCCGGCCGAGACCAGGTTGCAGCGGATGTTCTGCTTGCCCAGGTCACGGGCCATGTAGCGGCTGGTGGCCTCCAGGGCGGCCTTGGTCGGGCCCATCCAGTCGTACTGCGGCCAGGCGAACTGCGCGTCGAAGGTGAGGCCGACGACCGATCCGCCCTCGCTCATCAGCGGCAGCAGCGCCATCGTCAGCGACTTCAGAGAGAAGGCCGAGACGTGCATGGCGGTGGCCACGGACTCGAACGGCGTGTTCAGGAAGTTGCCGCCGAGCGCGTCCTGCGGCGCGAAGCCGATGGAGTGCACGACGCCGTCCAGGCGGTCGCCGAGGTGCTCGCGGACCTGGCCCTCCAGACGGGCGAGGTGCTCGTCGTTGGAGACGTCGAGCTCCAGGACCTTCACCTTGTCGGGCTGGGGCAGCTTCTTGGCGATGCGCTCGGTCAGTGTCGGCCGGGGCCAGGCGGTGAGGATGATCTCCGCGCCCTGCTCCTGGGCCAGCTTGGCGGCGTGGAAGGCGATGGAGGACTCCATCAGCACACCGGTGATCAGGATGCGCTTGCCCTCGAGAATTCCGCTCATGGTGATCAGTGACCCATGCCCAATCCGCCGTCAACCGGGATGACGGCTCCAGTGATGTACGAGGCGTCGTCGGAGGCGAGGAACTTCACCGTGGCGGCGATCTCCTCCGGCTGCGCGTAGCGGCCCAGCGGCACCTGGGACACGATGCCCGCGCGCTGCTCGTCCGTGAGCACCTTGGTCATGTCGGTGTCGACAAAGCCAGGGGCGACGACGTTGAAGGTGATGTTGCGGGAGCCGAGCTCACGCGCGAGGGAGCGGGCGAAGCCCACCAGGCCGGCCTTGGAGGCGGCGTAGTTCGCCTGCCCGGCCGAGCCGAGGAGGCCGACGACCGAGGAGATCAGGACGACGCGGCCCTTCTTGGCCCGCAGCATGCCGCGATTGGCGCGCTTGACGACCCGGAAGGTGCCGGTCAGGTTGGTGTCGAGGACGGAGGTGAAGTCCTCCTCGCTCATCCGCATCAGGAGCTGGTCCTTGGTGACCCCGGCGTTCGCCACCAGGACCTCCACGGGACCGTGCTTCTCCTCGATCTCCTTGTACGCCTGCTCCACCTGCTCGGCGTCGGTGATGTCGCACTTGACGGCGAGGCAGCCCAGATCGGTCAGGGCGGCCGGCGGCTCACCGGAGCGGTACGTGATCGCGACCTTGTCGCCGGCCTCGGCGAACGCGCGGGCGATGGCGAGGCCGATGCCCCGGTTGCCTCCGGTGACGAGAACCGAGCGGCTCAACGGATCACCCTTTCGATAGCGGTCTGAATACCGAAAACCTATCGGTCCACGCCCCTCCCCGGGGAATCGACCCCTGACAGTGGCGTACGGATGTCACTGTCGGGTCCCTACATAAAGCTCTGGGCGTGGCGGCCGAAAGCGCGACATGATCGGGGACGACCGGTCTCACACGACAGGAGACAGCTGTGCCATCTGGCATCCATTCCCTCGACGCAGCCTTCACGGCGCTGCCGCTGCGGGCGCTCGCCGACGCGGCGCTCGCACGCGCGCGTGCCCTCGGCTCCGCGCATGCCGACTTCCGCCTGGAGCGGGTGCGCAGCGCCGCGTGGCGCCTGCGGGACGGCAAACCCTCGGGCTCCTCGGACACCACGGACCTCGGGTACGCGGTGCGGGTGGTGCACGGCGGGGCCTGGGGCTTCGCCTCCGGGGTCGATCTGACCATGGACGGCGCCGCGCGCGTCGCCTCGCAGGCCGTCGCCATGGCCAAGCTGTCCGCGAAGGTGATCGCGGCGGCGGGTTCCGACGAGCGCGTGGAGCTGGCCGACGAGCCGGTGCACGCGGAGAAGACCTGGATCTCCTCGTACGAGATCAACCCCTTCGACATCCCCGGCGCCGACAAGAGCGCGCTCCTCGCCGACTGGAGCGAGCGGCTGCTGCGGGCGGAGGGCGTGGCGCACGTGGACGCGTCGCTGATGACCGTCCAGGAGAACAAGTTCTACGCGGACACGGCGGGCACCGTCACCACCCAGCAGCGGGTCCGGCTGCACCCGCAGCTCACCGCGGTCGCCGTCGACGAGACGACCGGCGAGTTCGACTCGATGCGGACGATCGCGCCGCCGGTCGGGCGGGGCTGGGAGTACCTGACCGGCACGGGCTGGGACTGGGACGCGGAGCTGGAGCAGATCCCGGAGCTGCTCGCCGAGAAGATGCGGGCGCCGAGCGTGGACGCGGGGGCGTACGACCTGGTCGTCGACCCGTCGAACCTCTGGCTGACGATCCACGAGTCGATCGGCCACGCCACCGAGCTGGACCGGGCGCTCGGCTACGAGGCGGCGTACGCGGGCACGTCGTTCGCCACGTTCGACCAGCTGGGGAAGCTGGCGTACGGCTCCTCGATCATGAACGTGACCGGGGACCGCACCGCCGAGCACGGCCTCGCGACGATCGGGTACGACGACGAGGGCGTCGAGGCGCAGAGCTGGGACCTGGTGAAGGACGGCACGCTCGTCGGCTACCAGCTGGACCGGCGGATCGCGAAGCTCACGGGGCTCGGCCGGTCGAACGGCTGCGCCTTCGCCGACTCCCCTGCGCATGTGCCGGTGCAGCGGATGGCGAACGTCTCGCTCCAGCCCGACCCGGGCGGGCTCTCCACGGAGGACCTGATCGGGGGCGTGGAGCGCGGTATCTACGTGGTCGGCGACCGCTCGTGGTCGATCGACATGCAGCGCTACAACTTCCAGTTCACCGGGCAGCGCTTCTTCCGCATCGAGAACGGCAAGCTGGCCGGGCAGCTGCGGGACGTCGCGTACCAGGCGACGACGACCGACTTCTGGGGCTCGATGGAGAAGGTCGGCGGGCCGCAGACGTACGTCCTGGGCGGCGCGTTCAACTGCGGCAAGGCCCAGCCGGGCCAGGTCGCGGCGGTCTCCCACGGCTGCCCCTCCGCCCTCTTCCGGGGCGTCAACATCCTCAACACGACGCAGGAGGCCGGTCGATGAGCCCCGTCAGCAAGCCGTACGAGATCGTCGAGCGGGCGCTTGAGCTGTCCCGGGCGGACGGGTGTGTCGTCATCGCCGACGAGGAGTCCTCCGCCAATCTGCGCTGGGCCGGGAACGCGCTGACCACCAACGGCGTCACCCGCGGCCGGACCCTCACCGTCATCGCGACGGTGGACGGCGGCCAGGGCACCGCGTCCGGTGTCGTCTCGCGCTCCGCGGTGACCGTCGACGACCTGGAGCCGCTGGTGCGGGCCGCGGAGGCCGCCGCACGGGCCGCGGGGCCCGCCGAGGACGCCCAGCCGCTGGTCGAGGGCGTGGACGCCTCCCCCGACTTCACCGACGCGCCGGCCGAGACCACGTCCGCCGTCTTCGCGGACTTCGCGCCCGCGCTCGGCGAGGCCTTCGCCCGCGCCCGCGCCGGAGGCCGCGAGCTGTACGGCTTCGCCAACCACGAGCTGACCTCCACCTACCTCGGTACGTCGACGGGGCTGCGGCTGCGTCACGACCAGCCCAACGGCACGCTGGAGCTCAACGCCAAGTCCCCCGACCGCTCCCGGTCCGCGTGGGCCGGGCGCTCCACGCGGGACTTCAAGGACGTCGACCCGGGCGCGCTCGACGCCGATCTGGCGCGGCGGCTGGGCTGGGCGGAGCGCAGGATCGAGCTGCCCGCCGGGCGGTACGAGACGCTGCTGCCGCCGACCGCGGTGGCCGACCTGCTGATCTACCAGCTGTGGTCCTCGGCGGCCCGGGACGCGGTGGAGGGCCGCACGGTCTTCTCCAAGCCCGGCGGCGGGACCCGCCTCGGCGAGACGCTCTCCCCGCTGCCGCTGACCCTGCGCAGCGACCCGAACGAGCCGGGCCTGGAGTCCGCGCCGTTCGTGATCGCGCACTCCTCGGGCGACGACTCCTCCGTCTTCGACAACGGCCTGCCGCTGGCGCCGACGGACTGGGTACGGGAGGGGAAGCTGGAGCACCTGGTCACCACCCGGCACACCGCGGCGCTCACTCGCCTGCCCGTGGCGCCGGGGGCCGGGAACCTGGTCCTGGACGGCGGCGGCGAGCGGTCGCTGGAGGAGATGGTGGCCTCCACGGAGCGCGGCCTGCTGCTGACCTGCCTCTGGTACATCCGCGAGGTGGACCCGGCGACGCTGCTGCTGACCGGGTTGACCCGCGACGGTGTCTACCTCGTCGAGAACGGCGAGGTGGTCGGCGAGGTGAACAACTTCCGGTTCAACGAGTCGCCGGTGGACCTGCTGTCGCGGGCCTCGGAGGCGGGGCGGACCGAGAAGACGCTGCCGCGCGAGTGGAGCGACTGGTTCACCAGGGCCGCGATGCCGGCGCTGCGGGTGCCGGACTTCAACATGAGCTCGGTCAGCAAGGGTGTCTGACCCCCATAGACTGACCGGGACAACTATTTCCCTTACGCATCACGAGGAGACGGACGACGTGACGGACATCGTCGAGGAGCTGAAGTGGCGCGGGCTGTTCGCCCAGTCCACTGACGAGGACGCATTGCGCAAGGCTCTCGCGGACGGTCCCGTCACCTTCTATTGCGGTTTCGACCCGACCGCGGCCAGTCTCCACGTCGGTCACCTGGTCCAGGTGCTCACCGTCCGCCGGCTCCAGCAGGCCGGTCACCGGCCGCTGGCGCTGGTCGGCGGGGCCACCGGCCAGATCGGCGACCCCCGGCCGACCGCCGAGCGCACCCTGAACGACCCCGAGACGGTCGCGAACTGGGTGAACCGGCTGCGGACGCAGATCGAGCCGTTCCTCTCCTTCGAGGGGGAGAACGCGGCGGTCATGGTGAACAACCTGGACTGGACCGCGGGCATGTCCGCGATCGAGTTCCTGCGGGACATCGGCAAGCACTTCCGGGTCAACAAGATGCTGACCAAGGACTCCGTCGCCCGGCGCCTGGAGTCCGAGCAGGGCATCAGCTACACCGAGTTCAGCTACCAGCTGCTGCAGGGCATGGACTTCCTGGAGCTGTACCGGCGCTACGGCTGCACGCTGCAGCAGGGCGGTTCGGACCAGTGGGGCAACCTGGTGGCGGGCCTCGACCTGATCCACAAGCTGGAGCCGGGGGCGCAGGTCCACGCGCTGGCGACCCCGCTGATGGTCAAGGCGGACGGCACCAAGTTCGGCAAGACCGAGGGCGGAGCCGTCTGGCTGGACCCGGAGATGACGACGCCGTACGCGTTCTACCAGTTCTGGCTGAACGTGGACGACCGTGACATCTCCACGTACATGCGGATCCTGTCCTTCAGGTCCCGTGCGGAGCTGGAGGAGCTGGAGCAGCTCACCGCCGAGCGGCCGCAGGCCCGTACGGCTCAGCGGGCGCTCGCCGAGGAGCTGACGACGCTGGTGCACGGCGCCGATCAGTGCCAGGCCGTCATCGACGCCTCGAAGGCGCTGTTCGGGCAGGGCGACCTGGGCGAGCTGGACGAGGCCACCCTGGCGGCGGCGCTCTCCGAGCTGCCGCACGCGCGCGTGGCCGAGCTCGGGCAGGTCGTGGACCTGTTCACCGAGGTCGGTCTGGCTCCGAGCAAGTCGGCGGCGCGCCGGACGGTGAAGGAGGGCGGGGCGTACGTGAACAACGTGAAGGTCACCGCCGAGGACGCCGAGGTGTCGGCGGACGAGCTGCTGCACGGCCGCTGGCTGGTGCTGCGCCGGGGCAAGAAGAACCTGGCCGCGATCGAGGTCGGCGCCGAGGGCTGACCCTCCGGCCCGACCCGGACCCCCGGGGCCCGACATGGCGGAGGCCCGGTGCACGCATGGAGCGTGCACCGGGCCTCCGCCATGTCATACGTGCATGTCATACGTGCGGCGTCAGGCACGCTGCTTGCCGCCCCTGATCGAGGCCCAGAGCATGTCGCCCACGCCCACCACGGCGACCGCGCCGATGAGCTGGAGCAGGTGGCGTGTCCAGTCGATACCCCTGGTGTCCTCGACCCCGATCCAGGACGCGACGGAATTACCGAGAACACTGCCGATAATGCCGAAGACGGTCGTCAGCCACAGCGGGATCTGTTGTTTTCCCGGAATGATCGCTTTCGCGATCAGGCCGAGCACAAAGCCCACGATGATTGCCCACAGCCAACTCATGGTCGCCTCCTCATGCGGCGCAATCTGCGCATGTGGGCCCAGTCTCGGCTCATCCGCCATACGGCGCATGTCGGACGGCGCCATACGGGCCCCGGTCTCGTCGCTCTCACATGTCGGGCGTACCGTGGAATGAGATCCGGACCGGGGAGAGTCCGGCGTGGACGCTGGTGGTGGAATGCGATGCGGAAGCATGGCGGGACAGAGGTTTTCCGAATCACCGAGGCCCGTCAGGGCCTGTCCGACGATGTGCGCGGCCGGGAGCGGCGGTACGTGATCTCGATGGTGGTGCGGACGCTGTCCGTCATCGCCGCGGTCCTCCTGTGGAACGTCGAGCGGCATGTGGCCATCGTGGCTCTGGTGCTCGGCGGACTGCTCCCCTATATCGCCGTGGTCATCGCCAACGCGGGCCGGGAGAAAGCGCCGTCCCTCCCCTCCACATTCGTTCCGGCACCGACCCGTCCGGAGCTCCCTGCCGGGGACGCCACGCCGGAGGCGCGTACGGAACGTTCGTACGGTCAGAGTTGATCACCGTGGCGGTCGATAAGCTCAAGAAAAGCTCAGATCAATCATGAAGTTCCGGTGCACTGCACCCCATTCCCCGTGACATACTTCCTACGCGCTCCGCATCCCCCGTCGGAGCGACGGACCGATGCCGGGCAGCTCCCCCCGTGGCTGCTCGGCATCGCCATTGCTGGACAATGATCAGGTGAGTGACGAGACCCCGATCTGTTCCGCCAAGGGCTGCCGCGCCGACGCCGTGTGGGTGCTGGCCTGGAACAACCCCAAGCTGCACACGCCCGAGCGCCGCAAGACCTGGCTCGCCTGCGAGGAGCACCGCGAGCACCTCTCCCAGTTCCTGGGTGTACGGGGCTTCCTCAAGGACGTCGTACCGCTCGCGGAGTGGGAGTCGGCCGGGGACTCAGCCGCCGATCGCTGACATCGGGCGCTCCGGCTGAAGGAAGCTCGGGTCGTCCAGACCCGAACCGGCCTTCTTGCCCCACATCGCCAGCTTCCAGATCCGGGCGATCTCGGCATCGGACGCGTCGCTCGGCTCCGCCGCGCGCAGCGCCGCCCGCAGGTCGGTCTCCTCGGTGGCGAACAGGCAGGTGCGCACCTGGCCGTCGGCGGTGAGCCGGGTGCGGTCGCAGGCCCGGCAGAACGGGCGGGTGACGGAGGCGATGACGCCGACCGTGTGCGGTCCGCCGTCCACGACCCAGCGCTCGGCCGGCGCCGAGCCGCGCTCGTCCGCGCCTTCGGCGGTCAGGGTGAAGCGGGTGCGCAGCGACTGCAGGATGTCCCCTGCGGTGATCATGCCCTCGCGCTTCCAGCCGTGCTGGGCGTCGAGCGGCATCTGCTCGATGAAGCGGAGCTCGTACTCGTTCTCCACCGCCCAGGCCAGCAGGTCCGGGGCCTCGTCGTCGTTGAGCCCGGGCATCAGGACCGCGTTGACTTTGACGGGGGTGAGGCCGGCCTCGCGGGCGGCGGCCATCCCGTCGAGCACGTCGTGGTGGCGGTCGCGGCGTGTCAGGGTCTTGAAGACCTCGGGCCGCAGCGTGTCGAGGGAGACGTTGACCCGGTCCAGGCCGGCGGCCTTCAGCGCGGCGGCCGTGCGCTTGAGTCCGATGCCGTTGGTGGTCAGCGACATCTTGGGGCGGGGCTCCAGGGCGGCGCAGCGCTCGACGATGCCGACCAGACCGGGGCGCAGGAGGGGCTCGCCGCCGGTGAAGCGGACCTCGGTGACGCCGAGGTCGGTGACGGCGATCCGTACCAGCCGGACGATCTCGTCGTCGGTCAGCAGGTCGGGCTTGGCCAGCCACTGCAGGCCCTCTTCCGGCATACAGTACGTACACCGCAGATTGCACCGGTCCGTGAGCGAAACACGCAGGTCAGTGGCCACACGGCCGTAGGTGTCGATGAGCACTGTGGGCCCCCTCCCCGTCGTTCGGCGGTTTCTACAGCGAGCCTACGCGAGACCACCGACAACCAGCAGGGGCCGATTGGAACGAGGACGGACGCGGCCGCGTCGTAGGACTCTACGACGCGGCCGCTCGGTGGTTGCGGAGGGTGGGCGGTTCAGTGCGCTCCGACACCGGTGAGGGACTTGACCTCGAGCTCCGCGTACTTGCCCTTGTCCGGCTCCTCCTTGGAGAGGATCGTGCCGAGCCAGCCGAGCAGGAAGCCCAGCGGGATCGAGACGATGCCGGGGTTCTCCAGCGGGAACCAGTAGAAGTCCACGCTCTTGAACATCGAGGTGGGCTTGCCGGAGACCACCGGCGAGAACAGCACGAGCACGACCGCGGAGATCAGGCCGCCGTAGATCGACCACAGCGCGCCCTGGGTGGTGAACCGCTTCCAGAAGAGGCTGTAGAGGATCGTCGGCAGGTTGGCGGAGGCGGCCACGGCGAACGCGAGGGCGACCAGGCCGGCGACGTTGAGGTCGCGGGCGAGCGCGCCGAGCGCGATCGAGACGACACCGATGAGGACGGTCGCCCAGCGGGCGGCGCGGACCTCCTCCTTCTCCGTGGCCTTCCCGCGCTTGATGACGTTGGCGTAGATGTCGTGCGCGAAGGAGGACGACGAGGCCAGGGTCAGTCCGGCGACCACCGCGAGGATGGTGGCGAAGGCGACGGCGGAGATCACCGCGAGCAGGATCGCGCCGCCGGTGGAGTCGGCGCCGCCGCCGATCTCCAGGGCCGCGAGCGGGGCGGCGGTGTTGCCCGCCTTGTTCGAGGCGATGATGTCGCTGTTCTTCAGCAGGGCCGCGGCGCCGAAGCCGAGGACGATCGTCATCAGGTAGAAGCCACCGATGATGCCGATGGCCCAGTTGACCGACTTACGGGCGGCCTTGGCGGTCGGCACCGTGTAGAAGCGGATCAGGATGTGCGGCAGGCCGGCCGTGCCGAGGACGAGCGCGATGCCGAGCGAGATGAAGTCCAGCTTCGAGATGCCGGTGGCCCCGTACTTGAGGCCGGGCTCCAGGAAGGCCTGGCCCTTGCCGCTGTTGGTGGCGGCGGCGCCGAGCAGGTCGGAGAGGTTGAAGTTGAACTTCATCAGGATGAGGAAGGTGATCAGGAGCGTGCCCGCGATGAGCAGCACGGCCTTGACCATCTGCACCCAGGTGGTGCCCTTCATGCCGCCGATGGTGACGTACACGATCATCAGCACGCCGACCAGGGCGACGATGGCGACCTTGCCGCCGTCGCTGGTGATGCCGAGGAGCAGCGAGACGAGCACACCTGCGCCGGCCATCTGGGCGAGCAGGTAGAAGATCGAGACGACGATGGTGGAGGTGCCGGCGGCGGTACGGACCGGGCGCTGGCGCATCCGGTACGCGAGGACGTCACCCATGGTGAACCGGCCGGAGTTGCGCAGCGGTTCGGCGACCAGGAGCAGGGCGACCAGCCAGGCGACGAGGAAGCCGATCGAGTACAGGAAGCCGTCGTAGCCGAAGAGCGCGATGGCGCCCGCGATACCGAGGAAGGACGCGGCGGACATGTAGTCGCCGGAGATCGCGAGGCCGTTCTGGAAGCCGGTGAACTGGCGGCCGCCCGCGTAGAAGTCGGCGGCGCTCTTGGTCTGGCGGCCGGCCCAGACGGTGATGAAGAGCGTGGCGACGACGAAGGCGCCGAAGAGGGCGATGATCAGCGGCCGGTGCTCGCTGGTCGCGTTCCCCGCCGCGAGAAGAAGAGTGCTGCTCACGCGTCGGCCTCCATGCCTTCCGTGCGGTCCGTGCCTGCCGTGCGGTCCATACGGGACTTGATGGCCTCGGCCTTCGGGTCGAGGCGGTCGGCCGCGTGCCGCGAGTAGAGCCAGGCGATGAGGAACGTGGTGGCGAACTGGCCGAGGCCGAGGACGAGCGCCACGTTGATGTTGCCGAAGAGCCTGGTCCCCATGAAGCCGCCCGCGTAGTTGGAGAGCAGCACGTACAGCAGGTACCAGGCGATGAAGGCGATCGTCAGGGGGAAGGCGAAGGAGCGGTACGTGCGGCGCAGTTCGCCGAATTCCGCACTCTCCTGCACCTCGACGAACGCCTCGGTCGTGGGCTGGGCGGGGCCGATGTGGACGTCCGTGCCGCCCTGGGGCGGCGGCGGTGCTTCGGTGGCCACGGATTCTCCTCGGGGCGCGGGTGCGGTGGGCATGGACATAAGGGCCTCACTGGGGGTGGGGGAAACGGGCTCCGGAAGGAGCTCCTCCCCTGCACAACGGCACGGAGGGCGAGGCGACGCGGTTCACCGCCGACGATTTTCTTCCCCTGAATCCTCATCTCGTCCTCTCAACTCATTGAACGGCCGGGAAGATCAGCGATAGCTTCACTCGTCATGCACCTGCCCGCGCACAACCGGTGTGCGGGCAGTACATACGGATGATGTGGAGAACCCATGGCTCATCTGGGATCGAGACGCGGCAGAGTACTTGCTCTGCCTGCCGGTCTCGCGCTCACGGCCTCGCTCGGCTTCCTTCCGACCGGCGCATCCGCCGCGGAACTGAGCGACACCCCGGCGACGACCGCCGTCTCGACGGACGGCCCCAAGCTGTCGTACGTCGTGAACATCGAGGGTGGCCGCTGGACGGCCGCGTCGGTGAAGAAGGCGATAGCCGCGGCCGGTGGCACAGTGGTCATCTCCTATGACCAGATCGGCGTGATTGTCGTCCACTCGCAGAACCCCGAGTTCGCGAAGACGATCCGTCAGGCCCGCGGTGTGGTGTCGGCCGGCTCGACGCGCACCGCCCCGCTCTCCGTCCAGACCGACACGTCTGTCGGCGAGGGCGGCCAGGCGCTCACCGCGGCCGAGGCCACGGCCGCCGCGGCCGGCGCCACCGACGGGCAGGACCCGTTGGAGCCCCTGCAGTGGGACCTGCCAGCCATCAAGGCGGACAAGGCCCACATGAAGACGCTGGGCAGCAGCAAGGTGACGGTCGGCGTCATCGACACGGGCGTCGACGACACCCACCCGGACCTGGCGCCGAACTTCGACGCCGCGGCCTCGGCCAACTGCGTGACCGGCGCGCCGGACACCACCCCCGGCTCGTGGCGTCCGAACCCGGGCGAGAGCGACCACGGCACGCACGTCGCCGGCACCATCGCCGCTGCCAAGAACGGCGTCGGCATCACCGGTGTCGCGCCGGGCGTGAAGGTCTCGGGCATCAAGGTGTCCACCCCGGACGGCTTCTTCTACACCGAGGCCGTCGTCTGTGGCTTCGTGTGGGCGGCCGAGCACGGCGTCGACATCACGAACAACAGCTACTACACCGACCCGTGGCTGTTCGCGTGCAAGAACGACGCGGACCAGAAGGCCCTCATCGAGGCCGTCACCCGCGCCACCCGCTACGCCGAGCGCAAGGGCACGGTCAACGTCGCCGCGGCCGGCAACTCGCGGATGGACCTGGCGGCGGACGAGATCGAGGACGTCACCAGCCCGAACGACACCGAGCCGGTCACCCGGATCATCAACCCGAAGGAGTGCTTCGACTACCCGGCCATGCTGCCGGGCGTGGTCACGGTCTCCGCCACGGGCGCCAAGGACCTGAAGGCCTCGTACTCGAACTACGGTGACGGTGTCATCGACATCGCCGCGCCCGGCGGTGACCGCACCGAGTACCAGACCCCGGACGCTCCGGCGGTCAACGGCCGCATCCTGTCGACCACGGTCAACGGCGGCTACAACTACAAGGCCGGTACGTCGATGGCCTCGCCGCACGCCGCCGGTGTGCTCGCGCTGCTGAAGTCGACGCACCCGTACGCGAGCCCGGCGGCGCTCAAGGCCCTGCTCTACGCGCAGGCCGACGACCGCGCCTGCACCAACCCGTACGACATCAACGGCGACGGTGTCGTCGACGCGGTCTGCGAGGGTGGCGTGAACAAGAACGGCTTCTACGGGGCCGGAATGGTCGACGCGCTGGACGCCGTGCGCCGCTGAGCGTGTGTGTGCGTGCGTAAGGCCGTAGAACGGTGAGAGGAAGGGCCCTGGTGGGGTGCGCCACACCAGGGCCCTTTCGCATGGCACCGAGTGCCATCATGCGTGCATGGACACCGACGTGCGCAGTGCCACAGAGCAGTTGTGGGCGGTTCTGGACGGCGATCCCGCCCTGGTCGACCGGGTTTCCTACGGCGGGCCCTCCGGGCTGCTGTCCGCCCGGCTGCCGGTGATGGACCTGGCGCGGGCGACGGTCGCGGTCGCCGGGCTCGCCGCGGTGGAGCGGGAGAGGCTGCCGGGACGGGTCCGGGTGGACGACGGGGCGGTCGCCACGGCCTTCGTGAGCGAGCGTCACCTCCGTGTGGACGGGCGGGCGCCGGTGACGTTCGCGCCGCTGTCCGGCTTCTTCCGCGCCGCCGACGGCTGGATCCGTACCCACGCCAACTACCCGCACCACCGGGCGGCGCTGCTGCGCGCGCTGGAGGTGCGGGAGGAGTCGCCTGAGGCCGTCAGGGCGGCGATCGGGCAGCGGGGCGCCGAGGAGCTGGAGACGGCCGTGTACGCGGCGGGGGGCCTGGCCGTCGCCGTACGCACGCCGGAGCGGTGGGCGGCGTCCGAGCACGGCCGGGAGGTGGCGAAGCGGCCGCTGCTGACGCGCGAGCGGCTGGACGAGGCGCCCCCGAGACGGCGTTCGGGTCCGCTGCGGGTGCTCGACCTCACCCGGGTCATCGCGGGTCCGGTCGCGACCCGGACGCTCGCGCTGCTCGGGGCGGACGTGCTGCGCATCGATCCGCCCGGGAACCCCGAACTGCCCGACCAGCACGCGGACACGGACATCGGCAAGCGGACGGCCGCGCTCGATCTGGACCGCCCTTCGGACCGTCGCACGTTCGACGAGCTGGTGGACGCGGCCGACGTGCTGGTCACCAGCTACCGCCCCGGCGCGCTTGACCGCTTCGGCCTCCACCGGCCCGGTCTGGTGATCGCGCGGCTCTCGGCATGGGGCGACCACGGCCCCTGGGGCGAGCGGCGCGGCTTCGACAGCCTGGTGCAGGCGGCGACCGGCATCGCCGTGACCGAGGGTTCCGAGGAGAAGCCGGGCGTACTGCCGGCGCAGGCCCTGGACCACGGCACGGGCTATCTGCTGGCGGCGGCCGTGCTGCGCTCCCTGACCGAGCAGGACCGGGACGGCGGCACCCGTCTCGTACGCCTGGCGCTGGCGCAGACGGGGCACTGGCTGACGCACACGCTCCCCCGCTACGCGCCGGAGCGGTATCTGACCGAGACGGACGGCCCGTTGGGGCGGCTGCGGCACGCGCTGTCGCCGGTCTCGTACGAGGGAGGCCCGACGGGCTGGTCGCGCCCGCCGGGCCTGCAGGGCGGGGACGACCCCGCGTGGCTCACGGCGTGACGGTGCTTGCCGTCAGTCGGTCGCTCGTACGACGTTCGCCGTGCATCGCTCTCAGGACGCCGAGGGCCAGAAGGTACTGGGCGGCGATGTAGGTCAGCATGACCCAGAAATCGGGGGCGGGCAGCTGGGGCCAGTGGGCGACCCCGGTCGCGATGAGCGTGTCGGAGAGCAGGAACAGCGCGCCGCCGAGGCCGGCCAGGAGCCCGAGGGAGCTTGCCCGGTAGGCCATGGCGGTCAGCAGCAGCGAGTACCCGGCGACGGGGAGGCGCAGCTCGGCGGGCAGGTCGCCCCAGAGCGCGGCGACGGTGCCGACGAGCGCGACACCGTACGCGAGCCCGAGGAGGACCCGCGTACGCCTGCGGCCGAAGAGCACCAGGTAGCAGACGTGTCCGGCGGCGAAGGAGCCCATGCCGACGAGGAACGCCCAGTCGGCGTCGGAGAGCAGGAAGACGTCCCCGCCCCAGCCGAAGAGCAGGGCGGCGATCAGCGTCCGGGGCGCGGAGCAGGTGGCGGCGTACGCGGCGAGCAGCGGCATCAGCAGCGGCTTGGCGATCTGGTGGCCGAGCTCGGCGCCGGCGAGGAGGGAGATCAGGTCGACGGCGGAGGCGAGCGCGAAGGCGGCGAGGAGCGCGCGCGAGAGCGTACGGGGCGCGGTGGCGTCGGCCGGGGCGGCGACGCCCTCGGTGCGCGCGCTCACGCGGCGGGCTCCGGCGCGGCGGGACCGGTGGCGGTACCGGGTTCGGTGTCGGGACCGGTGTCGGGGTTCTTCCGCGGATCAGGGCCCGGCTGCCAGCCCGGCCCCCTGAAGACCCGCCCTGCGCGCTCGCGCCAGCTCGTGGCGGCCCGCAGGTCACGGGCGATGGCCACGTACTCGTGGGTGGCGACGCGCAGCGGGTTGTAGGTGGCGATGTTCTTGGTGAGTCCGAAGACGGGCTTGTCGGTCTCCCCGACCCAGGACCCGAACATCCGGTCCCAGACGATCAGGATCCCGCCGAAGTTCCGGTCCAGGTAACCGCCCTGGGAGGCGTGGTGGACGCGGTGGTGGGAGGGCGTGTTGAGGACGTACTCGAAGGGGCGGGGCAGCTTGTCGATGCGCTCGGTGTGGATCCAGAACTGGTACACGAGGTTGATCGAGTAGCAGAACGCGACGGCGGCCGGGTGCACGCCGAGGGCGATCATCGGCAGGTAGAACGGCCAGGAGGTGAGGCTGGTCCAGGGCTGGCGCAGGGCGGTGGTGAGGTTGAACTTCCGGCTGCTGTGGTGGACGACGTGGCAGGCCCACAGGATGCGGATGACGTGGTGCCCGCGGTGCTGCCAGTAGTAGAAGAAGTCCTGGGCGAGCAGCATCAGCGGGATCGTCCACCACAGGACGGGGACGCGGAGCGGGGTCAGCTCGTAGACCGCGGTGTAGATCGCGACGACCGGGATCTTCCAGAGGAAGTCGAAGGCGAGACTGCCGATCCCCATGCCGAGGCTGGTGGCGGCGTCCTTGGCCTCGTACCCGGCGGCGTCCTCGTCGGGATGGAGCCGGTAGCTGACCATCTCCAGGACGGTGAGCAGGACGAAAGCCGGTATGGACCAGAGCACGACATCGGGCAGGTTCGGCATGCCGATGACGGTAGAGGCGGAGGTCGGGGCGCGGCTAGACGTTGTTACCAACAAGTATGCGAGACGGCTTGTCAGCAAGCTTTGGCACCTTCCGACAAGGGCGGGCGGCGTACGATCGCCGTGACGGCGCTCACTGGGGGAGGAACTCCGTTGCAGGGTCTGGATGTTGCGCTGCTGCGACTGGCGGGGACGGTGCTGGGCGCGGTCGTGCGGACCGCGGTGGCTCCGCGGAAGGGAGCCGGGCTCGTACCCGCCCCCGTACGCCCGCTCCCCCGGCCGGCGAGCCCCGACCGTCTGGCGAAGGTGCTGGGCTCACGGCTGACGTCGGAGCGGTACGCCTCCCTGGCGCAGAACGAGCGCCTGGCGGCGGTCGACGGCGTACGGGACACGTTCGCGGCGGCGCTGGCGGCGGGTCCGATCGACGCGGCGCGGCTCTTCGCGGTGGACCTCGCCCCGGAGCGGCTGCGGGACGAGCTGCGCGCGCCGGACGCGGCCCTCGCCGACCGGACGCTGGATCTCTACGACGACCTGCTCGGCCTGTGCTGCGCGCACGTCGTCGAGCAGCTGACGGCGGAGCCCTCGTTCGCGGCGCGGGCGGCGGTGGAGCACGCGCGCGTGGCCGGACGGACCCGGGACGCGGTGGAGACCCTGGCGGCCGGCCGCCCCCGGCCGGAGGCGGAGGCGCTGGCCTTCGAGGAGCGGTACGCGCGGTTCGTGGCGGCGACGCACGGGCGGGTCGAGCTGTTCGGGCTGACGCTGGGGCGGTCGGCGCGGGAGTGGCCGCTGGACACGGCGTACATCAGTCTGGCGGTGAGCGGGGATCGGGAGGCCGCCGCCCATGGCCTCCCGCACGCGGGACCGGCGACCGTGACCGCCGAGACGGCGCTCACGACCTCGGACCGGCTGCTGCTGCGGGGCCCGGCCGGCTCGGGCAAGAGCACGCTGGTGCAGTGGCTCGCCCTGAACGCGGCCCGGCGGTCCTTCACCGGCGAGCTCGCCGACTGGAACCGGTGTGTGCCGTTCGTCCTGCGCCTGCGCGCCTTCACCTCGGCGGACGCGCTGCCGACGCCGGAGGAGTTCCTGAGGGCGACCGGGGTTCCGCTCACACCGCCGCCGGGCTGGACGGAACAGCTGCTCTCCGGCGGCCGGGCCCTGGTCCTGGTGGACGGCGTGGACGAGGTTCCGGTACGGCTCCGGCAGCGGACGGAGACCTGGCTGAAGCACCTGATCGCGGCCTTCCCGGCGGGCCGGTACGTGGTGACGACGCGGCCGTCGGCGGTCCCGGAGGAATGGCTGGCCCGGCAGGGCTTCACGGCCCACTCGCTGCTGCCCATGGACCGGGACGGCATCCGCGCCTTCATCGCCCACTGGCACGAGGCGGCCCGCGCCGAGGACCCCGCCGACGAGGTGCTCGACACCTACGAGAAGACCCTGCGCCAGGCGGTGAACACCCGCCGCGACCTGGGGCGGCTCGCGACCAACCCGCTGATGTGCGCGCTGCTCTGCGCCCTCAACCGCGACCGGCGGATGCAGCTCCCCAGGGCGCGCAAGGAGCTGTACGACGCGGCGCTCGACATGCTGCTGGTGCGGCGGGACACGGAGCGGGATATCTGCGGGGTCGAGGGCGTCGACCTCACGCGCGAGGAGCAGACGGCGCTGCTGCAGAGGCTGGCGTACTGGCTGATCCGCAACGGGCAGGTCCAGGCCGACCGCGCCGAGGCGGAGGAGATGGTCGCGGAGTGGCTGACCGCGATGCCGCAGGTGCGGGGGACGGCGCGGCAGGTCTTCGCGCATCTGCTCATCCGCAGCGGCCTGCTGCGCGAACCGGCCCCCGGGACGGTGGACTTCGTCCACCGGACGTTCCTCGACTACCTGGGCGCGAAGGCGGCGGTGGAGGCGCGGGACTTCGGCGTCCTGGTGAGGAACGCGCACGACGACACCTGGGACGACGTCGTCCAGATGGCGGTGGGCCACGCGCGCGTGGAGGAACGGGCGCGGCTCCTGAGGCACCTGCTGCGCCGCGCGGACCGGGCACCGAAGCTGCGGCACCGGCTGGTGCTGCTGGCGGCGGCGTGCCTGGAGCAGGCGCCGGAGCTGGACCCGGTGGTACGGGACGATGTCCGCGCCCGCACGGCGGAGCTGGTCCCGCCGCGCTCCCCGGAGCAGGCGGCCGAACTGGCCAAGGTGGGCGAACTGGCGCTCGAACTTCTTCCGGGGCCTGAGCTCCAGCAGGAAGCTCCGGCCGTCGCATCGATCAAGACCGCGGAACTGATCGGCGGGGACGGAGCGCTCGCGTATCTGGCCCGCTGGCGTGGCGACGAGCGCCGGCTCGTGGGCGACGCGCTGTCCCGGGCCTGGGGGGCGTTCAGGACCGACGAGTACGCCGACATCGTCCTGCGGGACACCCCCTTGCCGTACGTCTACCTCCGCGTGCGCTCTGACGAGCAGTTCGAGGCACTGGGCCGGCTGCCGCACACTCGCTGGCTCCATCTCCACGGAAACCACGTGCTCCCGGGTCCCCTCCGGACACTGACCCGCCTCAGTTGGCTCTACGTATCCGCCAACTCCGCCCTGACCGACCTCACCACTGTCACCCGGCTCACGTCGCTCTCCATGCTCGGGTTGGACAGCTGCGGCGGCATCACGGATCTGACGCCTCTCCTCGACCTGGACCTCAAGCGGTTCTTCCTCTACGACAAGAACCCCCGGGCGACATTGGCTCCCCTCGCCCGTATGGCGGGTCTCACCCATGTGAACCTCGACTGCCCTCTGCCCTTCGACACCGTCGGAGAGCTCCCGTTGGGGACCGGCATCACCCATTTCGGTCTGTACAAGAGAACGCGCAGGTTCGGACTCGACGGCATCGAGAGATGGCCAGAGCTGGAATGCCTCACCGTGTCCGGCGACCGGCAGGGCGCCTACCTGGAGCGGCTGCGCTCGATGACCGCGCTGCGGGACCTTCAGGTGAACGGCCAGGCCGCCCTCTCACTCGGCAGTGTCAGTGGGCTCGCCGGCCTTCAGGAGCTGGAGATCAGGCGCTCGCGCATCGACGGCACGTTGGAGCCGTTGAAGGACCTGCCCGTACTCACCCGGCTGATGCTGGCGGAGTGCTCCTCCCCGGAGCCTCTCGACCTGTCCCCTCTGGCAGACCTCCCGGGTCTCACGATCGAGTTGGAGAGCAACCACACGCCCGTGGTGGGCGCGGACCTCTTTCGGCCTGAGCAACTCGTGATCCGGTGAGTCGCCGAGACAACCCCTAGACCCCCGCCGCCCCCAGCAGGGACCCCGCCCCGTACGTCACCGCCATCGCCACCGCCCCGCCCCCCATGTTGCGCAGCACCGCTCGGGCCGGTGGGGCCGCGCCCAGGTGGGCGCTCCACCAGCCGGTGACGGCGAGGGCGGACAGGACGGAGACGACCGTGACCCAGAGGCGGGCGGACGCGGGTGGGAGGACCATCGCGAGGAGCGGCAGCAGGGCGCCGGCCGTGAAGGCGAGGAAGCTGGCGCCGGCGGCGTGCCAGGGGTTGGTGAGGGCGTCGGGGTCGATGCCCAGCTCCACGCGCGCGTGGGCGCGCAGCGCGTCGCGCTCGGTGAGTTGTTCGGCGGCCTCGCGGGCGACCTCCGGGGAGAGGCCGCGGTCCGACAACAGGCCGGTCAGCTCGGCCAGTTCCGCCTCCGGCTGCTCGCGCAGCTCGCGCCGCTCCACCGCCAGGGCCGCCTTCTCCGAGTCGCGCTGCGTGGAGACCGAGACGTACTCCCCCGCCGCCATCGACATCGAGCCGGCGAGCAGGCCCGCAAGGCCCGCGGTCAGGAGCGCGGCCTGGGACCGGGTCACGCCGGCGACGCCGACGACGAGGCCCGCGGTGGAGACGATTCCGTCGTTGGCTCCGAGCACCGCGGCCCGGAGCCAGTTGAGACGGACGCCGAGACCTCCGCCGTGGGCTTCGTCGTGGACAGGGGCATCAGTCACAACCGGGAGGGTCTCACCCGGTCCGTCACCAGACGCGGACCGACCCGCCCGGGGCGAAGGCGGGGCTGGTGGCGGCGGCCGGGATCTCCTTCAGGGGCTCGGCGATCTCCTCGACGGTGGGGCCGTGCACGGCCGCCAGGGAGTCCAGGAACGGCAGGTCGAAGCCGTAGACGCGGGCCGCGTTCCCGCCGGCCATCGCCGCGACCTCCTCTCTCGGCAGCCCCGCGTAGGCGATGCGGAGGCCTTCGCGGGAGTACGGCGTCGTGCCCTCGTCGTGCGGGTAGTCGCTGCCCCACATGATCTTGTCGAGGCCGATCCGGTCGCGCAGCGGCACCTCGTGCGGGCGCATGAAGCTCGCGCCGACGAAGCAGTTGTCACGCCACACCTCGCTGGGGCCCTTGCCCATGGACTGCGCGAGACCCGCGCCGAACTTGGACTCGGCGGTGGCGGCGGTGGCGGCGCTCCCGGCAGCCCGGGAGGCGCGGGAGGCCGCGGCGACCAGGCGCGCGTGGTAGTAGTCCAGCATCTCCATGACCCCCGGGATCCAGCCCGAGCCCTGTTCGGTCAGGACGAGCTTCAGGGCCGGGTGGCGGTGGAAGGCGCCGCCGAACACCAGGTGCCACAGCGCCCGGTGCGAGAACCAGGTCGTCTCCACCATGAAGACCGCGCGGGCCGCCGGTTCGTCGCCGAGCGGCGGCGAGGCGGAGCCGCCGTGGTGGTTGACCGGGACGTCCAGCTCCGCGCAGACCGCCCAGATCGGGTCGTACGTCCGCGAGTACAGCTCCGGGATTCCGCTGCCGGGCGGGGCGCCGGGCAGCAGGATGCCGCCGGTGAGACCCGCCTCCTTGGTACGGCGGATCTCCCGTACCGCCTCGTCGACGTCGTTGAGGAGGATCTGCGCCACGCCCGCCCTGCGGCCGGGCGCGTCCGCGCAGAAGTCGGCCAGCCAGCGGTTGTGCGCGCGCAGTCCCGCCCAGCGCTGCTCGAACTCCTCGCGCGTCGGTGCCGGGGCCATCAGCGAGGCCGAGGGGAAGAACGGCGGGATGGTGTTGGGGAAGACGACCTCCGCGACGATCCCGTCCGCCTCCAGCTCGCGCAGCCGGCGCCGCGAGTTCCAGTTCCGGTCGGCGGTGTCGGCCAGCAGGTCCTCGTAGGGGTTGACGTACCCGGCGGCCCAGGCGTCGAAGGCGTCGTGGTGCTTCTTCTCCAGGTACGGCTTGTAGTCGAGCAGGTCCGCGCCTGCGTGGCAGTCCGCCGAGATCACCGTGTAGCGGTCCGTCATGGCGTGACCCCCAGCGCGGGGAAGTCGTGCTCCGTCAGCCAGTGGCGGCCGACCTCGCGCGAGCGTGCCCAGGACGCCTCCACCGCCGCCTGGTCGGGCGACTGGCCGAGATCGGCGGGGGTCGGGCCGATCCGGCGGGCGATCGGTGCCAGCTTCCCGGTGTCGAAGCCGAAGACCTCCGCCGCCGCCAGGCCCAGCATCCGCCGCGTCTCCGCGACCGGGATGTCGTGGAACGTGTTCCGCAGCCACGCGCGCGTGTTGGGCCAGGTCCCCTCCGGGTGCGGGAAGTCGGAGCCCCACAGGATGTTGTCGACGCCGATCTCGTACCGCTGGGCCAGCTCGCGCCGCTTGGTGTTGGTGGCGCAGACGAAGACCTGGCGGTCCAGGTACTCGCTCGGCGGGCGCTTGAGCTCCGCGAACGGGGAGAGCTTCTTGCCGCCGTGCGCGCCGAGGTAGAGCCGGTCCATGAACCAGAGCAGGTTCGGCAGCCACCAGCAGCCGGACTCCGCGACGCCGAACCTCAGCCCGGGGTGCCGCTCGAAGACCCCGGACCAGAGCAGGAACCACAGCGGCCTGGCCGGCCACCAGGTCACCTCGCTGACGTAGATGCCGAGGTGGTCGCCGTACTCCTCGCGCGGCGCCGCTCCCGAGTGGGTGACCAGCGGCATCCCGGCCTCGGCGGCGGCCGCCCAGACCGGGTCGTAGCGCCGGTCGTGGTACGGCGCCCGGTCCACCCACATCGAGGGGATCATCAGGGCCCCGAGCCCGGACTCCTTGGCCCGGTGGATCTCGGCGACGACCTTCGACGGTTCGGCCGTGATCGGCAGCAGCGCCACCCCGCAGTGCCGTGCAGCGTTTTCGGCGTTCCCGCCGACGAACTCGGCCAGCCAGCGGTTGTGCGCCTGCGCGCCCGCCATGCCGAGCTCCGGGTCCTGGTCGCCGGAGAGCCCGAGGCCGACGCCGAAGGGCGCGGCGGTCTGGCTGTCGACGGCGTCCGCGTCGGGGAAGACGACCTCGGCGGCCACCCCGTCACCGTCGAGCTCCTTGAGCCGCTGGGCCGCGTCCCAGCCGCCCCGCAGTCCTTCCTCGTTGTCGCTGAACCACTTGTTCGCGAAGTCCTCGTTGCGCACGCCGAGCCGGGTCATGGCCTCGCGGCGGGCGTCGCGCCCGGCGAGGAACTCGTCGAAGGCGCGGTGGAAGCGGGAGTCGAGATAGGGCCGGTACCGCTCGGTGGGCAGACCGGCGTGGCAGTCGGAGGAGATGATCAGATACGGGTCCTCGTGGCTCATGGTCACGCCCCTCAGTCGAGGATGAAGTTCTCCAGATAGGACGGGTTGGCGCGGTCGAGCATCGACTGCGAGCGCGCCCTGATCTGACGGTCGCTGTGCTCGCTCTCGGGGAGCATCCAGAACCGGTCGGCGCGGATGCCGTCGACGACGTGCTCGGCGACCTCCTCGACGGGGGTGAAGGCGACCTCGTGCCCGGCGGCCTTCATCGCCGCCTCCCACTGGTCGAGGCTGCGGTACGGGGTCCTGCGCGGGCGCTCCTTGGCGTACCGCTCGGGCCGGTTGCGGTGCGACTCCCACAGTCCGGTGCGCAGCATGTGCGGGCCGGGGAAGAGCACGGACGCCCCCACGCGTGCGTGCTCGGCCTTCAGGTGCGCGTAGAGCGACTCGGTCATGGTGACGACCGCCGCCTTGGTGACCGCGTAGACGGAGGCGGTGGGCAGCGGGGCGATCCCGCCGTCGCCGGAGGAGGTGTTGACGACGTGGCCGGGCTCGCCGCCCGCGATCATGCGCGGGACGAAGGCCTGGATGCCGTGGAAGACGCCCCAGACGTTGACGGAGAAGGCCCACTTCCAGTCGTTGGGCTCGTGCTCCCACATGCGGCCCTCGGCGCCGGAGCCGACGCCGGCGTTGTTGCACAGGACATGGACGGCGCCGAACGTGTCGTACGCGGCGTCCGCGAAGGCCCGTACAGACCCGGCGTCGCTGACGTCGACGGTACGGGCGAGGATCTGGGCCCCGTCCTCCATCAGCTCGGCGGCGGCCTTGGCGAGCGCGGCCTCCTCCACGTCGCCGAGGACGACGGCGAGCCCCTCGGCGGCGAAGCGGCGGGCCATGGCGAGCCCGATGCCGCTGCCCGCGCCGGTGACGACGGCGACCTGTCCTTCGCGCAGCTCCATCAGCCCCTCCCCCCTGCCGATCCCTCCGGGGGCAAGTCCAGGATCTGCTGCGGGTCGTCGTAGCGCTGGTGGATGTACGGCAGGAGGGCCTGCGCGCTCACCCGTTCCACGACCCGGCCCTTCTGGTCGGTGGTCTTCTCGCCGAGGGTGATCTCGACGATCCGGCGTACGGGGAGGTCGGCGACGGGGTCGTACATGGACTCGCGCAGGACGATGTCGCCGGTGACCTGCTCCAGCTTCCTGACCTTCTCGTTCCGGACGCAGTGGACGAGGACGGGGTCGGCGTCGAAGCCGGTGCCGTCCACGCCCGGCAGGAACTTGAAGTAGAAGTCGGTCTTCTCGGCGGGTTCGGGCAGGGGCAGCGGGCCGGAGACCGCGCCGCGCACCTCGACGAAGGCGATGCCGTGGCGGGCGAGCGAGGCGCGGACGACGAGTCCGTCGCGTTCGACGGCGACCTCGCCGAGCTTCTTCGGTTCGCCGAAGACCTCGCGGCCGCCGACGAGGGCCCGCTCGTGGGTCATCGGCATGACGAGCGGATACCAGCCCTCCTGCTCGCCGTGGGCGGCGGCGACGGCGACCGAGCCGGCGCCGAGTGGATAGCCGGGCAGGTCGACCTGGGAGATGTTGGCCCGGACGAGAGGCCTCTCGGTGGGTTTCAGCGGGGGCGGCAGGACCGCCGCGACCACGTCCGGATCGGTCTCCCAGACGGCGACCACTCCGGTGGACCAGATGTCGGGAAGCTTGCTGCTCTTGGCGCGGGCCGCCGCGATCTCGGCGTCGGTGCGCGCCCCGTACCGTACACGTGCCATGACGTACCACCCTTCAGGGACCGTCGGCCTGTAACACAGTTACACCGGCACCGATGAAGGGTAAAGAGCCGTGCACGCAAGAGAGTTGGGGGGACGGATGGCGCGCACCGCACTCACCCGCGAGGAGGTTCTGGACACCGCCGCCGCTCTGGTGAAGCAGCACGGTCCGGACGCGCTCACGATGCGCAAGCTCGCCGCCGAGCTCGGCACGGCGGTGACCTCGATCTACTGGCACGTCGGCAACCGGGAGTCCCTCCTCGACGCGCTGGTGGAGCGGACCGTCGACGATCTCGCCGCGATCACGCCCCATGGCCGCACCCCGGCCGCGCGGATCGTCTCCGTGGCCCGCGCGCTCCGCCGTGAACTGCGCGAGCGCCCGCACCTGGTGGCGATGGTCCACGAACGGGGCCTCACCGAGCGGATGTTCCTGCCGGCCCAGCGCGCGCTCGTGCGCGAGGTCCACGCGGCCGGCCTGCGCGGCGCACGGGCGGCGGAGGTGGTCCGCGCGGTGCAGTTCCAGGTCGTCGGCCACGTCCTGGTGGAACGCAACCGCGAGCGGGCGCCGGTCCAGTCCCCCGCGGAGGTGGATCTGTGGGCGACGGAGACGGCCGGCGCCGACCCCGCCCTCGCCCGCGCCCTGGCGGCCCCCGTCGACGCCGACCGGCTCTTCACCACCTCTGTACGGGCCCTGGTGGACGGCCTGTTGGCGCCCCGTGGCGAGGGTGCCGGATCGCCGGATTGATCCGGTGGCACGCGCGCGTGGGGCGGTCCTGGGCGCGGTACGGGTCGACGGCCTCCGCCTCGAGCCGCACACCTGGTCGGGACGCGTCGAGACCGCCCTGGCCGCACGGACCCCGGACACCGCGCTCACGCTCCTCGCCCAGCGCCGCGGCCAAGGCCCTGGTGTCGGTTCCCCGCGGCTCGACGCAGCCGCTGCCCCGGGGCGAGGTCCTGCGGCGCGGGCCCTGGTGGCGGACGCGGCGCTCGGCCGGGACGCCTTCCTCGTCCTCCTGGACGGCGACGTCACCGGACAAGGCGACGGGCACCGTCCACCGTGGCGGTGAACTGCCCTCCGGGCGCCTCGCCATGGCCGTGGGGCGCGGGACGACGCGTCACATCCGTGACCGGATCCCCGCGCCCGAGTGGACACCGGGGACGGGACTGTCAGCAGCGGGCCGTATTCTCAGTGACCATGCTCGACGACCGTACGACAGCTGCAGCGTGGCCGGCCGCCTACCCACAGGGGTACGCGGTCGTCGACGTGGAGACCACCGGACTCGCCCGCGACGACCGGATAGTGTCGGCTGCCGTCTACCGGCTGGACGCCCAGGGCAATGTCGAGGACCACTGGTACACGCTGGTCAATCCGGAGCGGGACCCGGGACCGGTCTGGATCCACGGTCTGACCAGTGACGTGCTGGAGGGCGCGCCGCTCTTCCCGGAGATCGCCGCCGAGTTCTCCGCCCGGCTCGACGGCCGTGTCCTCGTGGCGCACAACGCGCTGTTCGACTGGTCGATGATCGCCCGGGAGTACGCGCGTGCCGAGCGCACCGCGCCCGTGCGGCAGCGGCTGTGCACCATCGCCCTCTCCAAGGAGCTGTCGCTTCCGCTGCCCAACCACAAGCTGGAGTCGCTGGCCGCGCACTTCGGTGTCGTGCAGCAGCGGGCGCACAACGCGCTGGACGACGCGCGTGTGCTGGCCGAGGCGTTCCGGCCGAGTCTGCACGCGGCGGCGGAGCGGAACGTACGGCTGCCGCTCCTGGAGTGCCGGCCGCTGACGGAGTGGGTGTCCACGCCCGCCGCTCCCCGGATCGGCTACCAGGCCTCGTACCACACGAACGGGTGGCGCCCCTCGCGGAAGCGGCCCCCGTGCCCGTATCCGAACCCCGGACGTTACGAAGCGGACAAACCACTCAAGCAGGGCATGCGGGTGGCGTTCTCGGGCGACACCTCCATCGATCGCGAGCTCCTGGAGGACCGCACGGTCGACGCGGGGCTCCATGTCGCCTCCAGCGTCTCCCGGCTGACGAGTCTGCTGGTGACGAACGATCCGGACGCCGCCACCTCCAAGACGGTGAAGGCGAAGTCCTTCGGTACGCCGATCGTCGACGAGGCGGCCTTCACCCAGCTGCTGCGGGACGTGGCCCCTGCAGACGGGTGACGCACCGGGCGTGCCGCCCGCGCTTCGCCCGGCGCACGCCGCACCCTGTGGCGCATGGCACGTTGTGAGGTCTGCGGAAACGATTACGGCATGTCCTTCGAAGTGCACGCGCAGGGCGCGGTGCACGTCTTCGACTGCTTCTCCTGCGCCATTCACCGCATGGCGCCCATCTGTGAGCACTGCCGGGTCTCGATCATCGGCCAGGGCGTCGAGGTCGAGGGCACGTGGTACTGCGGCGCCCACTGCGCCCGCGCGGAGGGAAAGGTGGGGATCGTCGACCACGTATGAGCCCGGCCCGCCCCGGGCGACCGGAACCCCCGTGCGCGCACCCCATGACCCCGGTTGTACCGTCATGGGGTGTACCGCTTCCTGTTGTCCCGGCAGTGGGTGATCCTCACCCTCGTCGCCCTCGTCCTCGTCCCGACGATGATCGAGCTGGGCTTCTGGCAGTTCCACCGGCACGAGCGCCGTGTCGCGCAGAACGCCCTGATCGCGGACAACCTGAAGGCGAAGCCGGTCGCCGTCGAGGAGCTGACCTCCCCCGGTCACACCGTCCCGCGCGCCGACTACTGGCGCCGGGTCACCGCCACCGGCGTCTTCGACACCGCGCACGAGGTCGTCGTCCGCCGCCGGACCTCCGCCGACGACCGGGTCGGCTTCCATGTCCTGACCCCGCTGGCCCTCGCGGACGGCCGGGTCGTCCTGGTCAACCGCGGCTGGGTCCCGGCCGCGCCCGACCAGAAGGCGTTCCCCGTGGTCCCGCCCGCCCCCAAGGGCCGGGTGACCGTCACCGGCCGCCTCAAGGCGGACGAGACGACCGGCGCGAGCGGCATCAAGGACCTGCGCGGGCTGCCGGACCGTCAGGTGATGCTGATCAACAGCGCCCAGCAGGCGGAGCTGCTCGGCCGTGCGGTGCTCGGCGGCTACGTCGAGCAGACCGCGCCCGAACCGGCCGGCGACTCCCCCGAGCTGATCCCCGCGCCCGACCACGACTCGATCGGCGCGCACATGGCGTACGCCGTGCAGTGGTGGCTCTTCACGGCCGGTGTGCCGGTCGGCTGGGTGATCCTGGTGCGCCGCGAGAAGCGCGACCGGGAGGCCGCGGCCCGTACCGACGCCGCCTCGGGAACCCCCGAACCCGAGCCCGCCGCGCTGTAGGCCACCGCGTCCCTCTGATTGACCGTCGTCGCTTCCGGGAACACGCCAAAGCGTGACGCAACGTATCGACGACTACGCCCTCATCGGCGATCTGCAGACCGCCGCGCTCGTCGGCCGCGACGGGTCGATCGACTGGCTGTGTCTGCCGCGCTTCGACTCGGCCGCCTGTTTCGCCGCGCTGCTCGGCGACGAGGACAACGGCCACTGGCGGATCGCACCCAAAGGCGCCACGACCTGCACCCGCCGCGGCTACGCGGGGGACTCCCTCGTCCTGGAGACGTACTGGGAGACGCGCACCGGCACCGTCAAGGTCGTCGACTTCATGCCGCAGCGCGACACCGCGCCCGATGTGATGCGGATCGTGGAGGGCGTCAGCGGCACCGTCGAGATGAGCGCGGTCCTGCGGCTGCGCTTCGACTACGGCTCGATCGTGCCGTGGGTGAGGCGCAGCGACGGCCACCGGGTGGCGGTGGCGGGGCCGGACTCGGTCTGGCTGCGCAGCGAGCCGCCGGTGAAGACCTGGGGGCAGCAGTTCGCGACCTGCTCGTCGTTCACGGTCGGCGCCGGCGAGAAGGTGGCGTTCGTGCTCACCTGGCACCCGTCGCACGAGCCGCGCCCGGAACTCGTCGACCCGTTCGACGCCTTGACGCAGTCCCTCGCGGACTGGCGGGACTGGTCGGCGCGCTGCACGTACGAGGGTCCGTACCGCGAGGCGGTGCTGCGCTCGCTGATCACCTTGAAGGCGCTCACGTACGCGCCGACGGGCGGCATCGTGGCCGCCCCCACCACCTCGCTGCCGGAGGAGCTGGGCGGCGTACGGAACTGGGACTACCGCTCCTGCTGGCTGCGCGACTCGACCCTCACCCTCGGGGCGCTGCTGTCGGCCGGCTATGTCGACGAGGCGGCGGCGTGGCGCGACTGGCTGCTGCGGGCGGTGGCGGGCGATCCGGCCGATCTGCAGATCATGTACGGGCCGGCCGGGGAGCGCCGGCTGCCCGAGATGTCGCTGCCGTGGCTGCGCGGCTACGCGGACTCGACGCCGGTGCGGATCGGGAACGCGGCGGTGGAGCAGTTCCAGCTCGACGTGTACGGCGAGGTCATGGACTCGCTGCACATGGCGCGGGCCGCCGGGATCCCGCCGGTGCGGCACGCCTGGAATCTGCAGCTGAGCCTGCTCGGCTTCCTGGAGTCGACCTGGCGGGAGCCGGACGAGGGCCTGTGGGAGGTGCGCGGACCACGCCGTCACTTCACGCACTCCAAGGTGATGGCCTGGGTCGCCGCCGACCGGGCGGTCCGCACCCTGGAGGCCGATCCCTCGCTGCGGGGGGATCCGGCGCGGTGGCGCACGATGCGGGACGAGATCCACGCGGAGGTGTGCGAGAAGGGGTACGACCCCGAGCGCAACACCTTCACGCAGTCGTACGGCTCACGGGAGCTGGACGCGGCGACGCTGCTGATCCCGCGGGTCGGGTTCCTGCCGCCGGACGATCCCCGGGTGCTGGGGACGGTGGACGCGGTGCGCAAGGAGCTGACGCACGGCGGGTTCGTCCGCCGCTACAGCACCGAAGGGGTCTCGGTCGACGGGCTCCCCGGGCAGGAGGGAACGTTTCTCGTGTGTTCCTTCTGGCTCGCGGACGCGCTGCTGTTGACCGGGCGGGAGCGGGAGGCGCGGGAGCTCTTCGAGCGTCTGCTCGTGCTGCGCAGTGACGTGGGGCTGCTCGCGGAGGAGTACGACCCGGTCGCGCGGCGGCAGCTGGGCAACTTCCCGCAGGCGTTCAGCCACATCGGCCTGGTGGGCACCGCCCTCGCCCTGCCGCGGGAGGAGGCGGCAGGATAGGCCCATGGATCTTGGACTGAAGGACCGTGTGTACGTGGTGACCGGCGCGACGCGGGGGCTCGGCCGGGCCTCGGCCGAGGCGCTGCTCGCCGAGGGCGCGAAGGTGCTGGTCACCGGGCGCGAGGAGAAGGCGGTCGCCGAGGCGGTCGCGGAGCTGGGCCCGGGTGCGGCGGGCCTCGCCGCCGACAACGCCGACCCCGGGGCGCCGGCGCGGCTGATCGCGGAGGCGCGGTCCCGCTTCGGGGGCTTCGACGGCATCCTGATCAGCGTGGGCGGTCCGGCACCGGGCTTCGGCGCGGACAACACCGACGAGCAGTGGGCGTCGGCGTTCGACACGGTCTTCCTCGGGGCGGTACGGATGGCCCGGGCGGCGGCGGAGACGCTGACCGAGGGCGGGGTCGTCGGCTTCGTCCTCTCGGGCTCTGTCCACGAGCCGATCCCGGGCCTGACGATCTCCAACGGCCTGCGGCCGGGGCTCGCCGGCTTCGCCAAGTCCCTCGCGAACGACCTGGGCCCGCGGGGCATCCGGGTCGTCGGGATGCTGCCGGGGCGCATCGACACCGACCGGGTGCGCCAGCTGGACGCCCTCTCGGGGGACGCGGAGGCGGCGCGGGCGGCGAGCGAGTCCCGCATCCCGCTGCGCCGCTACGGGACGCCGGAGGAGTTCGGCCGCACGGCGGCGTTCCTGCTGTCGCCGGCGGCGTCGTACGTGACGGGCGTGATGATGTCGGTGGACGGCGGCGCGCGGCACGGGTTCTGACCCGCGTCACTCCGTTGCGGGCGATCGTTGCGCCGTGGGTCCCCCAGGGCGAAGCCCCTGGGGAGGAACGGGTGCCCACAACGGGTGTCATGTCACCCTGCGCGCGCGGTGTCTGACCGCCCGGAGGCGGGCCTCCGTCGGGAGGGACGGGAGGCCCGTCGAGGTGCGGGCGTGGGTCAGGGCGTCGGTCGCCAGGGAGGTCAGGGCCGCGGCCGGGGAGGCGTACGGCTCGAGGAGCAGCGCCACGCGGGTGCGGGGGGCCGTGCGGCGGCCCGTCAGGGCGACCCGGGCGCGGGCCACTCCGTCCTGCGCCGCGGCGTCCGCCTCCAGAACGTTCTCCAGGGCCCGGCCCCGTACCGTCGCGGCCTCCCCGTCGCCGGTGTCGATCAGGACCTCCGCGAGCCGGGCACGGCGGAACTGGGCGAGCAGCCACCACAGGGCCAGGAGCACGACGAGGCCGAGGGCGGCGATGACCACCGGCCACCACCAGCCCTCGTCGCGCCACCGCAGCCGGTCCGCCCTGCTGAGCAGGACGTCGGAGGTCCCGTACCAGGGCCACCACGAGGGCACGGCCAGATCGAATCCGGCCGCGAGCACCGCCCCGCCGCCGGCGACGAGCAGCAGCCCCAGGAGTCCGAGCAGGATCCGGTTGACGCGCCGGAGTACGAGGGTCATCCCCCGCCTCCCTTCTTCGGCGGGCGGCCCACCCTGACCGTCAGCGCCGGTGGCCGGGCGAGCGCCAGTTCGTCGATGCCGCCGGCCAGGACGCGCTCCACGTCGGCGCGTACCTCGTCGAGTTCGCGGAAGTGCGAGACCGCCCGCACCGCCACCTTGCTCCGCCTCATCCGTACCTCCACCGACTGCACGCCCGAGACCTCCATCGCCCGGTCCCGCAGGGTCAGCGCCGCGGCCTCGCGGTCGAGCCCGGCGCGTACGTCGGCGTGGTCGCGTCTCATCGGGAGGACCGCGCGCAGGCCCGGGGTGGCCGCGAGGACCAGGAGCCAGGCTCCGAGGAGCACGGCCAGGACGGCCCCGGTCAGGACCCAGTCGTTGTCGAGGGGCCGGGTCGCGAGCTCGTCGGCGAGTTCGCGCCGCCAGGCCATGGCCGTGCGGTCGGCGCGTACCGCCGCGACGTCGTAGAGCAGCAGGCCGGCGCCGCCGAGGACCACCAGGGCGACGAGCGCCGCCGGGATCCGCCGTACGGCCCAGAAGCGGCGCGCGCCGGCCGCGGCCGGCGGGTCCTTCAGTACGGGCACGTCGTCGGCGTCGGTGTCCGTTCCGGGTTCCGTGCTCATCGCAGCCTCCGCCCGGACTCGCGCGCCGTGCGCGGGGAGTGCAGGCGCTCCACGTGAACGGCCACCTCGGGTACCTCCATGCCCGCCAACTCCCGTACGCGGAGGGTGACGTGACTGCGGACCGCGCCGCACTGCCGGCCGAGGTCGGCGGGGTAGCCCAGCTCCAGGCTCACCGAGACCCGCGCCACGTCACGGCGCACGACGACCGAGGCGTGCGGCGACGAGCCGCCCCGGAGCACGGTGACGCCGAGCGCCTCCCGTGCGGCCTGTACGGCGATCTTCGCGACGACCCGGTCGGCGATCGTGGTCGCTCCGCGGCCGGCGGGGCCCACCGGGTCGAATGCCACCCCCGGTCACCGCCGCCGGTCGCCGCGCTCGCGACCCCGGAAGAAGTCGCCGGGTTCGAGATCTCCCTCGAGGAACCTCCCGACGACGAAACCGATCGCGCCCAATGCCGCGACCAGCAAGAACGCCCCGAAGCCGCCGAAATACCCGGCCAGGCCGAGGCCCATTCCGGCCAACAGGCCGACCACCGCCATGCTCATGTTGTGCCCTTTCCGCCGGACTGCCAGCGGCTACTGGAGCCGCGGCTCCGGCCCCTCGTCCTCTTCCTCGGGCAGCTTCACATCGCTGACGGCGATGTTGACCTCGACGACCTCCAGGCCGGTCATCCGCTCCACGGCCGCGATGACGTTCTCGCGCACGGCACCGGCGACGTCGGCGATGGAAACGCCGTACTCGACGACGATCTCCAGGTCGAGCGCGGTCTGCACCTCGCCGACCTCGGCCTTCACGCCCCGGGTGACGCCCGACTTGGTACCGCCTCCGCCGGGCACCCGCTCGCGCACGGCGCCGAGCGTGCGGGAGAAGCCACTGCCCATCGCGTGGACGCCGACGACCTCACGGGCGGCGAGACCGGCGATCTTCTCCACGACCCCGTCGGCGATGGTGGTCCGGCCGCGGGAGGCGGGATCACCGCCGCCGCGCCGGGTCACGGACGGTTCGTTGGGGTGTGCGGGGTCATTCATCGCCGTTCATCCCTTCCGATAAGTTTCGTCCCTCTTTGCCCACATTAAGTGCGCTTCCCCGGTCTCGCGCCGGGGATGCGGCAGGCTGGGGCAATGACGACGACAGCTGGGGCGGCGGGATGGGCGGAGGCGGTACGCGAGCGGCTTCGGCTCGGCCGGCTGCTGCCGCTCGGTGAGGCGGCGGACGGCGCGTGGCTGGCGGAGCGCGCGGCACGGACCGTGCTGCTGCGGACCGCCGCGGCGGTACGAGGGGTGGTGCCGGGGGCGCTCCGGGTGGGGCTCGCGGAGCCGGGCGGGGAGGTGCCGGGCGGAGAGGTGCCGTTTCCCGTACCGCCGGGCGGACTGCCGCCGGGGACGCTGAGGATCACGGCGGAGTTCGCCGCGGACTCCGCCTGGTTGCGGGACAGGCCGCTGCCGGACCTGGCCGACGACGTGCGTGAGGCGCTGTTCGCCTCGGCCGAGGACGCGTTGGGCCTGGCGGTCGCGGAGGTGGATCTGCGGGTGACGGGGCTCGTCGAGGGCGCGGAAGGTGCCCCGGATTCCTCCGCCGCCGCTGCGCCACGCGGGGGAACCACGCCGGCGCCAGGGGATCCGACGGCCCTCGCGGTGCTCGAGGTCGAGGGCGTGGCGGCGCTGACCGCCACGCTGGGGGCCCCGGTCCACCGCGCCCCGGGCCTGCTCCGCGTGGAACTGGCGGTGGCGCCCGGCCACCGCGCCCTGGACGTGGCCCGAGCCGCCCGGACGCGGGCGGCCGCGACCGCTCCCGAGGGGACGGCGGTCACGGTCCTGGTGTCGGAGGTCCGCTGACGGTACGGGTCAACGGGGCGGCCGGGCGCTCGGCCGGGCGCTGGGCCGGGCGCTGGGCCGGGCGCTCGGCCGGTCGCCCGGCCGGCAGCCGTCGGTCAGTCGCCGGTCAGTCGCCGATGCCTGCCAGGTCGCGCAGGCGGCGGGCCTGGGCGGCGCGCTCGGCCGTGCGCTGGGCGTCGTAGGAGCGGTCGGAGGCACCCTGGAGCAGCGCCTTGGTCTCGATGACCGCGTCGCGCGGCGCGGCGAGCAGCGCGGCGCTCAAGTCCCTTACCGTGGCGTCGAGTTCGTCACCCGGCACGGCGATGTTGGCGAGGCCGATGCGCTCGGCCTCCTGGGCGTGGACGAAGCGGCCCGTGGCGCAGATCTCCAGCGCGCGGGCATAGCCGACCAGGCCGACGAGCGGGTGCGTGCCGGTGAGGTCCGGGACGAGGCCCAGGCTGGTCTCGCGCATGGCGAACTGCACGTCCTCGGCGACGACCCGCAGGTCGCAGGCGAGGGCGAGCTGGAACCCGGCACCGATGGCGTGCCCCTGGACGGCCGCGATCGACACGATGTCGCTGCGGCGCCACCAGGTGAACGCCTCCTGGTACTCGGCGATGACCGCGTCCAGGTCCTCGTCCGAACCGCGTGCCAGGTCGAGGAAGGACGGCTCTCCGTCGAAGCCCTCGGGCGTGAACGCCTGCCGGTCGAGCCCGGCGGAGAAGGACTTGCCCTCACCGCGCAGAACCACGACCCGCACGCTGCCCGGCAACGACCGTCCGGCCTCCACCAACGCCCGCCACAGAGCGGGAGACTGGGCGTTGCGCTTCTCCGGATTGGTCAGGGTCACCGTGGCAACGGCGTCCTCGACGGTGAGCCGTACACCGTCCTTGTCGAACACGAGCACAGAGTCGAGCGAAGTCATGGGGCGCCTCCGGTTCCGGTGCAGCACTGCTAAGTGACTGCACAGTAACCACCCGGTCGACCGCACGGTCGACCGGGTGGCCACCGCACGAAACCGGTGGACCCGACGAACCGCGCCCCGAGATCAGGCCGAGGCGGCCTTCTTGCCCCGTGTCGCTCCGCCGCGTCCACGCAGCGTGACTCCGGACTCACTCAGCATCCGGTGGACGAATCCGTAGGAGCGGCCGGTTTCCTCGGCCAGCGCCCGGATGCTCGCACCGGAGTCGTACTTCTTCTTCAGGTCTGCCGCGAGCTTGTCGCGCGCGGCGCCGGTCACCCGGCTGCCCTTCTTCAGAGTCTCGGCCACCCGTGCCTCCTCATGGGAAGTGCGCTCTGGACTTCTCATGATCACCCCTCACGGACGTCCTGGCCACCCATTCGACAAGGTCTGTGCCACAAGGTTCGCGGACAGGGAAGGTGTCGCCACGACCGGAATCTCGCATTCCGCAGTACGCGAGACCCGCCCCGGGACCACTCCGGCCGGGAAGTGCCAGGTCAGCGCCGTGCCGGGCGGACAAGGACGGCGCGGCCCCAGGCGGAAGGATTCCGCAGAGGCCGCGCCGGGGGTATGAGACGCACTCACTCAGATGATGGATCACCCATGAGCCGAATGATCCATGCCGAGATGATCAGGCACCGGCCGTGACCGGCGGAACGGGTCAGGCGAGGGCCACCAGGTCCTTGTAGTCCGGGCCCCACAGGTCCTCGACGCCGTCCGGGAGCAGGATGATCCGCTCCGGCTCGAGCGCGTCGACCGCGCCCTCGTCGTGGGTGACGAGGACCACCGCGCCCTTGTACGTGCGCAGCGCGCCGAGGATCTCCTCGCGGCTGGCGGGGTCGAGGTTGTTGGTCGGCTCGTCCAGGAGCAGCACGTTCGCCGAGGAGACGACCAGGGTGGCCAGCGCCAGCCGGGTCTTCTCACCGCCGGAGAGGACCCCGGCCGGCTTGTCGACGTCGTCACCGGAGAAGAGGAAGGAGCCGAGCGTCTTGCGCACCTCGACGAGGTCGAGGTCGGGCGCGGAGGAGCGCATGTTCTCCAGGACCGTGCGCTCCGGGTCGAGGGTCTCGTGCTCCTGGGCGTAGTAGCCGAGCTTGAGGCCGTGGCCGGGGGTCACCTCGCCCGTGTCGGGGGTCTCGGCCCCGGCGAGCAGACGCAGGAGCGTGGTCTTGCCCGCACCGTTGAGGCCGAGGATGACGACGCGCGAGCCCTTGTCGATGGCGAGGTTCACGTCGGTGAAGATTTCGAGCGAGCCGTACGACTTGGAGAGCCCCTCCGCCGTCAGCGGGGTCTTGCCGCAGGGCGCGGGCTCCGGGAAGCGGAGCTTGGCGACCTTGTCGGAGACCCGGACCGCCTCCAGGCCGGAGAGCAGACGCTCGGCGCGCTTGGCCATGTTCTGGGCGGCGACGGTCTTGGTGGCCTTGGCGCGCATCTTGTCGGCCTGCGAGTTGAGGGCGGCGGCCTTCTTCTCGGCGTTCTGGCGCTCCCGCTTGCGGCGCTTCTCGTCGGCCTCGCGCTGCTGCTGGTAGAGCTTCCAGCCCATGTTGTAGACGTCGATCGTCGAGCGGTTGGCGTCCAGGTAGAAGACCTTGTTCACGACGGTCTCGACGAGGTCGACGTCGTGGGAGATGACGATGAAGCCACCGCGGTAGGTCTTCAGGTAGTCCCGCAGCCAGACGATGGAGTCGGCGTCGAGGTGGTTGGTGGGCTCGTCGAGGAGCAGGGTGTCGGCGTCGGAGAAGAGGATCCGGGCCAGCTCGACCCGGCGGCGCTGACCGCCGGAGAGGGTGTGCAGGGGCTGGCCGAGGACCCGGTCGGGGAGCCCGAGGGCGGCGGCGATGGTGGACGCCTCGGCCTCGGCGGCGTACCCGCCCTTGGTGAGGAACTCGGTCTCCTGGCGCTCGTACTGCCGCATGGCCTTGTCGCGGGTGGCGCCGGAGCCGGTCGCGATGCGCTCCTCGTTCATCCGCATCTTGCGGATGAGGACGTCGAGGCCGCGGGCGGAGAGGATGCGGTCGCGGGCCAGGACGTCGAGGTCGCCGGTGCGCGGGTCCTGCGGGAGGTAGCCGACCTCGCCGGAGCGGGCGATGGTGCCGCCCGCGGGCATGCCCTCGCCGGCGAGGCACTTGGTGAGCGTCGTCTTGCCGGCTCCGTTACGGCCGACCAGGCCGATGCGGTCGCCCTTGGCGATACGGAAGGAAGCGGACTCGATGAGGATGCGGGCGCCGGCGCGCAGCTCGATGCCGGAAGCGGTGATCACGGACAGACTCCAGGGCGGATGGGACGGCGGAAAGGGCTGTATGCGGATTCGACGCCGCTAGTCATGCGCGGGGAGAATGGCCATACGGCCAGTCTAACGGGCGCATGCAACTGCTTTTCGGCCACAGTCCCGGCCCTGCCTTTCATCGCCGTTACCGGCTGTTTCCACCCATGCCCGACAAAAGGCGCGAGCCGGATCGGATTACCCGATACTCGGGCCCAGGGCATTCGGCCCGGGCCGGCGGCCACCGCCGCGGCAGAGACGGCAGAGGGTGGTGGCCCATGCAGTTCGACGACGACGCCGACCTGGACACCTCGGAGGTACGGGATGTCCGCGGCAGCCGCGTCCACGGCGGGAAGGCCACCGTCGGCGGCGGCATCGTCGGCTTCGTCGCACTGCTCCTGGGAGTCCTCTTCGGGGTGGGCCCCGAGCAGCTGGGGCTCGCCTCCGGCGACCCGGAGCCGGTCGCGACCTCGTCCTCCCTGGCGCAGGTCGATCAGAGCTGCCGCACCGGGGCGGACGCGAACACCCGCGAGGACTGCCGGATCGTGGCGGTCGTCAACAGCGTGCAGGACTTCTGGCGGGCGGAGTACGAACGGCGCGGTGGCCGGTACGGGGACGCGCGCACGGTGATGTTCAGCAACCGGGTCGCCACGGCCTGCGGCTCGGCCACCTCGGCGGTCGGGCCGTTCTACTGCCCCGGGGACCGCCAGGTCTATCTGGACCTGGGGTTCTTCGACGAGCTGCGGACGAAGTTCGGATCGACCGGTGGCCCCTTCGCCCAGGCGTACGTGGTGGCGCACGAGTACGGCCACCATGTGCAGAACATGATGGGCACCCTGGCGCGCGCCCAGGACGGGCGGGCGGGCGCGGACTCCAACGCCGTACGGGTCGAGCTGCAGGCGGACTGCTACGCCGGCGTCTGGGCGCGCCATGCGACGAGCACGCCGGACGAGAAGACCGGGCGCCCCCTGCTGACCCGCCTCACCGAGGCCGACGTCCGCGACGGCCTGGACGCGGCGGCCGCGGTGGGCGACGACCGGATCCAGGAGAGGTTCCAGGGTCGGGTGACGCCGGAGAACTGGACGCACGGCTCGGCCGCGCAACGTCAGCAGTGGTTCGCGACCGGGTTCAGGAGCGGCGACATGGCGCGGTGCAACACCTTCCGCTGAGGCGCCTCGTTGTCGGTACCGGATGCCAGACTGAGACCCAGGTCACATTCCGACGTATCGAACGAGAAGGAGTGATCGGGATGGCTGAGGCACCCCACATCTGTCCGACCCTGACCTACGACGACGCGCACGCCGCGATCGCACAGCTCACGGAGGCGTTCGGCTTCACCCGCACCGCGGTGTACGAGGGCGAGGACGGCAAGGTCATGCACGCCGAGCTGTCGTACGGCAACGGCATGGTGATGCTGGGGAGCAAGGGCACCGGCAGCGAGTTCGACAAGCTGACGGAGAAGTCCGGCCCCGTCGGGGTGTACGTCCACGTGGACGATGTGGACGAACACCACGCGCGGGCCGTGGCCCACGGCATCGAGATCGTGATGCCACCCACGGACCAGGACTACGGCTCGCGGGACTACATCGCCCGTGACGCCGAGGGCAACGTCTGGAGCTTCGGGACCTATCTGCCGGGGACGACCGGCTGACTCCCCCCGTCACCCCTGGGACCCCTGGGACCCCTCGGGTCAGGCTCCCCCGGTGTGGACCTGGAAGGCCGCCCGGCGGACCGCCTTCGCCAGGGCGGGGTCGGGGTGTGCGGCGGCGAGCGCCACCAGGACCTGGACCGTACGGGGGTGGCCGACGGCCCGGACCTCGTCGAGCAGGGCCGGGACCGTGCCCTGCACGGCGGAGTCGAGGTGGCGGACGAGCAGCGTGCTCTCGCCGTGGTCGGCGACGGCCGCGGCGGTGTCCACCCAGAGCCAGGTGGCCTCCTCGCGGGTGAGCACGTCCGGGGCGTCGTCGGGGTCGGTGCCGTCGTACTCGGCGAGCCAGAGCAGGGCGTACGGGCGGAGGGAGGCCTCCTCGGCGGCGGCCCGGACCTCGGCCTCGGCGGGGGCTCCGACGACCCGGAGCGCCTCGAAGGCCAGCCCGCGCAGCAGGGCGTCCTCGCCGCGGGCGACGTCGAGGAGCTCGGTGACCGCGCTGGAGAGCGTGCGGGCGGCGAGCCAGGCGCGATATTCGTCGCGGGCCGGACCGGGGGTGAGACGGGCGCAGCCGCGGAGCATGTCCTCGGCCGACTGCTCGATGTTGCCGGCCGGGCTCTGGGCGGCGACGCAGATCTGCTCCAGCTTGACCCAGACCGCCCAGTTGCCGAGCGGGGTCAGCGTGGCCTGGCCGCCGTCCGATCCCTCGCCTAGGGTCAGGGCGCCGACGGCGGCGAGGCCCTCCAGGGCCCAGTCGAGCAGCGCGGAGAGCCCGTCGGCGCCGCACTCCGCCGCGCCGTTGTCGGCATCCCCGGTGCCGGCATCCCCGGTGTCCGTGCCGGTGTCGATGTCGGTCGCGGGGGTCCCCACGGGAACCTCGCAGCGCTCCTCGCGCAGTTCCTCGACCCGCTGCTGGAGCAGGTCGAGCAGCGCGGGGACGGCCACGGGCCCGGCGGAGAGCTGGAGGAGGGAGAGCACCTGGGGGACGGCCTCGACGACCTCGGCGACGGCGCTGGGCGCGACGTCCCGGGGCGCGGGGTGGACCAGGGACCAGGCGTCGAACAGGGCGACCCAGCCGCGCAGGACGGCGGAGTCGTCGCGGTCCCAGGCGTGCAGGCGCCAGCCGGGGCGGGCGGTGTCGCCGTGGAGTTCGACGAGTCCGGCGAGCCGGGCCCGGTCCCAGCCGGCCCGGATCTGTCCGGGCGTCAGGTTCAGTGCGGCAGCGGCCCGTTCCTGGGCGGGGACGGCCTCGGGGTCGGCGGGCGCGGCGGCTTCGGCCCCGCGGTCGACGGCGGCCCAGCGGGCGATCCGTACGGCGTCGGCGAGGACGGACCGCGCCTGGCGGGCCAGTTCCGCGCGGGGCGGAGTGCCCTCCGGCGGCCGCGGCGCCGGCCGGGTGCGCCGGGTCGTCACGGCCCGTCGGGCGGTGGCGAGTGCCCGCGGACGGACAAGTCGGAGTCTGGAGTTGCGCGCCAATTGCTCATCGGGCTTTCGAGACGTCACGGGGGCAGTCTTCCCGCTGACGGCCCGAAAGCCCAATCGGAATCGGCAGCGCCGGTGGAACGCCTCTAGATGAGGGGGGTGAGGAAGCGGCGCAGGGCCTCTTCGTAGCGGACCGGGTCGGCGTTCCACATCGAGGCGTGCGGGGCTCCTCGGACCGTGTGCAGGGTGACCAGCTCGGGTCGGCGGGCGGCCAGTTCCAGGGAGGGTTCCCAGGGGGCGATCGTGTCGTCGGGGCCGTGGAAGACGAGCGTCGGCACGCGCAGGCCGGCCGGGTCAGCGGCCGCCTGGAGGCGGTCGCCGTGCAGCCCGGTCCTGCCCTGGGCGGCGCGGACGGCGAGCGGCAGCAGCGGGCCGGGGACCCGACGGGCGGCGGCGAGGTTGCGCAGGGTCGCCTCCCAGTCGAGGACCGGGGAGTCCAGGACGAGGCCGCGGATCACGTCCCGTACGCCGGAGTCGGCGGCGGCGTGCAGGGCCATCGCGGCGCCCGTCCCCCAGCCGTGCAGGACGACGTGCTCGGCGCCCTCGCGGACGGCGTGGCGGAGGGCGGCGTCGACGTCGCGCCACTCGGAGTCGCCGAGGTGGCCGAGGCCGTCCGGCGGCGGGGGCGCGCCCTCGTCGCCGCGGTAGGCGAGGCAGAGGACCGGGATCTGCCGGCGCGCGAGGAAGGGGACGAGGTTGAGGGGGTGCCGGCGGGTGGTGCCGAGGCCGTGCAGGGCGATCACCCAGGTGGCGCGCGGGCCCGGGACGAACCAGGCGGGCAGGTCGCCGAGCTCGCCGGGGATCTCGATGTCCCGGTAGTCGACGCCGAGCGCGGTGCGCGGGGTGCCGGTGTGCAGCTCGGGGGTGAGGCGGACCCGGTCGCCGGGCTCCAGGGCGCCGTGCTCGACCCGCTCCAGGCGGCGCACGACCGTGTCCGCGGTGTGCGGGACCCGGTCGAGGACGGGGCCGATGACCGCGTGGACGCCGGGGCCCTCGATCCCGTACGTACCGGGGCGCAGGGAGGCGAGGCTGCGGGTGAGGGTGACCCGGCCGGGACTCGTGTCGTGCACGGTGAGCCGGGGGTCGCCGGGCAGGGGCCGTCCGGACGGCGCCCTGAGGGCGGCGTCGCTGGCGTACCGGCCGGCCGCGATCGCGGCCGCGCCGACACCGAGCAGGGTGGTGACGGCCGCTGCCGTCTTCGTAGCCGGGCGCACGGTCCCAGTGTCGGCAGGGTGCGGGCGGGCTGCCACCCGGCGGGAGCCACCGGAAGCCGGCGGAAGCCGCCGGAAGCCGCTTCCGTGGGTCGGCCGGGAGGGGCCCCGGCCCCTCCTTGGGAGTGACGTGGATCTCTTCCACGGGTCCCCCGGTCGGCTGACAGATGCCGCGCCCGGTCCACGGACTGACACGGGGCGAGGCCGGAGGAAGCGGAGGAAGTCGTATGTGTGCCGCAACCGCACGGCTTACCCGTGGTTGCACGGTGCCCACATCGTGGACAGTCCCCCTCCGGAGGCCCTAAGCGGAATCACCGGACCCCGGATAGGGACACCATGCCGCCCGCCTCAGTTCACCTTCCGTTCACTCAGGTTGCCTACGTTCGACGAGCCACTGACGTCGAACGATTGCCTGGGTAAATGGAACACATCACGCTGCTGCTCGCGATTGTGGTCGTGACAGCTCTCGTGTTCGATTTCACGAACGGTTTCCACGACACCGCCAACGCGATGGCGACGACCATCTCGACCGGTGCTCTCAAGCCCAAGACGGCGGTGGCCATGTCCGCCGTGCTGAACCTGGTCGGCGCGTTCCTGTCGGTGGAGGTTGCCAAGACGATCTCCAAGGGACTCGTCAATGAGGAGGGCATCCAACCCGAAGTCATCCTCGCCGCGCTCGTCGGCGCGATCCTCTGGAACCTGGTGACCTGGCTGGTCGGACTGCCGTCCAGCTCCTCCCACGCCCTGATGGGCGGCCTCATCGGCGCGACCGTCGCCTCCATCGGCGTCAGCGGCGTCAACGGCGGGACCGTCATCAGCAAGGTGCTCATCCCGGCGGTCGCCGCCCCCCTGGTCGCCGGTCTGGCCGCGATGTTCGCCGCCCGCCTGACGTACCGCCTCGACAAGAAGGCCGACAAGAAGACGACCGAGAAGGGCTACCGGGCCGGTCAGATCGCCTCCGCCGGTCTCGTCTCGCTCGCCCACGGCACCAACGACGCCCAGAAGACCATGGGCATCATCACCCTCGCCCTGGTCGCCGGCGGCATCATCGCCCCCGGCTCCAACCCGCCGGTCTGGGTCATCGTCTCCGCCGGTACGGCGATCGCGCTCGGAACCTACCTCGGCGGCTGGCGCATCATCCGCACGATGGGCAAGGGCCTCACCGACCTCCAGCCGCAGCAGGGCTTCGCCGCCCAGACCAGCGCGGCCACCGTCATCCTGGCCTCCTCCAGCCTGGGCTTCTCCCTCTCGACCACGCACTCCTGCTCCGGCGCCGTCATGGGCGCGGGTCTGGGCCGCAAGGGCGGTGTCGTCCGCTGGTCGACCGCCACCCGGATGTTCGTCGCCTGGGGCCTGACCCTGCCGGCCGCGGCCCTTGTCGGGGCCGGCGCCGAGTACGTCGCCCGTCAGGGCGACTGGGGCGTCTACGCCGTCGCGGCCTTCCTGGTCGCCTCGTGCGTCGCCATCTGGGTCGTCTCCCGCCGCCAGGTGGTCGACCACACCAACGTCAACGACGTCGAGACCGAGCCCGCGGGCGTCGTGACCACCGCCATCGCGGCCGTCACCCCGCCGCCGGCCGGCACCGTCGCCGCCGTCGCGGACGAGGACCTGAAGACCACCATCCCCTCGCCGGCCCCCGCGGACCCGGCAGCCCCCGCAGCCTCGGCCGCGGTGTAAGGAACGAACGACATGAAGATCGACTGGGCAGCTCTCGGCTCCGTCTTCGGAGTCAGCCTCGTGGCGACCGTCGCCCTCGTGGCCCTCTTCACCCTCGGCATCGTCGGCCTCTCCAAGCAGGAGCAGGCCGCCGCCCAGGGAGGCTCGGCCACCCTGGCGCGCACCGGCGCGTACGCCTGCTTCGCGCTGTGCGCGGCGGCCGTCGCGTACGGCATCTATCTCATCGTGGCCTGACGGCACACGCTCCGACGGCCGGGCGGGCCGCACCTTCGGGTGCGGCCCGCCCGGCCGTCGTTCGTAGGCACCGCCCTGGCGCTGTGTGGTGCTTCGCACACTGTCTCACCGCAGGTCAAGGGTGAGTTGACGGGTGTTCGCACAGCGTGGTGGACTGCCGAGGCCATTTACGGCGGCAGAAGAGGAAGCCCGGTGCGAATCCGGCGCGGTCCCGCCACTGTGACCGGAGCCTTCGGGCCCGGGAGTCAGGAACTCTCACCGCCGGTCACGTCGAGCCAGGGCGCGGACCCTGAGTGAGGACACAGCGCCATGCCCGGCCGCAGTGCAGCCACAGGTGTATTCGCGTACGGCGCCGCCGCCGGTCTGGCCGCGGACCTGCTCGTCGGCGACCCACGCCGCGGCCATCCGGTCGCCGCGTTCGGACGGGCCGCGGGTGCGGTCGAGAAGCTGCTGTGGCGCGATCACCGCGGCTGGGGCGCGCTGCACACCGCCGTCTGCGTCGGGGGTGCGGCGGGGGCCGCCGCGCTGGCCGCCCGTACCGTACGCGACCACCCCCGGGCCTCCGTCGCGCTGACCGCCGCCGCCGTCTGGGCCGTCGTCGGGGGGACGACCCTGGGCCGGGAGGCCCGCGCCATCGGCGGGGCCCTGGAGGCCGGCGACCTGGACGTGGCCCGCGAGCGGCTGCCCCATCTGTGCGGGCGCGACCCGCAGGCCCTGGACGGTCCGGCGATGGCCCGCGCGGTCGTGGAGTCCGTCGCCGAGAACACCTCCGACGCCGTCGTGGGCGCCCTGGTCTGGGGCGCGGTCGCGGGCGTGCCGGGCCTGGTCGGCTTCCGGGCCGTGAACACCCTGGACGCGATGGTCGGCCACAAGTCCCCGAAGTACCGCCGCTTCGGCTGGGCCTCGGCCCGGCTCGACGACGTGGCCGGCTGGCCGGGTGCCCGGCTGACCGCCGTACTCGCGACGGTGGCGGGTGGCGACCCGCGGGGGGCGCTGCGCGCGTGGCGGGCGGACGCGGCGAAGCATCCGAGCCCCAACGCGGGCCCGGTGGAGGCCTCGTTCGCGGGGGCGCTCGGCGTACGGCTCGGGGGGACGCTCTCGTACGGCGGCCGGGTCGAGCACCGGCCCGTCCTGAACGGCGAGGGCCGGGCCGTGGAGGTCGGGGACATCGAACGGGCGGTACGGCTCTCCCGGTGGGTGACCGGGCTGACCCTGGCCGCCTGCGTGGGCGGCCGGATGATCGCGAGCGCGCTGAAGCGGAGGAACGTATGAGAGGCGGGGGGCTGCTGGTCGCGGGGACCACGTCCGACGCGGGCAAGAGCGTCGTCACGGCGGGCATCTGCCGCTGGCTGGTCCGGCAGGGCGTGAAGGTCGCCCCGTTCAAGGGCCAGAACATGTCCCTGAACTCCTTCGTCACGAGGGAGGGCGCGGAGATCGGCCGGGCGCAGGCCATGCAGGCGCAGGCCGCGCGGGTCGAGCCGACCGCGCTGATGAACCCGGTGCTGCTCAAGCCGGGCAGCGACCGCTCCAGCCAGGTCGTCCTCATGGGTAAGCCGGTGGGCGAGCTGAGCGCCCGCGGGTTCTTCGGGGGGTCTGGGGGGTCGTCCCCCGGGAAAAGGCTGCACGGGGGGCGGCAGAAAGAGCTCTTCGAGCCGGTTCTGGCGTGCCTGGAGGAGCTGCGGGGCACGTATGACGCCGTGATCTGCGAGGGGGCGGGCAGTCCGGCCGAGATCAATCTGCGGCGCACGGACATCGTGAACATGGGCATCGCGCGGGCGGCGAAGCTGCCGGTGCTCGTCGTCGGCGACATCGACCGGGGCGGGGTCTTCGCGCAGTTCTTCGGTACGACGGCGCTGCTCGCGCCCGAGGACCAGGAGCTGATCGCGGGCTACCTGGTGAACAAGTTCCGGGGCGATGTGACGCTCCTCGAGCCGGGCCTGGACATGCTGTACGGGCTGACCGGGCGCCGCACCTTCGGTGTGCTGCCGTACGCGCACGGACTCGGCATCGACGAGGAGGACGGGCTGCGGGTGTCGATGCGCGGCGCCGTCCGCGAGTCGGTCGTGGCGCCTCCGGTCGGAGAGGACGTGCTGCGGGTCGCGGTGTGCGCCGTGCCGCTGATGTCCAACTTCACGGACGTGGACGCGCTGGCGGCCGAACCGGGCGTGGTCGTGCGGTTCGTGGACCGGGCCGAGGAGCTCGTCGACGCGGACCTGGTGGTCGTGCCGGGGACCCGGGGGACGGTGAAGGCGCTGGCGTGGCTGCGCGAGCGCGGTCTCGCGGACGCGCTGGCCCGGCGGGCGGCGGAGGGCCGGCCCGTACTCGGCATCTGCGGCGGCTTCCAGGCGCTCGGGGAGCGGATCGAGGACGAGGTCGAGTCGAAGGCGGGCACGGTGGACGGCCTCGGACTGCTGCCCGTCCGGGTCCGGTTCGCGGCCGAGAAGACCCTTTCCCGGCCGGTCGGCGAGGCCCTCGGCGAGCGCGTCGAGGGGTACGAGATCCACCACGGCGTCGCCGATGTGGCGGGCGGGGAACCGTTCCTGGACGGTTGCCGGGTCGGTGCGGTCTGGGGCACCCACTGGCACGGCTCGCTGGAGAGCGACGGCTTCCGCCGGGCGTTCCTGCGGGAGGTCGCGGCGGCGGCGGGCCGGCGCTTCGTACCGGCGCCCGACACCTCGTTCGGCGCGCTCCGGGAGGAGCAGCTGGACCGGCTCGGCGACCTGATCGAGGAGCACGCGGACACGGACGCGCTGCTGCGGCTGATCGAGCGGGGCGCGCCGACGGGGCTGCCGTTCGTGCCGCCGGGTGCGCCGTGAGTGGGGGCGTGGCGAAGCTGCGCGGGGGGTGCGCCCGGCCTGCGGCCGGGCCGGGGTTCCCACCCGCACCACCCGTGCAGGTAGGGCAGCAGAGGTGCGAGTGGCCCTTGTGGGGCAATACCCGCCGTCGACGGCTGCGGGCCGTCCCGGATCTACGCGAGCGTCAGCTATCTGAAGGAGTGACCACCCGATGAGCACCCGGTATCCGTTCACCGCCGTCGTCGGTATGGACGACCTGCGCCTCGCGTTGCTGCTCAACGCGGTGAGCCCGGCGGTGGGTGGTGTCCTCGTACGCGGCGAGAAGGGCACCGCGAAGTCGACCGCCGTGCGGGCGCTCGCGGACCTGCTGCCCGGGGTGCCGGTGGTCGCCGGCTGTCGCTTCAGTTGTGACCCGGCCTCGCCGGACACGGGCTGCCCGGACGGGCCGCACGAGGCCGCCCCGGCCGACACGCGCCCCGCGCGGATGGTCGAACTGCCCGTCGGTGCCTCGGAGGACCGGCTCGTCGGCGCGCTGGACATCGAGCGGGCGCTCGCCGAGGGCGTGAAGGCCTTCGAGCCCGGGCTGCTCGCGGACGCGCACCGCGGGATCCTGTACGTCGACGAGGTCAACCTCCTCCACGACCACCTGATCGACCTGCTCCTCGACGCCGCCGCGATGGGCTCCTCGTACGTCGAGCGCGAAGGCGTCTCCGTACGGCACGCGGCCCGGTTCCTGCTGGTCGGCACGATGAACCCCGAAGAGGGCGAGCTGCGGCCCCAGTTGCTGGACCGCTTCGGTCTGACCGTCGAGGTCGCGGCCTCGCGCGAGCCCGAGCAGCGAGTGGAGGTCGTACGGCGCCGGCTGGCGTTCGACGACGACCCGGCCGCGTTCGCCGCCCGCTGGGCGGACGAGGAGACCGCGCTGCGGGACCGCATCGTCGCCGCGCGCGCCCTCGTGCCGCAGGTCGTGCTCGGCGACGCGGCGCTGCTCCAGATCGCCGCGACCTGCGCCGCGTTCGAGGTCGACGGGATGCGCGCCGACATCGTGATGGCCCGCACCGCGACCGCGCTCGCCGCGTGGGCGGGGCGGACCGAGGTGACCTCCGAGGACGTACGGCAGGCCGCGCTGCTCGCCCTCCCCCACCGCAGGCGCCGGAACCCCTTCGACGCGCCGGGGCTCGACGAGGACAAGCTCGACGAGACGCTGGAGCAGTTCAAGGGCGGGGACGAGGGCGACGACGATCCCGACCCGGGACCCGGCAAGGGGCCGGGCGGTGGCGGTGGTGTGCCGCCGCAGGGCGAGGGGCCGGACGCGGCTCCGGAGAGCGCCGGTTCTGACGAGGCGCCCGCGCCTGCCCCACAGGGGCCGGGAGGCGCCGGTGAGCGCGCCGCCGTCAAGGCCGCCGAGCCCTTCCGTACGAAGATGCTCAGCGTCCCCGGACTCGGCGAGGGCGCGGCCGGACGCCGCTCCCGTGCCCGTACCGAGCACGGCAGGACGACCGGATCCGTACGGCCCCGGGGCGCCCTGACGAAGCTGCACCTGGCCGCGACCGTGCATGCCGCCGCCCCGCACCAGAAGGCGCGCGGACGGACCGGTCCCGGGCTCGTCGTCCGCCGGGACGACCTGCGTCAGGCGACCCGCGAGGGCCGCGAGGGCAACCTGGTCCTGTTCGCGGTGGACGCGTCCGGTTCGATGGCGGCCCGGCAGCGGATGAGCGCCGTGAAGGGCGCCGTGCTCTCGCTGCTCCTCGACGCCTACCAGCGGCGCGACAAGGTCGGCCTTGTCACCTTCCGGGGGCGGGACGCCGAGGTCGCGCTGCCGCCGACCTCGTCCGTGGACGCGGCCGCGGCCCGCCTGGAGCAGCTCCCGACGGGCGGCCGTACGCCCCTGTCGGCCGGGCTGCTCAAGGCCCACGACGTGCTGCGCGTCGAGCGGCTGCGCGACCCCTCGCGCCGCCCCCTGCTCGTCGTCGTGACCGACGGCCGGGCGACCGGCGGCGGCGCCGATCCGGTGGCGCTCGCCGCCCGGGCCGCACGGCTGCACGCCTCCGAGGGCACGGCGGCCGTCGTCGTGGACTGCGAGACCGGGCCCGTACGGCTGGGTCTGGCCGGGGACCTCGCCCGCGAACTCGGCGGCACCGCCGTGACCTTGGACGAGCTGCGCGCCGACTCGATCGCCGGGCTCGTCAGAGACGTACAAGCAGAGCACGCCACGAGGAGGGCCGCTTAATGCCGCAGGGACAGCCGACCGTCGTTCCCGACGACGGTCTCACCACCCGCCAGCGCCGCAACCGTGCGCTGGTGATGGTGCACACGGGCGTCGGCAAGGGCAAGTCGACCGCCGCGTTCGGCATGGCGCTGCGCGCCTGGAACCAGGGCTGGCCGATCGGGGTGTTCCAGTTCGTCAAGTCCGCCAAGTGGCGGGTCGGCGAGGAGAACGCCCTCAAGGCGCTCGGCGAGACCGGCAAGGGCGGCACCGTCACCTGGAACAAGATGGGCGAGGGCTGGTCCTGGATCCAGCGCGAGGTCGCCGAGGGCGAGCAGTCGCACGAGGACAAGGCGCGCGAGGGCTGGGAGCAGGTCAAGCGGGACCTCGCGGAGGAGAAGTACAAGTTCTACGTCCTCGACGAGTTCGCGTACCTGCTGCACTGGGGCTGGATCGACACCAAGGAGGTCGTCGAGGTGCTGCGCGACCGTCCGGGGCAGCAGCATGTCGTCATCACCGGCCGCAACGCGCCGCAGGAGCTGATGGACTTCGCCGACCTGGTCACGGACATGTCGAAGGTGAAGCACCCGATGGACGCGGGTCAGAAGGGCCAGCGGGGCATCGAGTGGTAGCACGTCTCGTCATCGCCGCGCCGTCCTCCGGCGCGGGCAAGACCACGGTCGCGACGGGCCTGATGGCCGCGTTCGCCGGCCGTGGTCTGGCGGTCTCCCCGCACAAGGTCGGCCCGGACTACATCGACCCGGGCTACCACGCGCTCGCGACCGGCCGCCCGGGCCGCAACCTCGACGCGTACATGTGCGGTACGGGGCTGATCGCGCCGCTCTTCGAGCACGGGGCGCGCGGCTGCGACCTGGCGGTGGTCGAGGGCGTCATGGGCCTGTACGACGGGGCCGCCGACCAGGGCGAGCTGGCGTCCACCGCGCAGGTGGCGAAGCTGCTCAAGGCGCCGGTGGTGCTTGTCGTGGACGCCTCGTCGCAGTCGCGGTCGGTGGCGGCGCTGGTGCACGGGTTCGCGTCGTGGGACCCGGAGGTGCGGATCGGCGGGGTGATCCTGAACAAGGTCGCCACGGACCGGCACGAGCATCTGCTGCGGGAGGCTCTCGGCGAGTCGGGGGTCCCCGTGCTCGGGGTGCTGCGACGGGCGCCCTCTGTCGCGACGCCGTCGCGGCACCTGGGTCTTGTGCCGGTGGCCGAGCGGCAGGCGGCTGCCGTGGAGGCGGTGGCTGCGCAGGCGGAGCAAGTGCTTGCCGGGTGCGACATGGAGGGGCTGCTCGCTCTGGCGCGAAGCGCCCCTGAACTGCACGCCGAGGCGTGGGATCCTGCCGTCGCGGGGCGGCTGACCGCCGGTGGTGGGGTCGTGCCCACCCTCCCCCATAGCCCTTCGGGCATGGGGGTGCCCCCAATCGCTTCGCTCGCCCCGCGGAACGACTGCCCGCAACCGGTCGTGGCGGTGGCGGGAGGCGCGGCCTTTACGTTCTCGTACGCCGAGCACGCTGAGCTGCTGACCGCCGCCGGCGCCGAGGTCGTCACGTTCGATCCGCTGCGGGACGAGGCCCTCCCCGAGGGGACGAGCGGGCTCGTCATAGGTGGTGGCTTTCCCGAGATGTACGGGGGCGAGCTGTCCGCCAACGAGCCGCTCCGCAAGGCCGTCGCCGAGCTCGCGCGCTCCGGTGCGCCGATCGCCGCCGAGTGTGCCGGGCTGTTGTACCTCTCCCGGTCGCTCGACGGGACGCCGATGTGCGGGGTGCTGGACGCCGACGCGCGGATGTCGTCACGCCTCACGCTCGGGTACCGGGACGCCGTGGCGGTGAGCGACAGTTCGCTCGCGGCGGCCGGGGCGCGGATGCGGGGGCACGAGTTCCACCGGACCGTGATCGAGCCGGGCGCGGGCGCGCAGGCCGCCTGGGGGCTGCGGCAGCCGGAGCGGCGCGTGGAGGGGTTCGTACAGCGGGGGGTGCACGCGAGTTATGTGCACACCCACTGGGCGGGTGCTCCGGAGGCGGCCGTACGGTTCGTGGAGCACTGCGTGAACGGGCCCGCCGCGTGAGCTCAGCCGCCGGACAGGCCCACCACGAGCCAGATGAAGGCCACGCCCGTCACCGTGCACAGCAGGGTGGAGCGGGCGGGGTGTTCGTGGTGTGCCTCGGGGAGGATCTCGGCGGCGGCGAGATAGAGCAGGGCGCCGCCGAAGAACCCGAGATAGCTGCCGAGCAGTTCCTCCGGAAGGGTGAACAGCAGGGTGGACGCGGCGCCGAGGACCGGTGCGAGCGCGTCCGCGACCAGCATCGCGACGGCCCTGCGGCGGGCGTTCCCGTACAGGCTGGTGATCGTGTACGTGTTGAACCCGTCGGCGAAGTCGTGGGCGATGACGGCGAGCGCGACGGTGGCGCCCATGCCTCCGCCGACCTGGAAGGCGGCGCCGAGCGCGATGCCGTCCATGAGGCTGTGGGCGACCATGGCGGCCGCCGCGGTCAGTCCGACCTGCGGCACCCGCCCGCCCGTCGCCCGACCACCACCCCTCATCGAAGCGCTGCGCGCTGCTCCCCAATCGGCGCCGACGCCGTGCGCGGCCCGGCGGACGGCGAGCAGCCGTTCCACGGCGTGGGCGAGGAGGAATCCGCCCACGAAGAGGAGCAGGGCCTGCGGCACGCCGAAGACCTCGTCGCCCGTCGCCTCCAGGGCCTCCGGCAGGAGGTCGAGTCCGACCACGCCGAGCATGAGTCCGCCGGCGAGGCCGAGGACGAGGTGGCGCCGGTCGGTGACGCGCTGCGCCGTCCAGCCGCCGAAGAGCGTCATGAGGAACGCGCCGAGCGCGACGAAAACGGCCATGGGCTCTTGCTATCCGATCGTGCGGGCACCGCGCACATCAGCGGTGGTGTCGTGGGGAGGCTGGTCGCGTGATCACGGTGATCGGAACCGGTGCGGGTGCGGACGCGGGCTCTTGGGCGGGCGAGCCCGCGCTGGTGGTGGATGTGCGGGGCGACGAGTTGACGGGTTCGGAGCTCGACCTGGTCGAGAAGCATGTCGCCGAGGGCGGTACGCGGGTGGTGGTGCGCGCGCAGGGCGATCCGGGGTTCTTCGGGATCGTACGGACGTTGGAGGAGCGCTTCGGGTCCGCCGCACTCGAAGTACGGCCCGGGCCCACGGCGGTCGGGCTCGCGTTCGCGCGCCTCGGTCTGCCGTGGGACGACACCGTCGTGGTGGAGGGCTCGGAACTCGACCGCGCGGTGAACGTGTGCCGGGCCCATCCCAAGGTGGCCGTGCTGCCCGGGCCGGGGGTGGGACCCGCGGAGCTGGGCGCGGAGTTGGTGCACCGGGTGGGCTCGCGGACGCTGGTGGTGTTCTCGGCGCTGGGCGACCCGTTCCGTGAGCGCTTCGAGCGGGTGGAGCCCGCGGAGGCGATGTGCCGGAGCTGGGACGGGGTGAGCCTGGTCCTCTGCGTGGACGAGTCGCGGCTGGAGGGGCCGGCTCCGGCGGTGACGGGGCCGCTCACGGGGCCGGGCCGGTGGGCGCTGCCGGACGGGGAGTTCGGGGCGGCGGACGGTTCCGTACTGCCGTACGAGGCGCGGGCGCTGGCGCTCGCGCGGCTCGGGCCGCGGGCCGGGGATCTGGTGTGGGACATCGGTACGGGGTGCGGCGCGGTGGCGATCGAGTGTGCCCGGCTGGGTGCGGCGGCGGTCGCCGTGGAGAAGACGGCGTCCGGCGTCGAGCGGATCCGGGCGAACACGGCCGCGCACGGGGTGGAGGTGCGGGCGGTGCACGGGGCCGCGCCGACGGTGCTGTCCCATCTGGCGGATCCGGACGGGGTGTTCATCGGGGGCGGTGGCTCCGAGCTGAAGTCGATCGTGCTGACGGCGGGGCGGCGGGCGCGGCGTGCGGTCGTGGTGGCGGTGACGGCGCTGGAGCAGGTGTCCCCGGTCCGTTCGGCGCTCGAGTCCTGCGGGTTCGCGGCCGAGGGTGTGCTGCTGCAGTCCCAGCGGCTGCTCACGCTGCCGGACGGTTCCGCGACGATGGCTCCGGCGGCGCCCGTGTTCCTGGTGTGGGGTACGCGGTGAGCGGGGCGGTGGTGGGGGTCGGCGCCCGGTCGGGGGTGTCGGTGGACGAGGTCGTCGCCCTGGTCACGGAGGCGCTGCGGGAGGCCGGTCTGACGGGCGCGGACGTGGGGGCGTTCGCCACGCTGGCTGCGCGGGCGGCGGAGCCGGGGATCGTGGGCGCGGCGGAGCGGTTCGGCGTGCCGTTGCGGGCGTACGGGGCCGAGGAGCTGGCCGCCGTACCCGTACCGCATCCGTCGACGGCTTCGCTTGCGGCGGCGGGCACGGCGTCGGTGGCGGAGGCCGCGGCGCTGCTGGCGGCGGGCGGCGGCGCCGGCCCCGATGGCGCGGGTACGGACGCCGGTGCCGAACTTCTCGTACCGAAGCGGAAAACGGGGCGCGTGACGTGCGCTATTGCCCGGGTCGTCCCCTTTCGTCCGAACGAAGACGCCTCTGCCGTACGGTTGTTGCCCCCGGGGCAGGGGTACATCGCAGGTCAGACGGAGCCCCGTACACCCCCCACTCACCTCCCGACGGCGGCCATGGATATCCACGCGCACAGAGACGTCCACGATCTGCGGCACCACGGTGACGCGGAGGTACGGGACGAGAAGCTGATCGACCTCGCGGTCAACGTCCGTACCCACACGCCGCCGGAGTGGCTGCGGGAGCGGATCGCCGAGTCGCTCACAAGATTGGCGCTCTACCCGGACGGGCGGGCGGCGCGGGCGGCCGTCGCCGAGCGGCACGATCTGCCGGCCGGGCGGGTGCTGCTCACGGCCGGGGCGGCGGAGGCGTTCGTGCTGCTCGCGCGGGCATTGCCGGTGCGGCGGCCGGTGGTGGTGCATCCGCAGTTCACCGAGCCCGAGGCGGCGCTGCGGGACGCCGGGCACGAGGTGGGCCGGGTGCTGCTGCGCGAGGAGGACGGCTTCCGGCTGGATCCGGCCGCCGTGCCGGAGGACGCCGACCTGGTGGTGATCGGGAACCCGACGAACCCGACCTCCGTGCTGCACCCGGCGGCGGCGATCGCCGCCCTGGCGCGGCCGGGGCGGACGCTGGTGGTGGACGAGGCGTTCATGGACGCGGTGCCGGGCGAGCGGGAGTCGTTGGCCGGGCGGACGGACGTGCCGGGTCTGGTGGTGCTGCGGAGCCTGACGAAGACCTGGGGTCTCGCGGGGTTGCGGATCGGCTATGTGCTCGCGCATCCGGAGACGATCGCGCTGCTCGAGCGGGCGCAGCCGCTGTGGCCGGTGTCCACTCCCGCGCTGGTGGCGGCGGAGGCGTGCATGTCGCGGGCGGCGCTCGCGGAGGCGGAGCACGCGGCGCACCGGATCGGGGTGGAGCGGGCTCATCTGCTGGCGGGGCTCGCGGAGTTCGACGAGGTCCGGGCGGTGGCGGCAGCGGAGGGTCCGTTCGTCCTGATCCGGATCGATCGCGCGGACCTGGTACGGGAGCGGCTGCGGGCGCTGGGGTTCGCGGCGCGGCGCGGTGACACGTTCCCGGGTCTGGACCGCGACTGGCTACGGCTCGCGGTCCGGGACCGGGTCACCACGAACCGTTTCCTGCAGGCCTTGGACCAGGCCCTGCTGATCGGAGGGTAGGGGCTCCGGGCTCGGGGCCAGGGGCTCGGGGCCAGGGGCTCGGTGTTGTCCGCGAGGGGAGGGCGGTGTCGTCACCGTCCTCCCCTCGCGTTCCCCCTTCTCCCCTCGGGCCGGTCAGCCCCGGGCGCGGCTGCGGGCCAGGACGAGCGCTCCCGCGCCGCCGCCGAGCAGGAGGATGGCGCCGCCGGCCAGGTACGGCGTCGTCGAGCTGCCGCCGGTCGCGGCGAGGTTCTGGCCGGCCGGCTCGGAGCCGCCGTTCTGGGTCTTCGCACCGCCGGCGTCGGTGGGCGCGGCGGAAGGCTCGTGCGAGGGCTGCCCGCTCGGCTGCTCCGAGGGCTCGTCGGTGGGGTTCTCGGTGGGCCGCGTGCCCTGGGGCGTCTCGCAGGTCGCCTCCGCGAGCGTCACGACTCCGTTGACCTCGGCCACACCCAGCTTCAGCGGATCGACCTCGACCTTGAGCTCCAGGGCGGTCGCCGCGGCCGTGCGGGAGGTGGTGGAGGTACGGGACAGGTCCAGGGTCACGTCGCCGATGCCCGGCACGGAGACTTTGGTCTGCCCGCCCGTCGACAGGGTGGTCTTCTTGCCGAAGACCGTGACGTGCCCGAGCACGTTCGACTCGGCGACAGGCTGCTTGCCGGCCTCGCAGACGGCCTTGGAGGTGACCTTCTCGACCTCGATCAGGGAGAGCAGCCGGATGCCGGGGACATGCACCCGCGCCTCGACGAGGTTCACGTACCCCTCGGCCTTGTTCTCCTCGACCGTGGCGTTCGAGGTGGCGACGTCGGCGCGCAGGATGTCGATCGGCTTGTTGTTCTCCGCGCCCTCCACCGTCACGGTCAGCGCGGTCCTGTTCTCGCTCTCCGGCGCCTTGACCTCGTTGAGGGAGGTCTTCAGCGGTACGTGCACCGCCTTGTCGAGCAGGGAGACGTCGAGGCCGGTCCGCAGGACGACGGCGGTCGCGCGCCCTTCGCCGCCCGTGGCGTGCGCCGTGGGGGCCAGGAGGACCACGGGCCCGACGGCCAGCGCGGCGACGGTCGCTGCGGCGGCGGTGCGGCGTACGGGCATGCGGAAGGTGTTGCTGTTCAAGATGGTGGAACCCCCACAAGAGACATGGCGTCGCCGGCCGCTCACCACGGGGACACGGGTTCTGCGCGGCGTCGGCGACTTGAGACACCGGAATCTTTACGCACGAAGAGTGAACTGACAGACACCCGGCGTGAGTTCACTCCAAAGGGGGGTTTCCGCGCCCATATTCGATTCTTTCGGCACGGGCGTTCCCGCGCGCCCCGCGCGCCCCGCGTATTGCACAGCGCGCGGGCGCACGCGGGAAGTGTGTCAACGATGCACGCCGGCCCCGGGTAACGGACCGTCAACGCGATGCACCGTCGGGGACCTCGCTCGCTTGAGGGACGACACCCTCCCAGCCACGCCCCGCCGCACTCGCCTCTCCTGCGAAGCTGTAGATTAATTTAGGTCAGCCTAACCTAAGAAGCACGGACGGGATCGGGGTCGGAGTGAGCATCGAGGTCTATCGGGACGATTGGGGCATACCGCATCTGCGGGCCGCCGATCCGGCCGAACTCGCCTTCGCCCAGGGGCGGGTGACCGCGGTGGACCGGGCCTGGCAGCTGGAGGTCGAGCGGCACCGGGCGCAGGGCACCACGGCCGCGTTCCTCGGCGCCGACGAGGCCGGCTGGGACACCTTCGTACGGCAGGCCCGGCTCGCCGACACCGCGCGCCGCTGCTTCGACCGGCTGGACGCCGGGACGGCCGGGTGGGTACGGGCGTACGTGGACGGGGTCAACGCGGGCCTGCCGGAAGGGGCCGGCCGGGCACCCGAGTTCGCGAGGACGGGGCTCGCGCCGGGGCGCTGGGAGCCGTGGACGCCGCTGGCGGTCTGGCTCTCCACGCACATCCTGTTCGCGGGCTTCCCCACCAAGCTGTGGCGGGAGGAGGTCGCGCGCCGGCTCGGCGAGGAGTGGACGGAACTGTTCGCCACGGACGGACCGGGGACGGCGGGCTCCAACGGCTGGGTCGTGTCCGGCGACCGTACGGCGAGCGGGGCCGCGATCGTGGCGGGCGACCCGCACCGGTTCATCGAGGCGCCCGGGGTCTACCAGCAGATCCGGCTGGCATGCCCGGAGTACGACGTGCTGGGCCTCGCCGTGCCGGGGGTGCCGGGTCTCGCCCACTTCGGGCACACCGGGCGGGTGGCGTGGGCGATCACCAACGCGATGGCCGACTACCAGGACCTGTACCGGGAGCGGCTGCGGCGGACCGGGGACGGCGGAGTGGAGGCGCTCGGGCCGGACGGCTGGCGCGCGGCCTCCGTCCACCGGGAGTCCGTCGAGGTCGCGGGCGGGGAGCCGGTCACGATCGAGGTGATCGAGACGGAACGGGGCCCGGTGATCATCGGAGCGGACGCGGACGCGGCCGGGTCCTCGGAGGCCGGGGATTCTGCGTCCTGGGAGGGGATCAGCCTGCGGTACCCGCCGCGGGTGAACGGCGAGCTGGGCTTCGGCGTCCTGCCCGAGCTGCTCGCCGCCCGGACCGTCGCGGACGTGGACCGCGCGGTCGACGGCTGGGTCGAGCCGGTCAACGTCGTCCAGGCCGCCGACGTGGACGGCGGCCTGCTGCACCGGGTGGCGGGGTACGTGCCGGTGCGCGACCGCGCGAACTCCGTGCGGGTGGTGCCCGCCTGGGAAGCCGCCCACGCCTGGCAGGACGGGCCTGCCCCGACGCCCCGCGCGGACGTCGAGGGCCACGCCGTCATGGCCAACGCCCGGGGCCTCGCGGCCCCGCTGGGCGTGGAGTTCGCCCCCGCGCACCGGGCGACCCGGATCTCCGCGCTCCTCGACGCCTCGCAGAGCTGGACCCCGGAGGCGATGACCACCGTCCACACCGACACCGACAACCCCTCGGCGGCGCGCCTTCTGGAGGCGGTACGGGGCGCGGCCGAGGACAGCGCGGACCACGACGCCCAAGGCGCCACGACCGACCCGGCGGGGGCCCACGGCGCTCCGCTCTCCCCCGCCGCGGCGGCCGTGCGCGAGCGTCTCCTCGGGTGGGATCGGCGGATGGAGGCGGACAGCGCCGACGCCGGGCTGTACGCGGCCGTGCGCGGGGCCGTCGTGCGGCGGGTCGCCGGGCACCCGGCGTTCGCGGCGCTGCGGGAGCCGGCCCCGCACCCCGCGCTGTTCCAGCCGTGGCTCGCGCTCGGGCCACGCGTGGCCTTCGCGCTGGAGACACTGCTCGGCTCCGGGCCCGTACCGGCCCAGGACATCGCGGAGATCGTCCGGGAGGCGCTGGAGGAGGTGGCCGCCGGAGAGGAGCCGCAGGCCTGGGGCGTGACGCACCGGCTCGCGCCGTGGCAGGCGCTGCCCGAGGACGACGCGCGGTGGCCCGGTCTCGGCGGGGACCACGACTGCGTGCTTTCGACCTCCAGCGTGCCCGGGTTCACCGACCGCAGTGCGCGGGCCTCGGCCGCCCGTTACGTCTGGGACCTCGCCGACCGCGACAACAGCCTCTGGGTCGTGCCGTTCGGCGCCTCGGGTGTCGCCGGCGACCCCCACCACCGCGACCAACTCCCCCTGTGGCTGCGGGGCGCGCTCGCCCCCGTCACCACCGACTGGCACCACCTCACCAAGGAGCACCCCCATGACGACCACTGAGCCGGTCCACCTCCAGACCGTCGAGGGCTTCGGCACCGTACGGATCGACCGCGTCGACCCCGAGCACGACGCCGTCCTCCTGCACGGCTGGGTCAACGAGGACCGCGCCCGGTTCTGGGGCATGGGCGGGACGAGCCTGGAGCAGGTACGGGAGATCTACGCGCACCTCGACTCGCTCACCACGCACCACGGGTTCCTCGTGCGGCGCGACGGCGAGCCGGTCGCGCTCTTCCAGACGTACGAGCCCGAGGCCGACCGGGTCGGCGAGTGCTACGAGGCGCAGCCGGGCGACATCGGCGTGCACCTGATGATCGCGCCGACCACCACGCCCGAGCGGGGCTTCTCCACCGGGCTGCTCACCGCGCTGATCGACTTCGCGCTGATCGGCCGCACGCGCATCGTCGCCGAGCCGGACGCGGCCAACGAGAAGGCGGTCGCCCTCCTGGCGCGCGCGGGCTTCGAGCTGGGCCCGGAGGTCGTCCTGCCGGAGGTGGACCTGCCGGAGGTCTTCATCCCGGAGAAGAAGGCCCGCCTGGCGTTCCTGACCCGCTGACGGCCCTGGGGCGGGCGGCGGCGCTGCCGGGCACCCCGAGGAACGGTCCCGGCGACGGCCCGCATGGCGCCCCGACGCGACCGAGCGCCCCGCGCGCCGCCCCGGGCGCCTTCGGTGGCCGGCGCCGGCGCCCCAAGCTCAGCCCCTCATCGGTTGGCGCTGAGTCCGCCGAGTTCGTTGTCGTCCTCGAGCGCCCCGACCGTGCCCGCCGTTGGGCTGCAACCTGTCTCGGGATATGGCTCGCGCACGGGCGGCGCGGCGCCGGCGGGGTGCCGCCCCGCGCCGGTCGGCCTCGCGTGGCCGGCACCAGGCCGGGCGCCGTCCGGAAGCCGGCCCCGCCGAGGCACCCCGGGGCATCCCACGCCACTGGGGCCCCGGATCAGCCGCTCGAACCCGCCGTTCGCCGCCCGTCGGCCCAGGCCGCCCTGATGGCCCCGGGCCAACCAACCCGCCGGACGCCGGCCGTCGGCCGTCGGCCCAGGCTCCTCAGCCGATCACACGGCCGTTGACGATGACCCGACGCGGCGCCGCCAAGACGCGGACGTCCGCCCGTGGGTCCTCGCCGTAGACGACGAGGTCCGCGGGGGCGCCCTCCTCCAGGGCGGGGCGGCCGAGCCAGGCGCGGGCGCCCCAGGTCGTCGCCGAGAGGGCCTTGAGCGGGGGGATGCCGGCCTTGACCAGCTCCTCGACCTCGGCGGCGACCAGGCCGTGCGCCAGCGAGCCGCCCGCGTCCGTGCCGACGAAGACCGGGACGCCCGCGTCGTACGCCGCGCGGACCGTGTCGTACCGGCGCTCGTACAGCCGCCGCATGTGCGCCGACCAGCGCGGGAACTTCGCCTCGCCGCCGTCCGCGAGACGCGGGAACGTGGCGATGTTGACGAGCGTCGGGACGATCGCGACGCCCCGCTCGGCGAAGAGCGGGATCGTCTCCTCGGTCAGTCCGGTGGCGTGCTCGATGCAGTCGATGCCCGCCTCCACCAGGTCCCGCAGCGACTCCTCCGCGAAGCAGTGCGCGGTGACCCGTGCCCCCAGCCGGTGCGCCTCCGCGATCGCCGCCTCGACCTCGGCGCGCGGCCAGCAGGCGCCCAGGTCGCCCGCCTCCCTGTCGAGCCAGTCGCCGACGAGCTTGACCCAGCCGTCGCCGCGCCGGGCCTCCTGCCCCACGTACGCCACGAGGTCCTCGGGCTCGATCTCGTGGGCGTAGTTACGGATGTAGCGGCGGGTCCTGGCGATGTGGCGGCCCGCGCGGATGATCTTCGGCAGGTCCTCGCGCTCGTCGATCCAGCGGGTGTCGGACGGCGAGCCCGCGTCCCGGATCAGGAGCGTGCCGGCGTCCCGGTCCGTCAGTGCCTGCTTCTCGCTCGTGGCGTCGTCGACGGGGCCGTGCTGGTCCAGGCCGACATGGCAGTGCGCGTCGACGAGACCGGGCAGGGCCCAGCCCTCGACCGTCAGCGCCTCGCCGGACGGCCGGGTGAACGTGATCCGCCCGTCGACCGCCCACAGCTCGTCCCGTACGTCGTCCGGACCGACGAGCACCCGCCCCTTCACATGCAGCACCACGTGATCGCTCATGTCTGCACTCTACGAGGGGCGGGTGACCCTTCACACGGCGGTCATACGACGGTCATACGGCGATCACTCGTCGATCGCCGCACCGAAGCGCGCGTCCACGGCCGACGCCCCCAGCGAACCCGCCGAGTACGTCCACGAACCCACGGCCGTCAGGCCTCCCGTACCCGCCGTGAACACCCACACATGACCGTCGTCGGTGTTCTCGCCGGGCGCCGCGGCCAGCAGCCCGAAGCGGCCGTCGCGGTTCGGGTCGACCAGCCGTACCTGGCCGCCGAACCTGTCGGCGCGCTCGACGACGCCGGGTACGGAGGGCGAGTCCTGCGTCCAGGACTGGGCGCCGCTCGCGGTCGGTCCGGTGCGCGTGCCGCGCAGGAGCGTCACCATGCCCGCGTCGGCGATCGTGCCGATGTCCTCCCCGGGCGCGCCGATCGCGAGGTCCGCGTAGCCGTCGCCGTTCGTGTCGGCGACGGAGAGGTCGGAGCCCCAGCCGTCGCCGCGCTCCGAGGCGCCGGGCACGCCGGCCGAGTCCTGGGTCCACCAGCGGGGCGGGGTGCCCGGGCCCGCCGTGCCGGCCGGCCCCGCCGGGCTGCCGAGGTAGACGCCGACCATGCCGCCGGTCATCGTCTCGCCCCCGTCGTCCGGGCTGTGCGGCTCGCCCGTGACGAGGTCGTCGTAGCCGTCCGCGTTGATGTCGCCGGAGACGGCGACCGGGCCGCCGCGCAGTTCGCGTTCGAAGTAGAGCCCCTCGGCGTGACCGGAGAGGTACCAGGACCAGCCGTACCCGGGTTCGGCGCCGGTGGAGACTCCGCTGATCACCAGGTCGGCGAAGCCGTTGTTGTCGTAGTCGCCGGTGGTGACGGACTTCGCGACGATCTCGCGCGGCGAGTCGTCGGCGGCCACCCGGGAGTGCGGGGCGCTCGGCGTCAGCCGGGCGGCCCGGCCCTGGCGGGCGCCCGTGCCCTGCTGCGGGGTGGAGGCGTACTGGTGCCACTCCGCGTCCTTGCGGTCGAGCACGATCAGTTGGTCGCCCGGGTACTCGGCGGTGAAGCGGCCGGCGGCGAACGCCGAGCCGAAGCGGCCGCCGGCCACGGGGCCGAGCAGGCTGTCGAGCCACTGGCTTTCGGTGCCGACGAGCCCCTGGGGGGAGCCCCAGAGGATCACGGCGCCGCCGGTGTCGGCTGTCGTGCCGATGTCCTCGCCCGGGGCGCCGACGATCGCGTCGTCGTAGCCGTCGCCGTCGAGGTCGCCGGTGGCGACGGCCTTGCCGAAGGCGTCGCCGGTCTCGGCGGCACCGGGCACGCCGGTGGTGTTCTGGCTGAACACGGCGGCGCGGGTGGTGCCGATGCCGCGGGACGAGCCGTACTGGACGGTGACGAGGCCGGCGCCCGACCGGCCGCCGACGGTGGCGCCGGGCGCGCCGACGAGCACGTCGTCGTAACCGTCGCCGTTGAAGTCGCAGTTGCGGTCGGCGGCGTGGGTGCTGCCGGGGACACCGGCATGGGCGGCGGGCGCGGTGACGATCCCCGCGCCCGCGACGAGGAGGAAGGTGGCGGCGGTGAGAGCGGCGTTGCGGTGCGTGCGCATGGAGCGGCTCCTGGATACGACAGAGGATCCGGGCGGCTGCGGGGGTGTCCGGAAAGGGCCCGTCCCTTTTCCGTCGCCCTGTTCGACACCGGATGCACCGTCAGGGTTGTACGCGCGTGATGCGTGGTTTCGCCGGCCGGGGAGGGTGGTCTCTGTACCCTGAACCGACGTTCCACCCGAAGCTCCATCAGCAGCTCCACCGGCATCGAAGATCCGAAGAAGGCACCGCCGTGACCGTGACACACCCGCTCCTGGACCTGGCCCCGCTGACCGCCGCGCGTTTCGCGTCGATCGAGCGGCGGGTCGCCGCCCTGCTCTCCACCGAGCAGGACGTGGTGATCACGCAGGGAGAGGCGCTGCTGCCCCTGGAGGGCTGCATCCGCAGCGGGGCCCGGCCCGGCTCGACCGCGCTGAACATCGTCACGGGGCCGTACGGGCAGACCTTCGGCAACTGGCTGCGGGACTCCGGCGCCACGGTCGTGGACCTGGAGGTGCCGTTCCACACGGCGGTGACGGCCGCTCAGGTGGAGCAGGCACTGGCCGAGCACCCGGAGACCGACTTCGTGTCCCTCGTGCACGCGGAGGCGGCGACCGGCAACACCAATCCGGTCGCCGAGATCGGCGCGGTCGTGCGGGCGCACGGCGCGCTGTTCTACCTCGACGCGGTGGCGTCGATCGGCGCCGAGCCGGTGCTGCCGGACGCGTGGGGCGTGGACATGTGCATCGTCGGCGCGCAGAAGGCGATGGGTGGTCCGGCGGGTGTGTCGGCGGTCTCGGTCAGCGAGCGGGCCTGGGAGCGCTTCGCCGCCAATCCGCGGGCGCCGCGCGGCTCGTACCTCTCCCTCCTGGACTGGAAGGAGCGCTGGATCGACGGCGGCCGTAGGGCGCTGCTGCACGCGCCGGCGCAGCTGGAGATGCTGGCCCTGGAGGCGTGCGTGGAGCGGATCGAGGCCGAGGGCCTCGACGCGCTGATGGCCCGGCACGCGGCCGCGGCCGCCGCGACCCGGGCGGGCGCGCTGGCGCTGGGCGGCGGTCTGGAGCCGTACGTCCACGAGGCGAAGGACGCGGCGCCGGTCGCGACGACGCTGCGGTCCCCGGCGGGTGTGGACGCCTCGGAGCTGGTCGCCAAGGCGCTGGCGGCCGACCCGTCGCTGCCGCTGATCGCGGGCGGCGGTGCGCTGTCGAAGGAGATGATCCGGGTCAACCACTACGGCGTGGACGCGACGCCGGACGTGGTGCGGTCCTCGCTGGCGGCGCTGGGTGCGGCGCTCGGCGAGTCGGGCCGGACGGTGGACCTGGAGGGTGCCCGCCGCGCGGTGACGGAGGCGTGGGGCTAGAACGCGCCTTCCGCCCCGAGGAGGGCGGATTCCGGTGAATGCCGCGGCCGAGCGCCGCGGCATTCGTCTTTTCCGACGACTTTTCGAAGAAATACAGAAAGGCATTCTCCAAGCGAATTCCCGGTGCACCTTCCGGACTTCTTCTGCCCCGTTTCCCCGACCTTAAACGCCAAGGTTTCATCAGCGTTTCCGGCGCATTCTCAGGCTGTGACGGACTCCACACCCCGTCCGATCTGCACGGATATATACGGGCAAAAAGGCAGCGATCCGCGCCTGCGCGAATAACACATCCGACAGCGCACGCCCAGACCCTCGCCACATGCAATCCACGAAATTGCTCGGTAAATTTCCTCGGCATGACCGCAGCACAAGCAGCCATGACCCTGGAAAGTCCACGCGTGGAGGACGGAGCCGCGATCTGGCGTATCGCCCGCGATTCCCAGGTGCTGGACCTGAACTCCTCGTACAGCTATCTGCTGTGGTGCCGCGACTTCGCAGCCACCTCGCTGGTCGCCCGCGCCGCCGACGGCGAGCCGTTCGCCTTCGTCACCGGATATCTGCGCCCCGACCGCCCCGGCACCCTCGTCGTCTGGCAGATCGCCGTCGACGAGACCCACCGCGGGCGGGGCGTGGCCGGGGTGCTGCTCGACGCGCTGACGGCGAGGGTCGCCCCCGACACCGTCGAGACGACGGTCACCCCCGACAACACGGCCTCCGACCGGCTCTTCACCGCCTACGCCGCGCGGCACCGGCTCGATCTGGAGCGCGAGGTCCTCTTCGACGGGGGTCTGTTCCCCGACGCGTCCGACGGCGCCGCCCATCAGCCCGAAGTCCTCTACCGCATCGGCCCTTTCCACTCCACGGGAGCATCGCTGTGACTCTTACCCTTCCTGCCCTCAGCGTCTTCGAGACTCTGGAGTCGGAGGTGCGCAGCTACTGCCGCGGCTGGCCCACCGTCTTCGACCGCGCGCAGGGCGCCCGACTCACCGACGAGGACGGCCACAGCTACCTCGACTTCTTCGCCGGCGCCGGCTCGCTCAACTACGGCCACAACAATCCCGTTCTCAAACGGGCGCTGATCGACTACCTGGAACGCGACGGGATCACGCACGGTCTCGACATGGCGACCACCGCCAAGCGGACCTTCCTGGAGACCTTCCAGGAGGTCGTGCTGCGGCCGCGCTCGCTTCCGTACAAGGTGATGTTCCCGGGCCCGACCGGCACCAACGCGGTGGAGTCCGCGCTGAAGCTGGCCCGGAAGGTGAAGGGACGCGAGTCGGTGGTGTCCTTCACCAACGCGTTCCACGGCATGTCGCTGGGTTCGCTCGCCGTCACCGGTAACGCCTTCAAGCGGGCCGGGGCGGGGATTCCGCTGGTGCACGGCACACCGATGCCGTTCGACCACTATCTCGACGGGCAGGTCCCGGACTTCCTCTGGTTCGAGCGGCTGCTCGACGACCAGGGTTCCGGGCTGAACAAGCCGGCCGCCGTGATCGTGGAGACCGTGCAGGGCGAGGGCGGGATCAACGTGGCGCGGCCCGAGTGGCTGCGCGCGCTCGCCGCGCTGTGCCGGCGCCAGGACATGCTCCTGATCGTCGACGACATCCAGATGGGCTGCGGCCGCACGGGTGCCTTCTTCTCCTTCGAGGAGGCGGGCATCACCCCGGACATCGTCACGCTGTCGAAGTCGATCAGCGGCTACGGACTGCCCATGTCGCTCTGTCTGTTCCGTCCGGAGCTCGACGTCTGGGAGCCGGGCGAGCACAACGGCACCTTCCGTGGCAACAACCCGGCGTTCGTCACCGCCGCCGCCGCGCTCGACACGTACTGGGCCGACGGCCAGATGGAGAAGCAGACGCTCGCGCGCGGCGAACAGGTCGAGCAGGCGCTTCTCGCCCTCTGCGAGGAGAACTCCGCCGACGGCGCCCACTACCGCGGCCGCGGCCTGGTCTGGGGTCTGGAGTTCGCCGACAAGTCGCGGGCGTCGAAGATCTGCGCGCGCGCCTTCGAGCTGGGGCTGCTGCTCGAGACCTCCGGCCCGGAGAGCCAGGTCGTGAAGCTGCTCCCGCCGCTGACCGCGACCCCCGAGGAGCTGGACGAGGGGCTGCGCACGCTGTCCCGCGCCGTCCGCGAGACCGCCTGAACACCCCCGACACGAAGGGAAGTCGCACCACCGTGATCGTCCGATCGTTCAAGGACATCGAGAACACCGACCGCCATGTCCGGGCCAAGTCCGGCACCTGGGAGAGCAAGCGGATCGTCCTCGCGAAGGAGCGCGTCGGCTTCTCGCTCCACGAGACCGTGCTGTACGCGGGGACGGAGACGTCCATGTGGTACGCGAACCACATCGAGGCCGTGCTGTGCGTCGAGGGCGAGGCCGAGCTGACGAACGACGAGACCGGCGAGAAGCACTGGATCGAGCCGGGCACGATGTATCTGCTCGACGGCCACGAGCGCCACACCCTGCGCCCGAGGACCGACTTCCGCTGCGTGTGCGTCTTCAACCCGCCCGTCACGGGCCGGGAAGACCACGACGAGAACGGTGTGTACCCGCTGCTCACGGAGGAGGGCTGATCATGACCGATGTACGCACGGACCTGTACCCCACCCGGGGCGCCTCCGAGGTGCTCACCCCCCGCCGCGATCCGGTCGTCTGGAGCGACGCGCCGGGTCTGGAGTCGTACGAGCGCGACGGCTTCCTCGCCGAGCCGGATCTGCTCGGCGACGACGAAGTCGCGGTGTACAAGAAGGAGTTGGACCGCCTCATCGCCGATCCGGCGGTACGGGCCGACGAGCGCGCGATCGTCGAGCCGAAGTCCCGGTCGGTCCGCTCGGTCTTCGAGGTGCACCGGATCAGCGAGGTCTTCGCCGGGCTCGTGCGGGACGAGCGGGTGGTGGGCCGGGCCCGCGAGATCCTGGGCTCGGACGTGTACATCCACCAGTCGCGGATCAACGTGAAGCCGGGCTTCGGCGCCTCCGGGTTCTACTGGCACTCGGACTTCGAGACCTGGCACGCGGAGGACGGGCTGCCGCGCATGCGGACGGTCTCGGTGTCGATCGCGCTGACGGAGAACCACGACACCAACGGCGGCCTGATGATCATGCCGGGCTCGCACCGGACGTTCCTGGGCTGCGCGGGCGCGACGCCGAAGGACAACTACAAGCGCTCGCTGCAGATGCAGGACGCGGGGACCCCGTCCGACGAGGCGCTGACCTCGCTCGCCGACGCGCACGGCATCCGGCTCTTCACGGGCCGGGCGGGTTCGGCGACCTGGTTCGACTGCAACGCCATGCACGGCTCGGGCGACAACATCACGCCGTATCCGCGCAGCAATGTCTTCCTCGTCTTCAACAGCGTGGAGAACGCGGCGGTGGAGCCCTTCGCGGCGCCGGTGCGCCGTCCTGAGTTCATCGGGGCGCGGGACTTCACCCCGGTGCGCTGACGGACCGGGAAAGACGGACGCGGGGCCCGGCCGGGTGCGGCCGGGCCCCGCGTCGCTCCGTCACCGCGTCGCTCCGTCACGGCGTCACGGCGTCACTCCGTCACTTCGTCACAGTGACGGGTAGTCGGTGTAGCCGCGGTGGTCGCCGCCGAAGAAGGACGTGTGGTCCGGGGCGTTGTACGGGCCGCCGCTCTTCAGCCGGGCCGGCAGGTCGGGGTTGGCGAGGAACAGCTGCCCGTACGCGATCATGTCCGCGGTCCCGTCCTCGATCAGGGCGAGCGACTCCGCCGAGGTCGGGCCTTCCGTCGCCGGGTTGAGGACGAAGGTGCCGGAGAACCGCTTGCGCAGCGCGAGGGTCAGCTCCCGCAGGCCCGGGACGGTCTCGGTGACGTGCAGATAGGCGAGGGAGAGCGGTTCGATCGCCGCGACCAGCGCGGTGTACGTCTCCTCCGCCCCGGTCTCCGCGATGTCGTTGTAGGGGTTGGCCGGCGAGATGCGCAGCCCGGTGCGCTCGGGGCCGATCTCGGCGGCGACCGCCTTGACCACCTCGACGGCGAACCTGATCCGGTTCTCGACGGAGCCGCCCCACTCGTCGGTGCGGTGGTTGGAACCGGTGGCGAGGAACTGGTGGACGAGGTAGCCGTTGGCGCCGTGGATCTCGACGCCGTCGAAGCCGGCGTCCACGGCGTTGCACGCGGCGGCCGCGAAGTCGGCGATGGTGGCGCGTACCTCGTCGCCGGTCAGTTCGCGCGGGGTGACGAAGTCCTTGAAGCCGTCGTGGGTGTAGAGCTGCCCGTTGGCGGCGACGGCGGACGGGCCGACCGGGTGGAGGCCGCCGTCCAGGAGATCGGGGTGGCCGATCCGGCCGGTGTGCATGAGCTGGGCGAAGATCGTGCCGCCGCGGGCGTGGACGGCGTCGGTGACCTCGCGCCAGGCGGCGGTCTGCTCGGCGCTGTGCAGACCGGGGGTGTCCGGGTAGCCCTGGCCGACGGCGGAGGGCTGGGTGCCCTCGGTGATGATCAGCCCGGCGGAGGCGCGCTGGGCGTAGTACTCGGCGACCAGCGCGGTCGGGGTCCTGCGCACGGCGTCGGCGCGGCTGCGGGTCATCGGGGCCATGGCGATGCGGTTGGCGAGTCGCGCCCCGGCCAGGTCGATCGGGTCGAATGCGGTGGTCATGACGGCCTCCCAAGACGTTATATGGTCGGCCAAGTAATTGGCCTGCCGCCACTGTAACGCATTGATTGGCCGACCAAGGTAATCTGGTGGCATCACCCCCGCGAGGAGCCAGCGATGCCCGAGACCCCGACCGCGCCCACCCCGGACCGCGCCCCTTCCGGGCCGCTGCCGTCCGCCGCGCGGGGCGGCCCGGTGAGCCACGGCCTCTCCCGCGTCGCCCGGCTGCACCGGATCGCGGCGGGGCGGCTGCTCAAGGAGGTCGGGCTCTACCCCGGCCAGGAGTTCCTGATGATGTGCCTCTGGGACTGCGGACCCGTCCGCCAGTCGGAGCTGATCAAGTCGATGGGCCTCGACCCCTCGACGGTCACGAAGATGCTCCAGCGCCTGGAGCAGAGCGGCTACGTACGGCGCAGCCCGGACCCCGCCGACCGGCGCGCGGTCCTGGTCGAGGCGACGGACGGGGGCGGCGCGCTCAGGGCGGGGGTCGCGGACGTCTGGACCGGCCTGGAGGAGCACACCCTTGCCGGACTGACGCCGGCCGAGCGGGCGGAGCTGACCCGCCTGCTGGGCAAGGTCGAGCGGAATCTGTGCGCCGAGGCGGACGGCTGCCCGGAGGGCCGGGAGGCGCTCCGGGAGCCGGCCGCCGGCGGTCAGCCGGCCAGTACCTCCAGGGCCCGGTCCACGTCCGCGACGCCGTTGTAGAGGTGGAAGGACGCCCGCAGGTTGCCCGCGCGGGCGGACACCAGGACGCCGGCCTCACGCAGGGCGTCCTGGCGGTCCCCGAGACCCGGCACGCCGACGACGCCGGAGACGTCCCGCACCGGCGCGTGCCCCAGCTCCACGAGCCCGGCACGGAAGCGGGCGGCGAGCGCCTTGTTGTGGGCCTCGATCCGCTCGATGCCGATCTCCTCGAGGAGCGCGAGCGAGCGGGCGGCCCCGTGGTACGAGAGGAAGGCCGGCGGCTCGTCGAACCGCCGTGCGGACCGGGCCAGTTCACGCACCGGACCGTAGCTGTTGGCCCACAGCTCCTCGCCCGTCACCCAGCCCGCGTGGATCGGGACCAGTGAGTCCTGCGCCTCCTGCGTGACGGTGAGGAAGGACGCCCCGCGCGGGCAGAGCAGGAACTTGTAGCCGCCGGCCACCGTGTAGTCCCACTCCCCGGCCCGCAGCGGCAGCCAGCCCGCCGACTGCGTGGCGTCGAGGAGCGTACGGGCCCCGTGGGCGGCCGCCGCGGCCCGTACCGCCGCGAAGTCGGCTGTCCGGCCGTCCGCGGACTGTACGGAGGAGAAGGCGACGAGCGCGGTCTCGGGGCTGATGGACTCCGCGAGCCGCTCCAGCGGGACGAAGCGCGTCTTGAGGTCGCCGCGGACGGTGAACGGCGTGATGACGGAGCTGAAGTCCCCCTCGGGGAACAGGACTTCGGCGCCCGCCGGCATCGACTGCGCGATCATTCCGACATGGACGGAGACCGAGCTGCCGACGGCGACCCGGTCCGCGTGGACGTCCATGAGCCGGGCGTAGGTGGCGCGTGCCTCGGCGACGACGTCGAAGCTGCCGGCCCCGTCCGGCCGCCCGTCCGCGGTCTCCTCGGCGAGCAGCGTGATCGCCTCGATCGTGCGGCGGGGCAGCAACGCGCAGGCCGAGGTGTTCAGATACGTCTGCTTCGGCGCGAACTCGGCTCCGCCGAGGGGTTCCATGACATCCATGGGAACAGCCTGTGCTCCCCTCGACCTCACGTCAATGACGCATGATCAAGGGGAGTCTCCAAGCGTTCCTTATACGTCGCAGGTGCCGTCGACGTCACAGGCCGCCGCGTCCCCGCCGACCGGCTGCAGCGTCCGGCCCTGCCACGCCTGCTCCAGGGCCTGCGTGAAGACCTCGGCGGGCTGCCCGCCGGAGATGCCGTAGCGACGGTCGAGGACGAAGAACGGCACGCCGTTCGCGCCGAGTTCGGCGGCCTCGCGCTCGTCCGCCCGCACCGCGTCGGCGTACGCGGTCCCGTCGGCGAGCACGGAACGGACCTCGGTCTCGTCCAGTCCGGCCTCGACGGCGAGCGTCACCAGGGTCTCGGCGTCGAAGACGGAGCGCTCCTCGGCGAAGTTGGCGCGGTAGGCGAGGTCGAGCAGCTCGTTCTGCCGGCCGCGCTCCCTGGCCAGGTGGAGCAGGCGGTGGATGTCGAAGGTGTTGCCGTGGTCACGGCCCTCGGTGCGGTACCCGAGCCCCTCGGAGTGCGCGTTGGAGGCGACGTGGGCCTCCATGGCGCGGGCCTCGTCCAGGGTGCGGCCGTACTTCTTGGCCAGCATGTCGATCACCGGCGCGGTGTCGCCCTTGGGCCGGTTCGGGTCGAGCTCGAAGGAGCGGTGCACGACCTCGACGTCCTCGCGGTGGGCGAAGGCCGCGAGCCCCTTCTCGAAGCGGGCCTTGCCGATGTAGCACCAGGGGCAGGCGATGTCGCTCCAGATCTCGACGCGCATGTTCTTGCTTCTCTCCGGGGTCGCGGGGGTGTTCCGTGGCGGGAACACCGCCGCGCGCCGGAATCATTCCGCGGCGGGCTCCATTGTGAGGCGGAGCACGAGATGGGTGCCGGAGCGCGGGGCCTCGGTGTCCGGGGTCCAGCCGCGGGCGGCGTAGAAGGCCTGGGCCCGCTCGTTCTTCTCGAAGACCTCCAGGCGGGCGGCGGTGACCCCGTCGGTGCGCCAGGCGTCCAGGCAGGCGGTGTGCAGCTCGGTGCCCACGCCCCGGCGCCAGTGCGTGGGCAGGACGTGGAGCTGGGTGAGCGTCACCGTCCCCTCGGGCCCGTCGCCTCTGCTGTACGCGGCGACACCGGCGATCTCGCCGTCCCGCTCGGCGCAGAGCACGTCACCACGCCCGACGGCCCTGCTCCACCCGGCCCGGGTGCGGGCGAGCTCCTCCGGGCCGGCGAACTCGGTGTCGGGGATGTGGCCGCGGTAGTAGGTGGACCGGGCCTCCAGGTGCAGGGCGGCGATGGTGTCGAGGTCGTCGGCGGTCGCGTGTCTGATCACGACCACGAGGACGCGCCAAGCCGGCCGGCGGTTGCGGACCCGGCGCTCAGCGCGGGGTTCCCGGCACGGACGAGTCCTGCGGCGACGCGGCCGCCGGGCGGCGGCGGTACTGGCCGGGCGCCATCCCGTACTGCCGCTTGAACGCCTTGGCGAAGGAGAACTCCGAGGTGTAGCCGGACTGCTGGGCCACGGCCCGCAGCGGCCGGTCGTCCGCCCGCAGCAGACGGCCCGCCGTCGTCATGCGCCACCACGTGAGATACGCCAGCGGCGGCTGTCCCACCAGCGTGGTGAAGCGGCGGGCGAAGGCCGCGCGGGAGAGGCCTCCCTCGGCCCCGAGCTCCTCCACGGTCCACGGCCGGGCCGGGTCCGCGTGGATCGCGCGGAGCGCGGCGGTGACGGCCGGGTCGCTCAGCGCGGCGGACCAGCCGCTCGCGCGGTCGGGGCGCTCGGTCAGCCACCAGGTGCGCAGCAGCAGAAGCAGCAGGGTGTCGAGCAGGGCGGGCACGAGCGCGTCGGATCCCGGCTGCGGGTCGGCCAGTTCGGCACCGAGCAGGTCGACGGCGGCGCGCAGCCGGGGGTGGGCGCCGGTCCGTGCGGGGATGTGCACGAAGGGCGGCAGCTCGGTGAAGAGCGGATGGGCCCGGGCCCGGCTCACCTGGTAGGCGCCGCACAGCAGCAGGGTCTCGTCCGCGGCGGCCGGTGCGCGGTCGGGCGGGGTGGGCCACGAACCGTCGGGGGCCTGCACGGCGTCGACGAGCGGGTTGTCGGGCCGGCCGGCGAGCCCGTGGCCGGTGCCGTGGGCGAGGAGCACCACGTCGCCGGGGCGGAGTTCGACGGGCTCGTCGCCGTCCGGCGGGATCAGCCACGCGGAGCCCTGGACCAGCACATGGAATCCGGCGCCCTTCCCCGGGGGGAAACGGAAGCCCCAGGGGCCGGAGTTGACGGTACGGGAGGAGTGCGGCCGCCCGGTGCGCATGGCCGTGACGGCATCGCTCAGTACGTCCATGCCCGCACCGTACCGCGAGACGTGCGGACATGGAGGGGAGTCGACGAGACATGGATCGTCTCACCACGCCTGCCTACGGTCGATCGCATGACGACTCACCAGATGACAAGTGCGGTGCTCTTCCACGAGATCGGCGGCCCCGAGATGCTCCGGGTCGAGGACGTCCCCCTTCCCGCTCCCGGCCCCGGCGAGGTGCTCTTCCGGGTCGAGGCGATCGGCCTCAACCGCGCCGACGCGCTCTTCCGCGCGGGCACCTACTACTACCCGGCGACGCTCCCCGGCTCCCGGCTCGGCTACGAGGCGGCGGGCGTGGTGGAGGCTGTCGGCGAAGGCGTCACCGCGTACGCGGCGGGCGACCCGGTCATGGCCGCAGCCAACTTCGACTTCGGGGTGCACGGGGTGCACGCGGAGCGGGTCGTGCTCCCCGAGGAGTACGTGGTGCGCCGGCCGGAGGGCGTGGACGCCGTGACCGCGGCCGCCTCGTGGCTGACGTACTCCACCGCGTACGGCGGCATGGTGGAGGCGGGCGGGCTGCGTCCGGGCGACCACGTGGTGATCACCGGGGCGTCCAGCGGGGTCGGTACGGCAGCCGTCCAGGTGGCGCTGCGGGCCGGGGCGGTCCCGGTCGCCACGACGCGGGGCGAGGGGAAGCGGCAGCGGCTGCTCGACCTGGGCGCGGCGCACGTGATCACGACCGACAGCGAGGACGTGGTGAAGGAGGTCGGGCGGATCACCGGGGGCCGGGGCGCGCAGGTGGTCTTCGACGCCGTCGGCGGGCCGGGGTTCGCCCGGCTCGGCGATGCCTTGGAGCCGGGCGGCACGGCCGTCCTGTACGGCTGGCTCGACCACCGGCCGGCCGCCCTGTCCCTGAACTGGCCGCTCACCGTGCGGGAATACGCCAACGGGGCGGTGGTGCGCACGGCGGAGGGGCGGCGGCGGATGGCCGGGTTCATCGGGTCCGGGCTGCGCGACGGCTCGCTGGCGCCGGTGATCGCCGAGACCTTCGACGGTCTGGAGCGGATCACCGACGCCCACCGGCTGATGGAGACCAACACCCACACCGGGAAGATCGTGGTGCGGGTGTGAGCCCCGGGGACCCCCGGTACGGGCCGGGGGTCAGCGGCGCGGCAGCCCCAGCGGGTTGTCGTCGCGCAGCTCCGGCGGGAGCAGGTGCTGCGGGGTCGACTGGTAGGTGACCGGGCGCAGCCAGCGCTCGATCGCGGTCGCGCCGACCGAGGTGGAGGTGGACGTGGTGGCCGGGTAGGGCCCGCCGTGGTGCTGCGCGCCCGCCACCGCGACGCCGGTCGGCCAGCCGTTGACCAGCACGCGGCCCGCCAGCGGGGTCAGTTCGGCGAGCAGCCCGGCCGCGTCGGGGTCCTCCTCCGCCATCTGCAGGGTGGCGGTGAGGTTTCCGGGGAGCCGGGAGAGGACCCCGGTGATCTCCTCCCGCGAGTCGTAGCGGGCGACCACGGTCACCGGGCCGAAGCACTCCTCCAGGAGGGCGTCGTGCTCACCCTTGAGCAGGGCTGCGGCGTCCACGGTGAGGAAGCCCGCGTTGACCGTGTGCTCCCCGCCCGAGCCGGGCAGGACCGGCGCGGTGACCCCGGGGAGTTCGGCGCGTTCCTGGGTTCCGGTGACGAACGAGCCCCGCATCCGGTGGTCGAGCATCACGCCGGGCTCGGTCTCGCTGACGGCGTCCGTCACGGCGGAGACGAACCGGTCGCCCGCCTCGCCCGTGGGCGCCAGGACGAAGCCGGGCTTGGTGCAGAACTGGCCCTGGCCCATCGTCATGGACGCCGCGAGTCCGGCGCCGATCTCCGCCGCGCGCTCCTCGGCGGCCGCGCCGGTGATCACGACCGGGTTGAGCGAGCCGAGCTCGCCGTGGAAGGGGATGGGGACGGGCCGGGCCGCCGCCGCGTCGAAGAGCGCCCGCCCGCCGCGTACGGAACCGGTGAAGCCGGCCGCCGCGACCAGCGGGTGGCGGACCAGCTCCACCCCGGCGTCGAAGCCGTGGACGAGGACGACCACGTCCTCCGGCAGCCCCACCGCGGCCGCGGCCCGGCGCAGCAGGGAGGCGCACAGCTCCGAGGTCGCCGGGTGGTCCGGGTGGGCCTTGATCACGACGGGGCAGCCGGCCGCGAGGGCGCTCGCGGTGTCCCCGCCGGGGACGGAGAACGCGAGCGGGAAGTTGCTGGCCGCGTAGACGGCGACGACGCCGAGCGGAATCTTCCAGCGGCGCAGGTCGGGCCGGGGCGGGATCGCCGTCGGGTCGGGCAGGTCGATACGGACGTCGAGGAAGGAGCCCTCGTCGACCACGTCCGCGAAGGACCGCAACTGGGCCGTGGTGCGGGCCAGTTCACCGGTCAGCCGGACCGGCCCGAGCGCGGTCTCGGCGTCGGCCGCCTCGATGACGTGCTCGCCCGCCTCGTCGAGGAGGTCGGCCGCGGCACGGAGCAGGGCTGCCCGCGCCGTACGGTCGGCGAGCGCCTCACGGGCGGCGGACGCGGCGCGGACGGCCCGGTCGATCTCCTCCGCTGTGGCCTCCACCGCAACCTGTTCCCGCGGCTTCCCCGTCCGGGGGTCCACACTCCACACTGGTTCCGCTGCCACCGCCACACCCCTCTTCACGCTCTGTTCGCTATTCTGAACAAGGTTCCTGTAGATGAACGGGACTCTATTGACGGGCGTGCCGTCTCCACAAGAGGCACCAGCGAGAGGGGCGAGGGCGATGTCGACTGCCGACACGGGCGGGGCTCAGGTCAAGTCCGCGGTACGTACGGTGGAACTGCTCGAGTACTTCGCCGGGCGCCCCGGCATGCACTCGCTGGCCGCCGTCCAGGAGGCCGTCGGCTACCCCAAGTCCAGCCTGTACATGCTGCTGCGCACCCTGGTCGAGCTCGGCTGGGTGGAGACGGACGCGACCGGCACGCGGTACGGCATCGGGGTGCGGGCCCTGCTGGTGGGCACCTCGTACATCGACGGCGACGAGGTGGTGGCCGCCGCCCGCCCCACCCTGGACCGGCTCTCCGACGACACCACCGAGACCATCCACCTGGCGCGGCTCGACGGCACGAACGTGGTGTATCTGGCGACCCGTCAGTCCCAGCACTATCTGCGGCCGTTCACCCGGGTCGGCCGCCGGCTGCCCGCCCACTCCACCTCGCTCGGCAAGGCGCTGCTCGCCACCCACAGCGACGAACAGGTCCGCAAGCTGCTCCCGGAGACGCTGCCGGCGCTGACCGAGCACACGATCACGGACCGCGAGAAGCTCATCGAGGAGCTGCACCTCGTCCGCGAGCAGGGGTACGCGGTGGACCGCGAGGAGAACACCCTCGGACTGCGCTGCTTCGGCATCGCGATCCCCTACCGGACCCCGGCGCGGGACGCGATCAGCTGCTCGGTGCCGGTGGCCCGGCTCACCCCCGGACACGAGCAGATGATCAAGGACGCGCTGTTCGACGCCCGCGACCGGCTGACGCTGGCGACCCGCAGGCTCTGACTCCCGTAGCCGCCGATCAGGGTCCCGTAGCCGCCGATCAGGCCCGAGCCGCGAGCGCCTGCCGCCACACCGGGCTGTCGACGTAGTGGTTGTCGTACTTCTCCGAGGACTCCTTGATCTCCTCGAAGCTCGCCTCGCCCCGCATCACACGGCCGAGCAGCCGCAGGTAGTCGAAGCGGGCCATGCCCGGCGTGAAGACGAACAGGACGTCGGCCTCGGCGCCCGGCGCGGCGGCGAAGGCGTGCGGGATGTGGGGCGGCACGAGCAGGAAGTCGCCCTGCTCCAGGACGGTCAGCTCCTCGCCGAGCAGCACCTGCAGCGAGCCGCCGAGCACGTAGAACATCTCCGACGCCTTGGTGTGGAAGTGCGCCGGGGCGCCCACGGCACCCTTCGCGAAGGTCGAGCGGTAGCTGGTGAGCTGTCCCCCGGTGGTGTCGGAGTCGGCGAGGAGCGTCATCACGCTGCTCGGGTCGGCGGTGGTCTCGGCGGTGGCGGCGCGGGTGAGGAGCGGGGCGAAGGACTGCGTCGTGTTCATAAAGATCACTTTACGAGCGCCAGTGACCGGGTGAGGGGTGCATTTCCGCTCGGAGAACATGGGTCAATTCAGGGAGGTGGAGGGCCGTCTCCCCCATGCGGCGGAGGCGGTTCGTCGCTGCGCAGGAGGTGAGCGGAGGGGCCCGCGCGGGAGCGTGGAGCCATGACACAGACCGCTCCTCTCCCCGCCCCCGCGCCGACCGGACGGCCGAGCACCGCCCGCCGGATCCTGCGCGCCTCGGCCGTCGTCGCCTGCCTCCCGTACATCTCACTCAAGATCGCCTGGGTCGCGGGCAGCGAGATCGGCATCCCGGCCGGCAGCCCGCTTCTGGACAACCGGGAGCTGATGGCCACCGTCAACGCGATCTCGGTGGTGATGGACGCCGCCGTCGTGGTCCTCGCCCTGCTGCTCACCCAGGCGTGGGGGCGGCGCGTGCCGACCTGGCTGCTCGCCTTCCCGATGTGGGTGGCGACCGGTCTGCTCGCCCCGATCATGGTGGGCTTCCCGGCCCAGACGGTCGCGTCCCTCTTCGCCGACCCCCTGCCCACGAGCAGCAAGGAACCCTTCCTCGACGAATGGGTCTTCGGCACGGTCTACGGCGGCTTCATCGTCCAGGGGCTCGCGCTCGGCACCCTGTTCTTCCTCTACGCCCGCGACCGCTGGGGCCATGTCTGGCGCGGCACCCTCGGCGATCTGCCCGCCCGCTTCTCCGGTACCGGTGTCCGCGCCACGGCGGTCACGGCCGGCCTGGTCGCCCTCGTCCCCACCGTGATCCACGTGCTGTGGGCCGCGGGCTCCACGACCGGGCTCCCGGCGTCGCGGATCGCCCAGAGGGACGGGGACTTCTACGTCCTCGAAGGGCTGCGGCTGCTGTTCCTCGCGGTCGCCGTGGTCTTCGTCCTGGCCCTGGTCTTCCAGTGGGGCCGGTCGCTCTCGGTGCGCACGGTGCTGGGGCTCGGCTGGGTCGGCTCGGGCGGGGTGGGCTGTTGGGGCGGCTACCTGCTCCTCGTGACCTTCATGCCGGAGACCGATCCCGCCAAGGAGCCCACGGGCCTGATGCAGCTGACCTACGCTGGGGAAATGATCACCGGGTTCCTGCTGGCCGCCTGCGTGGCCGTCTTCCTGCGGCGGCGGAGCGCGAGCGCGTGAGACCGTTCCGGGGCGCCCTGTTCGGGCGGCGGGCCAGGCTGCGCTGGCTCCATCTGATCCTGGGCGGCGCCCTGTTCATGCCGTACTGGCTGGTCGGCACCGTGATCCTGGCGCCGCTCTCCGACGGGCAGCCGATGTTCTCGTCGGGCCTGGCCACGCAGCTCGGGGCGTACGCGGTGGGGCTGCCGCTCGCCGCCGTCACGGCTCTCTTCCCGCTGGCCCGGCCGATGTCGGTGGCGGCGGCCAGGGCGCTGTGCGGGGTGGCGGCGGACCGGTTCGCCGACGGGCCGGCCCGGGGACGCGACGCCAAGACGCGGACAGCCGGCTGGTTCACGCTCCACGTCGGGACCGGCGCGTTGGTCAGCGGGGCCAGCCTCGCGGTGCCGCCGTTCGCGGTCAGCCTGATGGCGCTGCCCTTCTCCAGCGCCCTGCGGGACTCCGAGTTCGGCCGGTTCTGGGGTCTGGACCAGGTCTGGCTGATCTGGGCGGGCATCCCCGCGGGGCTGTCGATGCTGGTGGCGCTCGCGGCGGTCGCCGCGGCAACCGGGGCGTTCCTCGCCCGGCAGGCACCGTCGCTGCTCGGGCCGAGCCCGGCGGACCGGCTCGCGGCGGCCGAGCGCCGCGCCGCCGAGCTGGCCGTGCGCAACCGGCTCGCCCGCGAACTGCACGACTCGGTCGGCCACGCGCTGAGCGCGGTCACGCTCCAGGCGAGCGCGGCGCGCCGCGTCCTGGACTCCGATGTGGAGTTCGTACGGGAGGCGCTGGCGGCGATCGAGGAGACCACCCGGCGCACGGTCGGCGAACTGGACTCGGTCCTCGGCCTGTTGCGCAGGGGCGAGGACGAGGGCGACCTCGCGGGACCGGGCCTCGACGCCCTGGACGCGCTGGTGCGGGGCGCCGGGCCGCGGGTGGCGTTGACGGTGACCGGGGCGCTCGACCGCGTACCGGAGCCGGTGTCGAGAGAGGCGTACCGGATCGTCCAGGAAGGCCTGACGAACGCGGCCCGGTACGCGTGCGGCGCGCCCGTGACAGGGCGACTCGCCCTGGACGACGACGAGTTGGAGATCACGATGGAGAACCCGATGCCCGCCGGCGCACCGGTGGCCCGCCCCGACGGAGGCCGCGGCCTGCTCGGCGTACAGGAACGGGCCCGCCTGCTCGGCGGCACGGCCGAGGCCGGCCCGGCGGACGGCGTCTGGCGGCTCACCGCCCGGCTGCCCCTGGCAGGTGCGCGGTGATCAGGATCGTCCTCGCCGACGACGAGCGGATGGTGCGGACGGCCCTGCGAGTCATCCTCGACGCGGAGCCGGACCTGAAGGTCGTGGGCGAGGCGTCCACGGGTGCCGAGGCGGTGTCGGTGGTGCGGGAGCGGCAACCGGACGTGGTGCTCATGGACGTACGGATGCCGGAGATCGACGGGATCCGGGCGACGGAGCAGATCCTGGCGGGGACGGCGGGGGCGGAGCGCTCGCCGCGGATCGTGGTGGTGACGACGTTCGAGAACGACTCGTACGTGTACGACGCGCTGCGCGTGGGCGCGGCCGGGTTCCTGCTGAAGCGGGCGGCCGCGGACGAGTTGGTGAGCGCGGTCCGTCTGGTCGCGCGCAGCGACTCCCTGCTCTACCCGGCGGCGGTACGGGGCCTCGCCGCCGAGCACGCCCGCCGCCGGCCCCCGGTGGCCCCGCCCTGGGTGGCCCGGCTGACCGAGCGGGAGGCCGAGGTGCTGCGCCAGGTGGCGACGGGCCTGACGAACGCGGAGATCGCCGGGCGGATGGGCGTCGGCCCGGCGACGGTGAAGACCCACGTGGCGGCGGTCCTGGCGAAGACGGGGGCGCGGGACCGCACGCAGGCGGTGATCCTGGCGTACGAGTCGGGGTTCGTCAGCCCGCGGTGAGGCGGGCGGGCGGGGGTGCGGGGTGGGGCGGGGGTGCGGCGGGCCCGGGTGAGGGGCCCGGGAGCCACATGAAGGTTCCCTGAGAAACCGGACACATCCGGAACGACTCCCCCCACCCCACTCGTCCCGCATATGGGATGAACAAGACGATCAGGCGCGCCTCGGTCTTCTCGCTGCTCCTCGTGCTGGCCCTCCTCGGGCGGGCCACCTGGGTGCAGGGGTACGAAGCCAAGGCCCTCGCGGACGACAAGCACAACCGGCGGAACGTCATGGCGCGGTACGCGCAGCCGCTCGGGAACATCATCGTGGCCGGCTCGCCGGTCACCGGTTCGAAGAAGACGGAGGGCAGCGATCTCGCGTACAAGCGCGGCTACACCGACGGCGAGCTGTACGCGGCCGTCACCGGCTACAGCTCACAGGCGTACGGCGCCACGCAGCTGGAGGGCATCTACTCCGACGTCCTGGACGGCACCGACACCCGTCTGAAGAACCCGCTGGACGCGCTCACCGGCAAGCAGCAGGAGCCGGGCGACGTCGTCACGACGATCGACCCGGCCGTGCAGAAGGCGGCCTACGAGGCGCTCGGCGACAAGAAGGGCGCGGCCGTCGCCATCGACCCGAAGACCGGCCGGATCCTCGGGATGGTCTCGACGCCCTCGTACGACCCGTCGAAGATCGCCGGGATGTCGGACGGGGCGAGCTGGCAGGAGCTGACCACGGACGCGGACAAGCCGCTGGTCAACCGCGCGCTGCGGCAGCCGCTGCCGCCCGGCTCCACCTTCAAGCTGGTCGTCGCGGCGGCCGCGCTGGAGAACGGGCTGTACGGCTCCGTGGACACGGCGACGGACAGCCCGAACCCGTACAAGCTGCCCGGCTCCACCCGCCATCTGGAGAACGAGAACCCCTCGGCGCCCTGCGAGAACGCCACGATCCGCACCGCGCTGCGGTACTCCTGCAACAACGTCTTCGCCAAGATCGCCGTCGATCTCGGCCAGGACAAGGTGAAGGCGATGGCGGAGAAGTTCGGCTTCAACGACGACGAGCAGGACGTGCCCGTCCGCGCGTACGCGAGTGTGTATCCGTCCGGCATGGACAAGGCGCAGACCGCGCTGACCGGTATCGGTCAGTTCGATGTGACGGCGACCCCGCTCCAGATGGCCATGGTGTCCGCGGCGATCGCCAACGACGGGCTCATGGCGTCGCCGCACATGGTCTCCGAGGTCGTCGACTCCGACGGTGATGCCCTCGCGTCCTTCAAGGACGGGGACACCCGGCGGATCGTCTCCTCCTCGACCGCGGAGCAGCTGCGCGGCGCGATGGTGACCGTGGTGGAGAAGGGCACGGGCACGAACGCGGCGATCGGCGGCGCCGAGGTGGGCGGCAAGACCGGTACCGCCCAGCACGGCGAGAACAACAGCAAGACGCCGTACGCCTGGTTCACGTCCTACGCGAAGGACGCGGACACCGGCAAGGAGGTCGCGGTCGCCGTCCTGATCGAGGACTCGGGCGCGGCGCGCTCGGAGGTCAGCGGCAACGGGCTGGCGGCTCCGGTGGCGCAGAAGATGATGAAGGCGGCGCTGAGGTGAGCCGGCGGTCCAGGGACTTGGCCATGAAGAGCGCGGTCTCGCCCTCGGAGGCGGTGCCGGTGTAGAGCGTGGTGTCCAGTCCGCAGAGCCGGAAGCCCATGCGCCGGTAGGCCCGTACCGCGGGGACGTTGACGCTGGTGACCTCCAGCCAGGCGGTACGGGCGCCGCGCTCGCGGCCGTGGGCCAGGGCGCGGCGCATCAGCTCGCCGCCGATGCCGCGGCCGCGGTGGGCGGGGGCGACGGTGACCTGACGGACGACGAGACGCCGGTTCCACTCCTCGACGTCGACGGCGATGAACCCGCAGAGCGTCCCGTCGGCGTCGACGGCCACGATCTCGTGGTCCGCGCCGCCTTCCTCCTCCTCGTCGTCGGTGTCGTCGTCGGCGGGGAAGACCTTGACGAGCGGCGGGTCGACGGCGACGAGCCGCAGCCCGAACCCGATGTCGCCGGCGGCGACTTCGTAGACGTGGTCGGTGGTGAAGGAGTCGTCGAGTGCGGCGACGGCGGATTGGTCGGCGGGCCCCGCGACACGGTATGCAAGGTCACTCATGAACCGAGCATAGTTTCGATCTTGCGGAGGACCGCCGTGCGCCTGCCCCGTTCCCTGTCCGGCTGGACCATGGCGGTCTTCGGGCTGCTCGCCGCGGCGCTGGGGGTGGTGGGTCTCGTGACGCCCGACGCCATGCTCACCGTCATGGGCTTCGACCCCATACCCGACGCGAACCGCGCGCAGGGAGACCACACCCTCGTCTTCCTGACCGCCTCGTCCATGGCCGCGCTCAATATGGGCGTCTACTACGTCCTGGCCTCGCTGGCCGACTGGAAGCCCTTCTTCCGCTGGACGGTCCCGTTCCGCCTCCTCACCTGCGCCGTCTTCACCCTCGCCGTCGTCACCGGCCGGGCGCCTGCCGGTTTCCTCGGTGTGGGCCTGTGGGAGGGCCTGGGCGCGGTGGTGACGGGGGCGGCCCTTCGGTTCGAGAACCGGGCCCGGAAGAACGCCGTGGCGTGAACGACCCTCTCGCGGGTCTCGGCCCCGGAGGACGACGAGCTGTGCGATGCCGCACGCGCCGCACTGCTCGCCGTCTCCCGTGTGGATGGCGCTACTTGACGCCGAGCAGCTGCTCGATCGGGTCGATCGCGAAGTAGACGGCGAACAGGACAGCCGTCCCCCACATCAGCGGGTGCACCTCGCGCGCCTTGCCGATGACGGCCTTGATGACGACGTAGGCGAGGAAGCCGGCGCCGATGCCGTTGGTGATCGAGTACGTGAAGGGCATCACGGCGATCGTCAGGAAGGCCGGGATCGCGATCTCGTAGCTGGTCCAGTCGATGTGCCGCACCTGGGACATCAGCAGGAAGCCGACGGCGACCAGGGCGGGCGCGGCGGCCTGGGCGGGGACCACGGTGGCCAGCGGGGTGAGGAAGAGCGCCAGGGCGAACAGGCCGCCGGTGACGACCGAGGCGAAGCCGGTGCGGGCGCCCTCGCCGACGCCGGCCGCCGACTCGATGTAGGAGGTGTTGGAGGAGGCGGAGGCGGCGCCGCCCGCGACGGCGGCGGCGCCGTCGATGAGGAGGACCCGGCCGAGGTGCGGGACCTTGCCCTGCTCGTCGAGGAGTCCGGCCTCGCTGGAGACGCCGACGACGGTGCCCATGGTGTCGAAGAAGTCGCTGAGGAGGAGGGTGAAGACGAGCAGGACGAGGGTGACGACCCCGATCTGCTCGAAGGCGCCGAGAAGGCTGAAGGAGCCGACGAGGCCGAAGTCGGGGGCGGCGACGATGTCGTCGGGCACGGCCGGGACGGTCAGGCCCCAGGCGAGCGCCGGCACGTCGGCGATCTCGTTGACGGCGATCGCGACGACGGTCATGACGACGATGGAGATGAGGATCGCGCCCCTCACCTTGCGCGCCATGAGCGCGACGGTGAGCAGGACGCCGAGGCAGAAGACGAGGACGGGCCAGCCGGAGAGGTGGCCGCTCGCGCCGAGCTGGACGGGCACGGAGCCGGTCTCACCGGGGATGCGGGTCACGAAGCCGGCGTCGACGAAGCCGATGAAGGCGATGAAGAGGCCGATGCCCACGCTGATCGCCTGCTTGAGGGCGTGCGGGATGGCGTGCATGACGGCCTCGCGCAGCCCCGTCACCACCAGGACGCAGATCAGGATGCCTTCGAGGACCACGAGCCCCATCGCGTCCTGCCAGCTCATGAGGGGTGCGAGCTGGAAGGCGACGACGGCGTTCAGGCCGAGTCCGGCGGCGATGGCGAGCGGCAGGTTGCCGCCGACGCCCATGACGACGGTCATGACGGCCGCCACCAGGGCGGTGACGGTGGCCAGTTGGGCCCCGCTGAGCTGGTGGCCGAACTTGTCCTCCGCGCTGCCCAGGATGATCGGATTGAGCACGAGGATGTAGGCCATCGTGAAGAACGTGGCGAAGCCGCCGCGTATCTCCCGGCCGAAGGTCGACCCCCTCTCACTGATCGCGAAATAGCGGTCGACCGGGTTGGTTCTTGTGTCGAACATGGCTCTCCTCGGGAAACGGGTGGCTGGATTGTGCCCAGCCGTAAGCCGGTTCAGGTGTCCTGCGTGTTACGGACGCGATCTCACCGCCCGGTCTCCAGGGCATCTGTCCGATCCGCGAGGGCCACCTCAGAGCCCAGGCTGCGGGTATGAAGTGGACGGCGGGTCTCTATCTCACCGGAATCCTGGTCTCGGGTTTCGGTACGACGGCGATGTGGCTGGCCTCGGGGATCTGGGTCAAGTCCCTGACCGGCTCGGACAGTCTGGCCGCACTGACCGTGTTCGCGCTGTGGGCGCCCGCGCTCGTCGGTCCGCTGCTCGGCACGGTCGTCGACCGGGTACGGCGGCGGCCGCTGATGGTGTGGTCGAACGCGGCGATGGCGGGTCTGCTGCCGGCGCTGGTGTGGGTCGACGCGGCGGACCGGGTGTGGCTGCTGTTCGCGGTGCTGGTGCTGTACGGGGCCCAGGGCACCGTCCACGACGCGGCGCAGGCCGCGCTGGCGGCGAGCGTGCTCGACAAGCGGCTCCTCGCGGACTTCAACGGGCTGCGGATGACGGTCAACGAGAGCGTGAAGCTGATCGCCCCGCTCGCCGCGGCCGGTCTCTTCGCGCGGTACGGGGGCGGGCCTGTGGCGCTCCTCGACGCGGCGACGTTCGCGGTGGCGGCGGGGGTGTTCGCGCTGATGCGGGTACGGGAGCAGAAGCCGGCGCGCCCGGCGACGGCGCACTGGCTCCGGGACACGGCGGAGGGCCTGCGCACGATCCGCGCTTCTCCGGTGCTGCGCCCGCTGGTCCTGACGGGCTCGTTCACGATGCTGCTCGCCGGGGTCAACGGTGCGGCGATCTACGCCGTGGTGGACCGCGGGCTCGGCCACTCCCCCGCGTACGCGGGGGTGCTGTACGCCGTCCAGGGCGCGGGCTCGGTCGTCGCGGGCCTGGCGGCCGGGCCTCTGCTGCGGCGGATCCCGGAGCGGCTGCTCGCCACCGCCGGCCTGGCCCTGTTCGCCCTGGCGGCGGGCGCCCGCGCGGTCCCGCACGACGGGGTGGCACTGGCGGCGAGCGCGGTGATCGGCCTGGGCCTGCCGTGGGTTCTGATCGCGGCCATGACGGCGGTCCAGCGCGAGGCACCGGAGACCGCGGTGGGCCGCGCGGCGGCGACGGCCCACACGCTCCTCTTCGTCCCGAACGCGCTCGCCCTGGCGGCGGGCGCGGGCCTGGTCGCCGTCCTCGACATCCGCGCGCTGCTGCCCCTGCTGACCGCCGCGGGCCTGACGGGCGCGATCGTTCTGGCCGCCCGCGGGCGCACACGCGCGGAGGTGCGGGCGGGCGCCTGAGAAGGCGCGACCGCCCGCGGGCTTGGGCCTGCGACTCCGTGGCGAGCCGGCCGAGCACACGCTCGACGGCGCCCGACCGCAGGCACGGCGACGAGCGTCGCGGGCCGGTGCGGAGCCACCGGCCGCAGCCGTCGCACGCCCAACAGCCGCCCCCATCCGCACGCGCCCGCCGCGTCCCCGTCTCAGCCCAGCGACCGCAGGGCCTCCCGGACCGACGTCAGGTCGGGGTCCGAGGCCAGGCCCGCGTGGTAGAGCCGGAGTTCGGTGGCTCCCTCCGACGCCGCCCGCTTGGCGTCCTCGACCAGCGTGGCCGGGGAGCCGCCCATGCCCGTCACCACACCGAGGTTGGCGACGAGGGCGGTGTCCGGGCGTGCCTGGGCCGCGAAGGGGGACACGGAGGCGGCCGGGGTGACGACGCCGTCCGCGTGGGCGAGGACGTGGGCGGGGTCGGTGCCCACGTCGGCGCCGCAGCGGTGGGGGTGCGGGTCCGCGTGGAGCAGGACGCGGAAGCCGGGCGGGGCGGCCGCACGGACCGCGGCCACCGCGGACTCCTGGAGCGTGCGGGCGGTCCGGACACGCCAGGCGAGCACCGGCTCCTCGAAGGCGGCGAGCGCGGACGCGGCAAGGCCCCCGGATCCGGACCACACCGGCTCCAGCGCGCCCCGCACGGCCGCCGCCAGCTCGTCGGGGTCGACGCCCTCCTCCCCGTACCCCTCCTTGCAGGAGGGGCAGAAGCACAGGGACATCAGGTACTGCTCGCGCTCCCCGAGGGCGACCCCCGCGGTCTTGTCGTGGGCGTGGAGGTGGGCGAGGCCGTACCAGCCGCAGGACTCCAGCTCGGTGCCGGCCGCCCCGGGCCGTACCGCCGCCTCGGCCGCCAGGTCCACCAGGTACGCGCGGACCTCCGGCCGCGCGATGCACGGCGCCCAGGGGTAGCGGTCGCCGTACGCGTTGACGACCGAGGTCCCCGGGTGTTCGGCGCCGAGGCGGGAGTTGTGGGCGAGGACCACCCAGCTGTGGACCTCCAGGCCCGCGTCGGCGAGCGCGCCCGCGGCCTCGCCGTACGCGTCCCCGGGCGCCCACTCCCCCGCCGGGTAGGGCCGCAGGGCCCGTCCGGACCAGCGGTCCCCGTCCGGTGGGTAGAGCACGGCGGCGTACGCGGCGGTGACGATCCGGTGCCCCGGATGCCGGGGCGTCAGCGCGCGCGTGGAGTGGTACGCGGAGGCCAGCGTGAGCTGCGCGAGGCCCAGGTCCGCGAGCAGGCCCGGCGCCGCCGGGTCGCCGACGACGTCCCAGGGGTAGACGAAGGCCCCGGTCCTCACGCGTCGCCTCCCAGCAGCGCCCGGCCGCGCTCGATGATCACGGCGAGCTCCTTCAGGTGCTCGGGCGTGGGCTCGCTCAGCGGCGGCCGTACCTCGCCGACGTCCAGGCCTCCCATCCGTACGGCTGCCTTGACGAGGGAGACCGCGTAGCCGCGTCCCTTCGCCCGCAGGTCGACGAGCGGCCGGTAGAAGCCGTCGATGAGCCGTTCCACGGTCGCGTCGTCGCCGGTCGCGAGGGCCCGGTGGAAGGCGAGGGCGATGTCGGGGGCGAAGCAGAAGACGGCGGAGGAGTAGAGGGTGACGCCGATGCCCCGGTACGCGAGTCCGGTGAGCTCCGCGGTGGGCAGGCCGTTGAAGTAGAGCAGGCCGAGGCCCTCGGCGCGGACGGCGCTGACGATCCGCTGCATCAGGTCGAGGTCGCCGTGGCCGTCCTTGAGGCCGATGACGCCCTCGACGCGGGCGAGGGCGACGGCGGTCTCGGGGGTGAGGATCGCGTTGTCGCGCTGGTAGACGATGACGTCGAGCGAGGTGGCGGCGGCCAGTTCGGTGTAGTGGCGCAGCAGCCCCGCCTGGTCGGCGACGACGAGGTACGGGGGCATGGCGAGGAGTCCGTCGGCGCCGGCCTCCTCGGCGAGCCTCGCGTACCGGATCGCGAGCGCCGTGCCGTAGCCGGCGCCGGCCACGACGGGGACCCGGCCTGCCGACTCCTCCACGGCCGCGGCGACGCAGGCGCGGAACTCCTCGGGGGTGAGAGCGTGGAACTCGCCGGTGCCGCAGCAGGCGAACACCGCGGCGGCGCCCGCCTCGATGCCGCCGCGCACATGGGCGCGGAAGAGGTCGAGGTCGACGGTGCCGTCCGGGCCGAAGGCGGTGACGGGGAAGAACAGCAGGCCGTCGAGCCGGTCGGCGAGCGGGGCTGAGATCACGGGCGCTCCCAGAGAAGTCCGTCGTGCATCATTCTGACTATCGTCCATATGCATGAACGATCCCACGCTAGGGCAGCGCCAAAGGGCCGGTCAAGGCGCAAACCCGTCTCACCGTGCACTCTTGACGCTCCCTCACCCACTCCCTAGCGTGGCCACGATTGTCCACGGTTGTGAATAGGATCCACGGACGGAGATTCCGTACATGCCCACACCCCGCACCGTCCTGCTCACCGGCGCCGCCGGGGGCGTCGGCACGCTGATGCGCGAGCTGCTGCCCGCGTACGGATACGAGCTCCGGCTGCTCGATCTGGCACCCGTCGACGGCGCTCCGGACGCGATCATCGCCGACCTCGCCGACCGCAAGGCGCTGCGCGAGGCCGTCCGCGGTGTCGACGCGATCATCCATCTGGCGGGAATCTCCCTGGAGTCCACCTTCGAGAAGATCCTGGCCGCCAACATCACCGGCCTGCACCACCTCTACGAGGCCGCGCGCGAGGAGGGGGTGTCCCGGATCGTCTTCGCCTCCAGCAACCACGCCGTCGGCTTCACCCCGCGGCCGCGCGCGGACGACCCGGTGATCCCCGTGGACACCCCGCACCGGCCGGACACCTTCTACGGCCTGTCCAAGTGCTTCGGCGAGGATCTCGCCCAGTTCTACTGGGACCTGCACGGCCTGGAGACCGTCTCCGTACGGGTCGGCTCGTGCTTCCCCGAGCCGACCTCGGTGCGGATGCTGTCGATGTGGCTGAGCCCCGCCGACTGCGCCCGGCTCTTCCACGCGGCGCTCACCGCCGAGAACGTGGGCCACACCATCGTGTACGGCTCCTCCGCCAACACCCGGCTGTGGTGGGACCTCTCCTCCGCCCGGGCGCTCGGCTACGAGCCGCAGGACGACTCGGAGGCGTACGCGGAGCGGATCATCGCGGAGCAGGGGCTGCCGGACGACGACGATCCGGCGAACGCGCACCTGGGCGGCCACTTCTGCACCGAACCGCCGCGCTGGCCCTACTAGCACTGCCCCGCACGAGGAGTACGCGGGCCCGGCCGGACTGATGCGGGGGCGGCCGGCCGGGGCCCGGGTCACGGCATGCGCTGCACACGCGACACAGGGAACGGTAGGGCGCCGCGCCGCCCACCGCGATCCGCTCAGCGCGGCGACTGTCCGCGGAACGCGGCGGGTCCGGCCGGCCGGCGGCTCACCGCGTCGAGCGCAGCGTCTGCGAGGGCGTCTCGCCGAACCGGGTCCGGTACTGCGCCGCGAACCTCCCGTGGTGCGCGAACCCCCAGCGCCAGGCCACCTCGCTCACGCTCAGCTCGTCGGGCGCGGCGCCCCGCAGCTCCTCATGGACCCGTTCGAGACGGACGTCCCGTACGTACGCCATGGGTGACATGCCCACGTGCTCGCGGAACGACTCCTGCAGCCGGCGCACGCCGACCCTGGCCAGGCCGGCGAGCTCGGTGGTGGTGAACGGGTGCTCCGGGCGGGCCCGCACCGCGTCCATCACGCGCTTGACGGGCGCCGGGCGCAGCGGCTCCCCCGGGTGGGCGAGCTCCTCGCGCCAGGGGTGCTCGGCGGCCAGGAGCAGCCCGTTGAGCAGCGCCTCCTGCAGGGGTGCGGCGACCAGAGGATGGTGGGCCAGGCTGTCCCCGGCAAGCGCCTCGTGCGCCACCTGCCGGGCGAGGCGCACCCAGCTCAGGCCGGGGCCGCGCGTGATGTCCAGACGCGGCTCGAAGGCGAGGGCGCCATGCGGCGGCCGCCCGATGAGGCGCTCCAGGCGTTCGCGGAGCGCGGCCGCGTCGATCTTGACGGAGAGGGCCCGGCAGTCCCCGCTCCAGCGGTCCAGGAAGGTGTCCCCCGAGGGATCGAGCACCACCGCCTCGGCCGGCGTCGCCAGCACCGGGGCGCGGCCGCCCTGCCGCAGTTCCATCGTCCCCGACAGCGGGGCGTTGACGTGGAACGCCCCGAGCTCGCCGAAGCGCATCCGCACGTCCGCCCCGCAGGACAGGTCGCCGATGACCAGCGGCCCCAGGTCCACCGTGTCGAACCGGGCGGCGAAGGGACGTTCCTGCCGCTCGATGACGTCCATGAAGTTGGCGTAGTACCGCGCGTCGATCTCCTGCCGCGCCTCGTCCACGTCCCGCGTTCTGAAAGAGCTCCCACCCACGAGCGGCAAGAATACGATCAACCCGAATATTCATATGACGGACCTGCCCGGGAACGGCAGGATGCCCGTCATGCCACAGCCTCATGGATTCGGTTACGAGCAGCGTGCGGACGGCACGGTCGTCCTCACCCACCGCGGGCGCGCCGCGGGCACCCTGCGCGGGGGACGTGCGGAGAAGTTCCTGGCGGAGGTGGGGTCGGGGGACGCCCAGCTGGTCATGGCGCGCTGGACGGGCGCGTACAAGTTCGGCAACGAGCGGGCGGCCCGCAATCACCCGCGTAACCAGGGTGGCCGAACCGGGCGAAGGTAAGGGAACGGCAAAGCGGTCTCGCTCGTTACCTCTGGCATGACCGCTATGACCCCCGGCTCGAACATCCCTCTGTCCGCCGCGCGCGTGGCGGTGGACGTCGCCGCTCCGGTGCGGCTCGACGTCTCGGGCCTGCTGCTCACCGCCGACGGCAAGGTGCGCTCGGACGCCGACTTCATCTTCTACAACCAGCCCTCCGGCCCCGGTGTGACCTACCGCTCCGGCGGCGGGGCGGCTCCGGACGCGATCCTGGTGGACACCGGCGCGGTGCCGCCCGGCATCGAGAAGATCGTCGTCACCGCGAGCCCCGACGCGGCCGGCCAGACGTTCCAGGGCATCGAGCCCACGGCGACGATCCGCAACGCCGACGACGGCCAGGTCCTCGCCACCTTCACCCCGCCGCGGCTCGGTACGGAGACGGCGCTGGTGATCGTGGAGATCTACCTCAGGAACGGCGCCTGGAAGGCGCGTGCCGTGGGCCAGGGGTACGCGAACGGGCTCGCGGGCATCGCGACCGACTTCGGCGTCTCGGTGGACGAGGAGCCCGCGGCCGCCCCCACTCCCGTGGCACCTCCTGTGGCGCCTCCCGTGGCGCCTCCGGTCGCCGCCCCCGTCGACCCGCGGCTCGCCGCGACCACGCCCCCGCCGCCCGCCGCCGCGCCGGCCGCCGCCCCGGTCTCCACCGGAAAGATCAACCTGGACAAGGGCCGGGTCAGCCTGCAGAAGAACCAGACCGTGTCGCTGGTCAAGGGCGGCCGCCCGCTGCTCTCCCAGGTCAAGATGGGCCTCGGCTGGGAGCCCGCGTACCGCGGCAAGGACATCGACCTCGACGCCTCGGTCATCGCCTACGGCCCCCAGCGCAACCACCTGGACAGCTGCTACTTCGGCAAGCTCTCGATCCTGAACGGCGCGATCAAGCACTCCGGCGACAATCTGACCGGCGAGGGCGCGGGCGACGACGAGGTCATCGTCGTCGACCTCGGCCGTCTCCCGGCGGACGCCACCGGCCTGGTCTTCACGGTCAACTCGTTCTCCGGCCAGAAGTTCACCGAGGTCGCCAAGGCCTACTGCCGGCTGATCGACGCCGCGAGCGGCGAGGAGCTGGTCCGCTTCGACCTGACCACGGCCGAGCCGCAGACGGGCGTGATGATGGCCAAGCTCATCAAGCAGTTCTCCGGCGAGTGGGAGATGACCGCGATGGGCGAGTTCGTGAAGTCCCGGACGGTCCGCGGCATGGTGAAGCCGGCTGCCCAGGCGCTCTGATCCGCTGTACGGAAAGGGCCCGCCGGTCACCCGGCGGGCCCTTCCTCACGTCCAGGGCCAGTCGGCGCTCCGGCCGGCCTCGAGCAGCGGAACCATCCGGAACGCGGCGTCGGTCAGGCCGCCGAACGTATGGCGGTTGCCGCTTCCCGAGGGGGCGTGGCCCGTCCGGTAGCCCGCGAGGTTCCAGGTGTAGACCGGAACACGGTCCGGCACCTGCGCGGTCGGGTCGCCGTAGTGGCTGTACGCGGCCTGCTCGTCGGTGACGATCAGCACCCGGTCGTGACCCTTGTAGTGCTTGCGGACCGCCTCGGTGGTGTCGGTGCCGCCGAGCTCGCCGAAACGGCCGAGGACCTTCAGCACCGACTCGCCCGTCCGGTACTTCACCCGGGCGCTGCTCGTGCCGAACTCGACCAGGTCGGCGTCGGCCGCCCGCATCGCGACCGCCGCGCCGAACACGGCGGCCGCGTCGGCCCGGTTGAGCTCCGAGCGGTCCGAAAGCCTCGTCCACATCGAGCCCGAGCGGTCGACGAGGACCAGGGTCCGGCCCGGCAGCGCGGGCACGTTGGCCAGCGAGTGACCGAGCGCCCGCTCCAGCGGGTACGACCAGCGCAGCGAGGGTGCGTGCTGGAAGGCGGCGAGATAGCGGAACGGGAACTGCTTCGACTTCGCGACGACGACCGGGTCCGAGATCTTCGCCGCGACCTGGGCCGCGACCTCGTCGGAGACCCCCGCCTGGTCGAAGTTGCGCAGGTTCCTCAGGAGCGCCATGGCGCCCATCGAGGGAATGACGGCCTCCCAGGCCGCCGCGTCCATCGGCCCCTGCAGCCAGCCCGCCAGTGCCTCCCAGGTCATCCCCGCCTCGGCCAGCCGTCGCGCGCCGTCGGGTCCGGTGACCACGGCACGCCGTTCGGCGACCGGGAGCGCCATCAGGGCCCGGTGGGCGGTCAGCGTGCGGTCGGACTCCGGGGGAACGGCGGTGTCGGGGTTGTGCCGGCGGTCGAGCGCGTACCGGAACAGCTCGCCCTGCCACGCCTTCTCCGGGTCGGGCGAGGCGTGCACGAGGTTGAGGATGTCGCCGAAGCGGTACCCCTTGCCGACGGTGTCGTACTTGAGCAGGGACTTTCCGTTGTAGAGCCGCCGGACGGCGTCGGCGACTCCGCGCTTCACGGGCTTGGGGATGTTCCGCCCGTACGTCGAGGTCCAGTAGCCGATCAGCTCCCCGGGCTCGTCCGCGCGCAGCAGGACGGAGGCGACGACCCGGCGGTTCGTGGGTCCGGTCTCGGCGCCCGCGTCGAGGCGTGCCTTCACGTACTCGGCGGCGCCGACGAGGGAGGCCGTGCGCATGTTGCCGTCGCGGCGCAGCCAGGCGAGCAGGCCTGCGGTCCACTCGGGGTCCTCGACGGCGAGCTTGCGCACGAGCGCGGCGAAACGGTCGTCGCGGTCGGCGCCGCTCTCGTAGAAGGTGCGCTGCGAGACGAAGTTGGTGACCGCGAGCAGGAAGAGCTCGGACCGCGCGTCCCTGAGGACACCGACGCCGCCCTCGTGGGTGCGGGTGGTGGCGCCGACGGAGGTCACGGGCGAGGTGACGCGGGCCTTGGTGGTACGGGTGTTGAAGCGTGCCATGTGTGAATTCCCCCGAATTCGAAGAGCGAGGGGGAAACACAGCGACGAGAATGCCCGAGTTCAGAGGTCGGCGACGGTCCATATAACGGCTGCTCTACCCAATTGAGCTACACGCCCCGAAGGCGTGACGGGACTCGAACCCGCAACCCGCTGTTCCCCATGAAGTATCCGTCGCCTGCGCACCGGACACCCTCGTCGGATGCTGTGCCTCCCGAGAACGCACCGGGAGGTGCATGAAGTTGTGGTGTCCAGAGATCAAGGCCGGCGGAACCGACGGTTGGTGCTCTGCCCCTGAGCTACACCGGCACGAATGCCGGCGGCGGGATTCGAACCCGCGGCCTCCCCATTATGAGTGGAAGTAGGTCCTGCCTGTCGCACCTGGACGAGCATCACCTTAGGGGGACAACGCGCGGGCGCACCAACGGTTTTGTCGGCCGGGGCGTGGTCAGTGGCGCGGCTGGCGGCGCCAGGGGCCGGTGATCGCGACCATGATGCCGGGTTGCTGGATGCAGGCGAAGAGCGTGTCGCCGTCGGGCGAGAAGACGACGCCCGCGAACTCGCTGTCGTTCAGGTCGTTGCGGGCGATCGGGTACGTCCTGCCGCGCTCGGTGGCTCCGAAGAGGTGCGAGACGCCCTCGCCGTCCTCTGCGATGACGAGGCCGCCGTAGGGGGAGACGGTGATGTTGTCCGGGCCGTCGTACGCGCCGTCCTCCTCCGGGGCCGGGTTGACGCCCAGCAGCACCTTCAGGGTGAGGGTGCGGCGCTTGGGGTCGTAGAACCAGACCTGGCCGTCGTGCGCGGCGCCGGGGCTCTCCTCGCGGGCGTACGAGGAGACGATGTAGGCGCCCCCGTCACCCCACCACATGCCCTCCAGCTTGCGGCCGCGGGTGACCTCGGCGGGGCCGAACTGCTCGCGGACCGCGACCTCGCGGCCGTCGCGGTCGGGGACGTCCACCCAGTCCACGCCGTAGACCGTGCCGATCCCGGTGGCCCGGGAGAGGTCGTCGACGAACCGGCCGCCCGAGTCGATGCAGCGGGGCGCCTGGAGGACGCCGGCGTCGTCGGCGAGGGTGCGGAGCCTGCCGCGGCCGTGCTCGAAGCCGGCGGGCGGGACCCAGCGGAAGAAGAGGCCGTTGGGCTTGGAGTCGTCCTCGGTGAGGTAGGCGTGGCCGCGCTTGGGGTCGATGACGACGGCCTCGTGGTCGTAGCGGCCGAACGCCTTGATGGGCCGGGGGTCGCGGTTGGCACGGCGGTCGCACGGGTCGACCTCGAAGACGTACCCGTGGTCCTTGGTCATGCCGTTCTCGCCGGCGAGGTCGGAGTTCTCCTCGCAGGTGAGCCAGGTGCCCCAGGGGGTGCGGCCGCCGGCGCAGTTGGTGGAGGTGCCGGCGATGCCCACCCACTCGGCGACGGTGCCGTCGCGGTGCACCTCCACGACCGTGCAGCCGCCGGCCGCGGCCGGGTCGTAGACGAGCCCCTCGGCGAGCGGGACGGGGTGCTGCCACTTCGAGCGGGGGCCCTTGAGCTCGTGGTTGTTGACCAGGAGCGTGGTGCCGCGGGGGCCGGCGAAGGTGGCGGTGCCGTCGTGCTTCTGGGGCGTGAACTCGCCGGACTCCAGCGTGGTGACGCCGCTGTGGGTGAGGACGCGGTACGAGAACCCGGCGGGGAGGGAGAGGAGGCCCGCGGGGTCCTCGACGAGGGGCCCGTATCCGAGCTGGTGGCCGTGTCCGAGCGCCAGCGCCTCGGGCGCGGTGGCCAGCGCGCCGACGGCTCCGGTCAGGACGAGCCCGGCGCCCGTGGCGGCGGACTGCTTGGCGAACTGTCTGCGGTTGAGAGGCATGGCGTGGTCGTCTCCCTGTCGTCACCCGGTGTCCGGGCACACGGTCCCGCCCCCGTATAAACGTGGGTTGAACAGAGAGGCGTCCTTCCATGAACCTGCCCCCTTCCGGCCGGCGCGTCCTCGTCAGCGGCGCGTCCCGCGGTCTCGGCCGCGCCGTGGCCCAGGCGTTCGCCGCCAACGGCGACCGGGTCGCCGTCCACTACGGCACGCGCGCCGACGAGGCCCGCGAGACGCTGGAGTCGCTCGCCGGGGACGGGCATGTCCTGACGGGCGGCGACCTGGCCGACCCGGCGGGCGCGGCGGCGGTCGCGGACGCGGCGGCGGAGGCGCCACACCGAGCCCCCCTCACCCCCTCGCCGCGAAGCAGGCGCACCGGGCCGCCGAGCCACTGCCCCGAGTCGCCTCACCCACCGCGCCGCGAAGCGGGTGCGGCTGGGGGTCCGGGGGCGGGGCGCAGGCCGCGGGCTCGTCAGGGATTCGGGAAGGGGCGGGGTGGGGGAATCACGCCCTCGACCTCGCCTTGAAGGCCGCCTTGCGGGCGTCCTTCGCCGCCGCCTTGTCGCGGTGGAGGCGGCCCATCGCCTCCAGGACCTCCGCCGTCGACGGGTGCTCGACTCGCCAGGCCGCGTCGAAGAAGCCGCTGTGCTGGCCCGTCAGCCCCTCGATCAGGTCCCGGAGTTCCTCCAGGTCGCCCTCCGCGTCCAGCTGCGCCGCGATCGTGTCGATCGCCAGCCAGAAGATCATCGACTCCGGCGGCGCTGGTACGTCCGCCGCGCCCCGCTCCGCGAGCCAGACCCGGGCGAGCCCGCCCAGTTCCGTGTCGTCCAGCACCTCCCGTACCGCCGGCTCCGCCTCCCCGCCCACCAGCGAGAGCGCCTGCTGGCAGTGGAGCCGGCGCAGCGGCGAGCCGGCGTCCGCGCCGCGTGCCGCGCCGAGCAGCTCGCGTGCCGCGGCCACCGCGTCCCGGCCGGCCAGCCAGCCCGCCGTCTCGGCGCGCGCCGCGGCCTCGGGGTAGGAGGCGAGGCCGTCGAGGAGCGCGTCCGCGCCCTTGTCCGCGAGTTCGCCGACGGCCGGCGCGTCCAGGCCCGCCTCCAGCATGCGGGCCCGTACGCCGTAGAGCCCGAGCGGCGTCAGCCGGACCATCCCGTACCGCGTGACGTCCTCGTCGTCGACCTCGTCGATCTGCGGGGCGGGCTCCTCGCCCTCCTCGCCCTCCTCGGCCATCAGCGCCTCGTCGACAGGCTGGTACTCGACGAGCCCGATCGGTTCGAGCAGCCGGAACTGGTCGTCGAGGCGCATCATCGCCTCGGAGACCTGCTCCAGTACGTCGTCCGTCGGCTCGCCCATGTCGTCCGGGACGATCATCGACGCGGCGAGCGCCGGCAGCGGCACCGGCCCGTCGCCCGATCCGCCCTCGCTGACCGTGAGCAGATACAGGTTGCCGAGCACGCCCTCCAGGAACTCCGCCTCCTCCTCCGGGTTCCAGTCGAGGAGCTCGAAGTCGATCTCGCCGTCCTCGCCGACGACCTCCGCCAGGTCGTCGAGCACGGGCGCGGTGGCGTCGGCGAAGACCACGTCCAGGCCGTCCAGCCAGATCCCGAGGACGTCGAGCGGCGCGCCGCCCGTGAGGAGCGCGAGGTTCTCGCCCGCGGCGGCCTCGCCCGGGGTGTCGTCGTCGCCGTCCTCGACCTCCACGAGTCCCGTGTCGACGGCGAGCCGCCAGGCCTCGCTCGCGTAGGCCTCGCCGTCCTCGTCGGCCGCGAGGCCCAGCACCTCGGCGGCCGCGGGGAGTTGTTCGTCGACGAGTTCGCCGCCGGCGCCGACCCGGGTCTCCGGGCCGACCCAGCGGGCGAGCCGGGCGGCGCGGGACAGGAGGGGGGTGGCCAGGGCGTCCCGCGCCAGCTCCGCGTCCGAGTGCAGCTGAACGGGGGGCAAGGTGGGGCGGTCCTGTGCCATCTGGGGTCTTCTCCTCGAAAGGCGCGTGCGGTCGAAAGGCGCGTGGGGCCGAAGGGCGCGTGGGGGTCGAACGGCCTTCAGCGTAGACGCATTTCCGGTGTGGACCGCCGGTTCACGGAGCCGTCAGCCTTCGTACACCCGTCGACTCTTGACAAGTCACCCGCCCAGCCAAGAGATTGACGCGCGTAGATTCATCGACCGATTCTCCAAGCACCTCCGGAGCCCTTTGATGCCTTCCTCCATACCGAGATCCGCGGCCGTCGCCGCTGCCGTGTCGGCCGCGCTCGCGGCCGGACTCCTCGCGGGTTCCGCCGCCTCGGCGGAGACCGCCGCCGGCGTCCGCGTCCACGACATCCAGGGCACCACTCGTGTCTCGCCCCTCGTCGGCACTCAGGTCACCGGCGTCACGGGCATCGTGACCGGCGTACGGACGTACGGCTCGCGTGGATTCTGGATCCAGGACCCGCAGGCCGACGACAATCCGGCCACCAGTGAGGGCCTGTTCGTCTTCACGAGCTCCGTTCCGACCGTCGCCGTCGGCGACGCGGTCAGCGTGAACGGCACGGTGGGCGAGTACGTCCCCGGCGGCCTGAACTCCGGCAACCAGTCGGTGACCCAGATCTCCAAGCCGACCGTGACCGTGGTCTCCTCCGGCAACCCGGTCCCGGCCCCCGTGACGATCTCCGGCTTCTCGGTGCCCGACGCGTACGCCCCCGAGGGCGACCCGGCCGCCGACGGCTCCATCAACGGCCTCACGCTGGACCCCGAGACGTACGCCCTGGACTACTACGAGTCCCTGGAGGGCATGAACATCCGCATCGGTACGTCACGGGTGGTGGGCGCCTCCACTCCGTACTCCGAGCTGTGGGTGACGGTGAAGCCCTGGGAGAACCCGAACTTGCGCGGCGGCTCGGTCTACGGCTCGTACACCGCGCAGAACTCCGGCCGCCTCAAGGTCCAGTCGTTGACCCCGATCGCCGAGCAGCCGTTCCCGACGGCGAACGTCGGGGACCGGCTGACGGGCTCGACCGAGGGCCCGCTGGACTTCGACCAGTTCGGTGGCTACAAGGTGGTGGCCCGCACCCTGGGCACGGTCGTCGACCGTGGCCTGGAGCGCGAGACGACGGACCGGCAGCACAAGAACGAGCTGGCGGTCGCGACGTACAACGTCGAGAACCTCGACCCGTCCGACCCGCAGGCGAAGTTCGACGCGCTGGCCGCGGCCGTGGTGGACAACCTCGCCTCGCCCGACATCCTCGCCCTGGAGGAGATCCAGGACAACAACGGCGCCAAGAACGACGGTACGGTCGCGGCCGACCAGACGCTGAAGAAGTTCACGGACGCGATCGTGGCGGCCGGCGGCCCGGCGTACGAGTGGCGCTCGGTCGACCCGGCGAACAACAAGGACGGCGGCGAGCCCGGCGGCAACATCCGCCAGGTCTTCCTCTTCAACCCTGAGCGGGTCTCCTTCACCGACCGCGCGGGCGGCGACGCGACGGCCGCGACCGGTGTGGTGCGCGGCGAGCGGGGCGGCGCCCAGCTGACCCTCTCCCCCGGCCGGATCGACCCGGCGAACACGGCCTGGGAGAACAGCCGCAAGCCGCTGGCGGGCGAGTTCACCTTCCGCGGCCGCACGGTCTTCGTGATCGCCAACCACTTCGGTTCCAAGGGCGGGGACCAGTCCCTGACCTCGCACCACCAGCCGCCGAAGCGTTCCTCCGAGGCGAAGCGTCTGCTGCAGGCGCAGTCCGTCAACGCCTTCGTCAAGGACCTCCTCGCGATCGAGAAGCAGGCCGACGTCCTGGTCCTCGGTGACATCAACGACTTCGAGTTCTCCGGGACCACGCAGGCCCTCACGGACGGCGGGGCGCTCTACCCGGCCGTGAAGTCGCTGCCGCGCAGCGAGCGCTACTCGTACGTCTACCAGGGCAACAGCCAGGTTCTCGACCAGATCCTGACCAGCCCCGGGGTTCACCACTTCGAGTACGACAGCGTCCACATCAACGCGGAGTTCTCCGAGCAGAACAGCGACCACGACCCGCAGGTGCTGCGCTTCCGCCCGTAGCGGGCAGGTAGGACGGTCACACGCCCGCGCGCAGGTTCAGCGCGGGCGTGTACCGCCGCACCCGGCTCTCGACGAGACCGGGGTGGTGGTGGACCTTCGCCCAGAGTCCCGTGTCGGCGCCGTCCGCGGCCTGCCACTCCTCGAAGGCCCGCACGCTCTCCCACTCGGCGTAGTTGAGGACGCGCGTGCCGTCGGTGGAGAGGTGGAAGTGGGCTCCGATCCCGCCGGGGGCCGGCCGTTCACCGGCGTCGGCGTCCATCGCGGCGAAGACGTCGTCCACCCAGGTCCGCTGCCGCGCGGAGTCGGCCCCGTCGAACACCGCCTCGGCGACCACGACGAGGCCGGGCGTGACGAGGTCGGGCGCGGCCCCGGCGCTCTTCTCGCTCAGCACGGCGGAGCGGTAGGGCGGACCGTAGCGGTGGAGCGCCACCCGGTCGATGCCGGGCACCGCCGCGTCGATCTCGGCGTTGCGGTCGTCCCGGAACGTCCGTACGAAGTCGTCGTAGGCCTCCTCCGCCGTCCACTGCGAGTAGTGGAGCAGGGTGTCGCCGTCGTCGCCGATGAGCACGGTGTACGAGAGCAGTCCGCCGTCCGGCCAGTCCCTGCTCTCCCACGTCTCGGCGATGGCGTCCACGGCGGCCCGCTGCCGCTCGGGCGTGCCCACGCGCCAGGTGCTGGCGAGGACGGCCCCCACTCCCGGCCGGTACGGATCGGGGCCGGAATCACGGCGGACTACGGTGTTCATGACGGGTCCTCCTGTCGTCGATGCCCCCAGCCTCCAAGCTCAACCGCACTTGAGGTCAAGGGTTCCCGGCGAGATCATGCGGTCATGATCCTTCGCCCCGCCTCGCGTGCCGAACTGCCCGCCGTCCTCGCCCTTCTCGCCGACGAGGAGAAGGTCGTCGACCCCGCCTCGATCACCGTCACCGCGGCCTACGAGCGGGCCTTCGCGGAGATCGAGAGCGATCCGCGCAACGAGATGCTGGTGTTCGTGGACGGCGACGACGTGGTCGTGGGGTGCCTGCAGGCGACGTACATCCCGGGCCTGGGCAGGGGCGGCGCCGAGCGGGCCCTGATCGAGGCGGTACGGATCAGGGCCGACCGGCGCGGCGGCGGGCTCGGCCGGGAGCTGATGGCACGGGCGGTGGAACGGGCGCGCGCACGCGGCTGCGGGCTCGTCCAGCTGACGAGCGACAAGCGACGGACGGAGGCCCACCGCTTCTACGCCTCCCTGGGCTTCGCCCGCAGCCACGACGGCTTCAAGCTCACCCTCTCGTCAGCCTGAGGGTCACCCTTCAGCAAGACTTACCCCTCAGCCCAAGAAGAACTAAGTAGACCTTCACCGTCCATTGCGTCGAGACTGCCGGGATGAGCACTGAACGCCCCTTCGGCCGAGCCCTCTGCGCGATGATCACGCCCTTCACCGCCGCCGGCGAGCTGGATCTCGACATCGCCCGCGAGCACGCCGCCCACCTGGTCTCCGAGGGCTGCGACGGGCTCGTCCTCAACGGCACGACCGGCGAGTCCCCGACCACCACGGACGAGGAGAAGTCGGCGCTGATCCGGGCCGTCCGCGAGACCGTCGGCCCCGCCCTCCCGGTGCTCGCGGGCGTCGGCACCGCCGACACCCGGCACACGGTCGAGCTGGCCCGGCAGGCCGAGAAGTCCGGCGCGGACGGGCTCCTCGTGGTCACGCCGTACTACAGCCGTCCCCCGCAGGCCGCCGTCGAGGCCCACTTCCTGCGGGTGGCGGACGCGACCGATCTTCCGGTGATGCTGTACGACATCCCCGGCCGCACCGGCACCCGTATCGAGCCCGCGACGCTGCTGCGGCTCGCCGCGCACCCGCGGATCGTCGCGGTGAAGGACTGCGCCTACGACCTGCTCGGCTCGGCCAAGGTGATCGCCCGGACCTCGCTCGCGTACTACTCCGGCTCCGAGGAGCTGAACCTGCCGCTGTACGCGGTGGGCGGCGCCGGCTTCGTCAGTACGGTGGCCAATGTGGCGCCCCGTCAGATGCGGGCCGTGCTCGACGCCTTCGACCGGGGCGACACGACCGACGCGACCCGGCTGAACGCGCTCACACTCCCGCTCGCCGAGCTGATGATGTCCTCGGGCCTGCCGGGCACCGTGACGGCGAAGGCGCTCCTCGGCGACTTCGTACGGGAACCGCTGCAGCCCGCCGACCGGGAGGCGGTCGACGGGCTGCGGGCGGCGTACGAGGATCTGGTCCGGGCACTGCCGGCTCAGTCGAACACGTAGGTGGTGCCGAGCACCGCCGCGTGTTCGAGGACGTCCTCCAGCGGGTCGTCGATCTGACCGGTGTGCAGCGAGAGGCTGGGACCGTTCGAGACGGTGGGGCCGTTGTGCGTGCGGGTGTGCGTCTCGTCCGCCGAGGCGGCCCCGGCGGACAACAGGACGGCCGCCACGCTCAGCGCTCCGACAACGGTGGGCCTCGTCCTCATATCGACTCCTCGCCTTGTCTGCTCGTGTGACCTGCGTCGTTCTGCTAACGCAGCGTCACACGACCAGGTCACGCTCAGTTGTGGCTGTGGAGGATCTCGTTGAGTCCGCCCCAGACCGCGTTGTTCGGGCGGGCCTCCACGGCGCCGGTCACCGAGTTGCGGCGGAAGAGGATGTTCGAGGCGCCGGAGAGCTCGCGGGCCTTGACGATCTGGCCGTCGGGCATCGTGACGCGCGTACCGGCGGTGACGTACAGGCCGGCCTCGACGACGCACTCGTCGCCGAGCGCGATGCCGACGCCCGCCTCGGCGCCGATGAGGCAGCGCTCGCCGATGGCGATGATCACGTTGCCGCCACCGGAGAGGGTGCCCATGGTGGAGGCGCCACCGCCGATGTCGGAGCCGTCGCCGACGACGACACCGGCCGAGATGCGGCCCTCGACCATCGAGGTGCCGAGGGTGCCGGCGTTGAAGTTGACGAAGCCCTCGTGCATGACGGTGGTGCCGGCGGCGAGGTGCGCGCCGAGCCGGACGCGGTCGGCGTCGGCGATGCGGACCCCGGCGGGGACGACGTAGTCCGTCATCCGCGGGAACTTGTCGATCGAGGTCACCTGGAGGTGCAGGCCCTCGGCGCGGGCGCTCAGGCGCACCTTCTCGATGTCGTCGACGGCGACCGGGCCGAGCGAGGTCCAGGCGACGTTGGCGAGCAGACCGAAGACGCCGTCGAGGCTCTGGCCGTGCGGCTTGACCAGACGGTGGCTGAGCAGGTGCAGGCGCAGGTAGGCGTCGTGCGCGTCGAGCGGCTTGTCGTCGAGCGAGGAGATGACGGTGCGGACGGCGACCACCTCGACGCCACGGCGGGCATCCACGCCGAGGGCCTTTGCGGCGCCCTCACCGAGGGCGTTGACGGCGGCGTCGGGGGTGAGCCGCTCGGTTCCGGCGGGCCCGGGCGTGTCGGTCAGCTCGGGGGCGGGGAACCAGGTGTCGAGAACGGTGCCGTCACCGGCGATGGTGGCGAGGCCGGCGGCGACGGCGCCGGTGGTGCGAGGAGCAGTGGTCATACGGAAAACCTAACGGTCGGGCCCCCGCGCGGGCCAACCGGTCTCAGGTGGCGGTCGGGTCCCCTGGCGGAACCGCCAAGCCCGCCGGGCCGCCGTTCGGCGATTCGCCCCGGCCGTTCGGCGGTTCGCCCCGGCCAGGCGGGAGGTCCGGCCACGGAGCCCCGCACGCGGGTCCGTCGGGTGCGGCGCCCGCTCCTGGCGGTACCGCCAGGACCCGGCCCAGCATCTCGCGCGCGTACTCCTCGTCGTACTCCGCGCCGGTCAGGAGCACCTGCAGACAGATGCCGTCCATGAGCGCGACGAGCGCGCGGCCGGTGACGGGATCGGTGCGCCGGGAGAGCACCTCGGTGGCGGCCTCGGTCCACTCGGCGGCGACGGGGCGCAGGGCCGGGCGGCGCAGGGCGGCGAGGTAGAGCTCGTACTCCAGCTCCACCCCGGTCCGCTCGCCGCCGATCCACTCCCCCATCAGCCGGGCGAGTTCCCGCGCGACGTCGGCCCCGGGGCGGGCGAGCGCCTCGCTCTCGCGCAGCTCCCGCCCGAAGCCCTCGTTGGCCTGGCGGAGCGCGGCGACGAGGAGTTCGTCGAGGGAGGAGAAGTGGTACGTCGTGGAGCCGAGCGGCACGTCCGCCTCGGCGGCGACCGTACGGTGGCTCAGCCCGGCGATGCCCCGGGCCGCGACCACCCGCAGGGCCGCGTCGACGATCCGCTGCCGCCGCTCGGGGTCGTGGCGGCGGGGGCGGCGCGGCCGGTCCATCAGTGCGCTCCGCCCATGTTGAGCACCAGGACACCCGCGATGATCAGCAGGATGCCTGCGACCTTGGCGACGCTGAGGGTCTCGTTCATGAAGAGGATGCCGATGGCGGCGACGGCGGCGGTGCCGACCCCGGACCAGATCGCGTAGGCGGTGCCGACCTGGAGGGTCCTGAGCGCCTGGGCGAGCAGGGCGAAGGCGATCAGATAGCCGGCGACGGTGATCAGAGAGGGCCAGAACCTGCTGAAACCCTCGCTGTACTTCATCGACGTCGTGGCGACGATCTCCGCCGCTATGGCGCCCGCCAGCAGCCCGTATCCCATGCGTACGATCGTACACAACAACTGCCGCTACGGTGTGCGCATGACATATCCCTCGGGGCCGTACGGCTACGGCTATCCACCCCCGCCACCACCGCCACAGCCGGGCGTGATACCTCTGGCGCCGCTGGGTCTCAGCCAGATCCTGACCGGCGCCTTCACCACCGTGGGCCGCTACTGGAAGCAGCTGCTCGGTGTGGCCGTGATCGCGTACGGCGGCGCCACGCTGCTGGTCGTCGCGGCACTCGGCATCGCGTACGCGGTCGTCGGCGACCACCTCCCCGGGGTGTTCGACCTGCCGCGGGGAGCGCACCCGTCCTGGGAGGACGGCCGTCCGCTCCTGATCGCCTTCGGCTGCGTCTGGCTCGTCGCCATGATCGGGCTACTGCTCGCGAGCGGCGTGGTGTACGCCGCCTCGCCGGCCGTCGTCCAGGTGGCGGTCCTGGGGCACCCCACCACCCTGCGCGCGGTCTGGCGCCGCTCGTGGTCGCGCATGCCGGCGGTGCTGGGCACGGTCTTCCTGACGGGTCTTGTCCTGCTCATCCCGACCGTCGTGTTCCTGGCGACGTTCGCCGGGCTGATCGTGGCCATCGGGGGCGGCAGCCCGGTGACCCTCGTGGCCATGTCCGTCGGAGGTGCGATGCTGGCCGTCCTCCTGACCGCCCCGCTCCCGATCTGGCTCTGGGTGAAGTTCAGCCTCGCCCCCACGGCGGCCGTCATCGAGAGCCAGGGCCCGCTGGCCGCGATGCGCCGCTCGTCCCAGCTGGTCCGCGGCTCGTGGTGGCGGATCTTCGGGGGCACGCTGATGGCCGGTGTCATCGCGGCGGTGATCAACTGGGCGCTTCAGCAGGTCTTCGGCGCGCTGGTCTCCGCCCCGCTCTCCTTCACGGAAGGCGTGGAAGCCAAGTCCGCCACGGAGATCCTGCTTCTCCTCGCGCCCTTCCTGGTGATCGCGATCATCGGCTCGCTGATCGGCCAGTTCGTCTCCTCGATCCTCCCCCCGCTGGTGACCGGCCTCCTCTACATCGACCGGCGCATCCGCACGGAGGACCTCGCCCCGACCCTCGCCCAGGCGGCGGCCGAGGCACCCCCGTTCAGTCGGTGAGCGACCTCTTCGGCCGCAGCACGCAGAACTCGTTGCCCTCGGGATCGGCGAGGACGACCCAGCTCACGTCCTCGCCCTGCCCGACGTCGACCCGCCGGGCCCCGAGCCCGACGATCCTGGCGACCTCGGCGTCCTGATCGTCGGGCGCGAGGTCGATGTGGAGCCGGTTCTTGACGGTCTTGGACTCGGGCACCGGCAGGAAGCACATCCCGGGCCAGGAGTCCTCGTCGGCTCCGATGACGATCTCGTCCTCCGCCTCGAAGAGGATCTTCCAGTCCAGGACCTGGGCCCAGAAGCGCGCCTGGGCGGGAAGATCGTGGGCGTCGACGGCGAGGTGGTACATGCGAACGGCCATGCCCGCCAGTCTGCCTGGCGTGCATGGCCGTTCATACGCAAGAAACGGTCGGACGTCCGAAAATGGTCAGACGTTGAAACCGAGCGCGCGCAGCTGCTCGCGGCCGTCGTCCGTGATCTTGTCCGGGCCCCACGGCGGCATCCAGACCCAGTTGATCTTCAGCTCGTTGACGATGCCGTCGGTGGCGGCCTTCGCCTGGTCCTCGATCACATCGGTCAGCGGACAGGCCGCGGACGTCAGGGTCATGTCCAGCGTCGCGACGTTGGAGTCGTCGATGTGGATGCCGTAGATCAGACCGAGGTTGACCACGTCGATGCCCAGCTCGGGGTCGACGACGTCGTACAGCGCCTCGCGGACTTCTTCTTCGGAGGCCGG